>NZ_CAXSXF010000004.1:187113-226963 GCF_964241405.1 Necropsobacter rosorum
TTCGGCAGTAAAAAAAACCACCTACCCCCGGCAAGTGGTCGCTTTCCTTTTTTCCTTTTCTCTTTTTCTAATAAAAACTGAACGCCGACAGCTCGTCATGATGCGACGACGGTATAACACGATACAGCCGCCTTTCCGGGTTAGCGAACGGCAGCACCTGATGCTACCGCCGCATAAGGCTCTGTCTTCACGCCATGTTAGGCAACGATTTTCTTAAATTCGTCAAAAAACGTCGGAAAAGTTTTCGCCGTACATTGCGGCTCCAAAATGGTGACCGGCGTATCCGATAACGCCACCAGCGCAAAGCACATTGCCATGCGGTGATCATTATAAGTGGCGATTTCCGCATGACGGAATTTATCCGCCGGCAACGGTTGAATACGGATAAAATCCTCGCCTTCTTCCACTTCCGCCCCGACTTTACGCAGTTCGGTCGCCATCGCCGTCAAACGATCCGTCTCTTTCACCCGCCAGTTATAAATATTGCGGATCACGGTTTCTCCCGAGGCAAATAACGCCGTCGTGGCAATGGTCATCGCCGCATCGGGAATATGGTTCATATCCATATCAATGCCGTGCAGTTCCCCCTTTTCCGCCTGAATAAAATCATCGCCGCGGGTAATTTTCGCGCCCATTTTTTCCAACACCTCGGCAAACAGACGATCGCCCTGAATGGAATTTTTACCGATGCCTCTGACTTTCACCCTGCCTTTAATGGCGCCCGCAGCAAGAAAATAAGAGGCGGACGAGGCATCGCCCTCCACCAGATAGGTTTGCGGCGCAATATAGCACTGACCGCCCGGCACAAAAAACTTCCGGTAGTGATCATGCCGTACCGTTACGCCGAAATCCTTCATCATCGCCAATGTGATATCAATATAAGGCTTAGAAACCAGTTCGCCGATAATGTCGATTTCCATGTCCTGCTGCCCAAGCGGCGCGGAGATTAACAGTGCGGTCAAAAATTGCGAAGAAATCGAGCCGTCAATGCGCACTTTTCCGCCCTGAATACCGCGGTTACGAATCGCCAGCGGCGGGTATCCTTCGTTTTCCAGATACTGAATATCGGCGCCCGCCTGACGCAGCGCGTCCACTAAATGCGCAATCGGACGCTCTTTCATGCGCGGTTCGCCGGTCAGCACCACTTCCGCCTCCGCCGCACCTTGCAGGCACAACGCCGCAGTCAGCGGACGCATTGCCGTCCCGGCGTTGCCTAAAAACAGCGCCAAGCCGTCGTGACACTGAAAGGCGCCGCCTGCGCCTTGAATCTCGCACTGCGTTTTATCTTCCGACAATTGATAGGTAATGCCCAAGGCTTTCAGTGCATTCAGCATATGACGAATATCATCGCTGTCCAGCAAATTAGTTACCTTGGTGGTTCCTCTGGCAAGCGCCGCCAGCAGTAAAGCCCGGTTGGAAAGGCTTTTCGAACCGGGCAAATGAATGTCGCCGTCAACACGGGCAATGGGATTGAGGGTGAGTTTATCCATGGTCGTTTCACTATCCATAATGACAAGGCGCCACAACAGACGCCCTGATGTTGCACTCCGCCGGTGAATCAAAACATGCGTTATCGCTGATTCAACACCTTCAAAAGTGCGGTGAAAAATTTATCGTTTTCCTGCGGCAGACCGATACTGACGCGCAAATGATTCGGCATACCGTAACCGGCTATCGGGCGGACGATCACGCCTTCGCGCAGCAGCGCCTCATAGATCGGTGCGGCGGGACGTTTAAAATCCAGGGTAATAAAATTGCCTTTCGACGGAATATAGGTCAGCTGATGCCGTCGGCAGAAATCTTCGTAGCGCTGCATTTCGGTGCGGTTGTTTTGCGCCGCTTTTTGCACAAAGCCGTCGTCATTTAACACGGCAATCGCGGCCACCTGCGCCAACGCATTGCAGTTGAACGGCTGCCGTACTCGGTTCAATAAATCCGCAATTTCCGGATGCGATACCGCATACCCGATGCGCAGCCCCGCCAGACCGTATGCCTTGGATAAGGAACGGGAGACGATTAAATTCGGATACTGTTTTACCAGCGCAAAAGAATCAACACGTTCCTCCGGCGCGGTAAATTCCGTATAAGCTTCGTCCAGCACCACAATGACCCGTTCCGGTACGCGGGCTAAAAATTCACTGATTTCCGCCTGAGTTAAAAAATTGCCGGTCGGATTATTCGGATTGGCGATATAAATCAGCTTGGTTTTGTCGTTAATCGCCGCCAGAAAGCCGGCCAGATCATGTCCCCAGTTTTTGGCCGGAATTTCACGCGCGACGGCATTGATCGCCTTGGTAATCAGCGGATAGACAATAAAAGCGTATTGCGAATAAATAATTTCATCATCGCTGTCGGCAAAGGTATGAGCAAACAGCTCGATCAATTCATTGGAGCCGTTTCCCAAGGTGATTTGATTTGCCTGCAAGGCGAATTTTTTTGCGATCGTCGCTTTGAGTTCGAAACCGTTGGCATCGGGATAACGGGTCAGATCATCCAACCGGTTTTCAATCGCGCGTTTAGCGCTCGGCGGGAATCCGAACGGGTTTTCATTGGACGCCAGTTTAACGATATTACGGATACCGAGCTCGCGCTCCAGCTCCTCAATAGGCTTGCCCGCCTGATAGGGCGAAAGGGCTTTCACCCCTTCATTTGCGATAGTAATAAATTGCATAGGATTCGTTACCAGTTATAACAGAAGAAAACTCAGCGCGTTGCAACGCACTTAGCGGCATGCGGCTCAGCGGTTTTGCGCGGCGAATTGACGCATAAAGGCGATCAGCGCCTCCACCCCTTCGATCGGCATGGCGTTATAAATCGAGGCGCGCATTCCGCCCAGCACTTTATGTCCTTTCAGCGCCTGTAATCCGGCCGCCGCCGCCTGCGCAACAAATTTTGCGTTCAATTCGTCATTGCCGGTGGTAAAGGTGACATTCATTAAAGAGCGGTTGTTTTTTGCCACGTTATTGCGATAAAAATCACTTTGATCCAAATAGGCATACAGCAAATCGGCTTTCGCCCGATTGCGCTGCGCCATGGCGCTTACCCCGCCGGTAGCCAGCAAATGCTTAAAGACCAGCGAACATAAATACCACGCGAATGTCGGCGGAGTGTTGATCATGGAATCGCTTTGCGCCTGCACCGCATAATTCCAGATGGACGGCGTGGCCGTCCGCGCCTTACCGATCAAATCCTCGCGCACGATAACGATGGTAATTCCCGCCGGGCCTAAATTTTTTTGCGCGCCGGCATAAATCAGACCGAATCGGCTTACATCAATTTCACGAGACAGAATATTGGAGGACATATCGGCAACCAGCACTGCATCGCCCACCTTCGGCAGCTCGAAAATCTCAACCCCGCTGATGGTTTCGTTCGGGCAATAATGCACATAATCGTACTGCGGTGCGATGGCGCTGAAATCCAGTTTATCCACCGCCAGCGTTTCGCCTTCGGCCAGAATATTCATTTCGTCAACCTCGCAGAACAAGCGCGCCTCTTTCGCGGCCGTCGCCGACCAGTGACCGCTGGTTAAATACAGCGCTTTGCCTTTTTCGTTGCACAGGTTCATCGGAATGGCGGCAAACTGACCGCGCGCACCGCCCTGCAGAAAAAGCACTTTATAGTTTGCGGGAATGTGATAAAGCCGGCGGATATCGTCCTCCGCCTGCGTGATCAGATCCATAAACAGCTTACCGCGGTGGCTGACTTCCATGACCGAAGTCTGCTGCGCCTGCCAGTTGAGCAACTCGCGCTGAGCCTGTTGTAATACGGCAGGCGGCATCATCGCCGGCCCGGCACTGAAATTAAATACTTGCGACATGTTTCACTTCCTGAGAGATAATGGAGAAATAAAGAATAATTCGGTATTTTTATCACCTCAGCATAGCGTAATCAACGACTTTTATAAAATTCCGCACATTTTTTACTTTTATCCGGAAAAAGCGCGCGAATACTTTGACGAAAAGCGCAAAAAAGACTACATTAACCGGGGTTTATTTTTAATTACAGGCAGAGAGTATCAATTATGGAAAACGTGAATAAACAATCGTTCCAAGAAGTGTTAGAGTATGTGCGTATGTATCGTTTAAAAAATAAATTATTGCGCGATATAGACGATAACAATCGTAAAATTCGCGACAACCAGAAACGCGTGCTGTTATTGGACAATCTGAACCAATATATCCGCGATGATATGAGCATTGAAGATGTGCGCGCCATTATTGAAAATATGCGTGACGACTATGAAACCCGGGTTGATGATTACACCATCCGCAATGCGGAACTGTCCAAACAGCGGCGCGAAATCAGCGGCAAAATGAAAGGGCAGAAAAAAGCGCATGCCGAGTTACTGAAAAAATAACCGGTTTTCCGAAACACTAAAGTGCGGTGAAAAATGATTGAAATTTTCACCGCACTTTTTTATTTTGTGCCGGCGGATTCTGTCGTAAAACTGATGCGATATAAAAATTAACGGAGTTTTATTTCTAAAATATAAAAAATAAATATTAAAACCCTATTCCTTTTTTAATTCACCATGCCGATATGTGACTAATATCACAAAACAACGGTATCTTTATCTCAAATTCGTGATCCTAATCACATTATTCTGGAGCGTTTTCATTTAAAATCCGCCGGTCAAATAATTCTATTTGATTTGATCCACTTTTATTATTGTTAAGGAGTCAGAATGACTATTGCGATCATCATAGCAACGCACGGTGTGGCGGCGAAACAGCTGCTGAAAACCACCGAAATGTTGATCGGTGAGCAAGATGACGTAGCCACCATCGATTTCGTCCCCGGCGAAAATGCTGAAACGATTATGGCGAAATATCAGGAACAACTATCGACCACATTATCCCATTGTGATCAGGTCTTATTCCTGGTGGATACTTGGGGCGGCAGTCCGTTCAATGCGGCAAACCGCGTCGCCGAGGGCAAAGACAATATGGATATTGTCACCGGTGTCAACGTGCCGATGCTGGTGGAAACCTTTATGGCGCGCGATGACGGCCCGGATTTGGCGGAACTGGTGGCCATCGCGCTGGAAACCGGTCGTACCGGCGTACGCGCATTAAAATATGTCGAACAAGAACCTGAAGCTGAAGCAAAACCGGCCGCACCGCAGGCAGCGCCAGCGCCGGTGCAAGCCGTACGGCCAAACCAAGAAGGTCATCTGATTGTCGGTCTTGCCCGCATTGACGATCGCCTGATTCACGGTCAGGTCGCGACCCGCTGGACCAAAGAAAGCCGGGTCAGCCGGATTATTGTGGTGAATGACAATGTGGCCAACGATCAGGTGCGTTCCACCATGCTGAAAAGTGTGGCGCCGCCGGGCGTCACCGCCCATGTGGTCAGCGTGGATAAAATGATCCGCGTGTATAACAATCCGGAATATGCCAACGAACGCGTGATGCTGTTATTCACCAATCCCGGCGATGTGCTGAAGCTGCTCGAAGCCGGTGTCGATATGAAATCCATCAATATCGGCGGAATGGCCTATAAAGAAGGCAAAAAACAGATTACCAGCGCGGTATGCGTGGACGATGACGATATCGCCGCCTTTAAAACCATCGACGGCATGGGCGTCGAACTGGATGTGCGCAAAGTCTCCAATGACACGCGTCAGTATATGATGGATTTATTAAAAAAACATAACTTAGTGTAAGGAATATTCACGATGGAAATTTCAACCCTCCAAGTCATACTCGTTTTTATCGTCGCCTGTATATGCGGTATGGGCTCGATTCTCGACGAATTCCAGACTCACCGTCCGTTAATCGCCTGTACGTTGATCGGTCTGGTGCTGGGCGATATTACAACCGGGATTATCGTCGGCGGTTCTCTGGAACTGTTGGCGCTCGGCTGGATGAATATCGGTGCGGCGCTGGCGCCGGATGCGGCACTGGCCTCCGTTATCTCCACCATTTTGGTTATCGTCGGCGGTCAGGAAATCACCACCGGTATCGCTATCGCCATTCCGCTGGCGGCAGCCGGTCAGGTATTAACCTATGTGGTGCGCGCCATTACCGTGGGCTTCCAGCATGCGGCGGACAAATCCATTGAGGACGGTAATCTGACCCGTTTGGACTGGATCCACTGTAGCGCCCTATTACTGCAAGCGATGCGTATCGCCATTCCGGCATTAATCGTGGCGTTAACCGCGGGTACCGATGTGGTGCAGTCCATGCTGCATGCGATTCCGGAAGTGGTGACTAACGGACTGAAAATCGCCGGCGGTATTATCGCCGTGGTCGGTTATGCCATGGTCATCAATATGATGCGCGCCGGTCACCTGATGCCGTTCTTTTATGCCGGTTTCGTGGTGGCGGCCTTTACCGATTTCAACCTGGTGGCATTAGGCGTACTGGGCGCAATTATGGCGGCACTTTATATTCAGCTGCACCCGAAATACAATCAAAGTAAACAGGTGGTGCAGGTTGTATCAAACGGCAACAACGATCTTGATAACCGATTAGATTAACGGGGTAGAAAAATGACAACAGAAATTAAAAAAGTAACTCAACGCGATTTAAACTCCGTAGTATTGCGTTCCAACCTGTTCCAAGGTTCATGGAACTTTGAACGGATGCAGGCGCTCGGTTTCGCCTATTCAATGGTACCGGTGATCAAACGCCTGTATCCGGATCCGAACTCGCAGGAGCGCAAAGATGCGATCAAACGTCATCTGGAATTTTTCAATACCCAGCCGTTTATGGCGGCGCCGGTATTGGGCGTCACCATTGCGATGGAAGAAGAGCGTGCCAACGGTAAAGAAATCGACGATGCCGCCATCAACGGGATCAAAGTCGGTCTGATGGGGCCGCTGGCCGGGGTGGGCGACCCGATTTACTGGGGAACGGCGCGTCCGGTATTCGCCGCGCTGGGTGCGGGATTAGCCTTAACCGGCAGCCTGCTAGGACCGGTTCTGTTCTTCTTATTATTCAATCTGGTTCGTCTTGCCACCCGTTACTACGGCGTCACTTACGGCTACCGCAAAGGGCTGGATGTGGTACAGGATATGAGCGGTGGCTTGCTGCAAAAACTGACCGAAGGCGCTTCGATTCTCGGTCTGTTTATTATGGGCGCGCTGGTGCAGAAATGGACCAGCATTCACGTTCCGCTGGTGGTGTCCGTCATTGAAAAACAAGACGGTACCGTAGAAACCACCACCGTACAAAGCATTCTGGACAGCCTGATGCCGGGTCTGTTACCGTTGCTGTTCACTTTTGCCTGTATGTGGCTATTGCGCAATCGCGTCAACGCCTTATGGATTATCGTCGGGATCTTTATTATCGGTATCTTCGGCGCCTGGACAGGCATTCTTGCCTAACGGCAATCAATGACATTGCGGCGGGCTTCATCGCCCGCCGGTTTCTTTTTTATCCGTAATTATGATCGACACAATACTGCTTCTCGGCATTCTGCTGTTTTTCGTTTACGCCTTTTATGATCAGTTCGGCATGGATCGGCTGAAAGGCAAAACCCGTTTAAAAGTGCGGTTAAAAAAACGGGCGAAAATCGATGCCGTCATTTTTATCGCGCTTATCGCCATCATTTTGTACCAGACGCAGGCCAATATTCGCCCGACCACCCTGTATTTACTGGCGATGTCGGTGATCCTCAGCCTGTACATCGCCTTTATCCGTTTTCCCGTGCTAGTGCTGAAAGAAAGCGGCTTTTTCTATGACAATATTTTTATCGATTATGCTAAAATCCGCCGGGTGAATCTCGCCGACGGCAATATTCTGGTGATCGATCTGACCAACGGCAAGCGGCTTACCGCCCCACTGCACGACCCGCAGGATACGGCGAAAATCGTAGCGTTTTTCGGCGGTTATCAACCGACGCAATCCGCCTCTTCCGAGGAGAAAAACCAATGACCGGTATTTATAAACTCAACGGCAGCCTGCAACATTATGTGTGGGGCGGCAAAGATTACCTGCCCGCACTGCTCGGCGTTGCCGAACGGACGCAGCAACATTATGCGGAATGGTGGCTCGGCGCTCATCCGTCCGCCCCGTCGCAATTAGACATCGACGGCAAAGCGCAAGCGCTGAATACGTTTTTGACGCGCCATCCGCAGGCGCTGGGCGTCCGCAGCCGCCGGATATTCGGCGATCAGCTGCCTTATTTATTAAAAATTCTGGATGTGGAAAAACCGCTTTCCATTCAACTGCACCCGACCAAACAACAAGCGGAAACCGGCTTTGCGCGCGAAAACGCGCAGCACATCGCACTCAGCGATGCGAAGCGCACTTACAAAGACGATAACCACAAACCGGAAATGATGATCGCGCTGTCCGAGTTCTGGCTGCTGCACGGTTTTAAAGCGAAGGCAAAAATTATCGCCGCGCTCAACGCCCGTCCGTCGCTGGCGCCGTTGGCGGATAAACTGCACACTCAGGATTTGCACGGCTTTTATGCCGATATTATGCAAGCCTCACCGGCACAGCTCGCCCACTGGCTACACCCGATTATCGCACAACACCAGGCCGCTTACGCCGCCGGCCGACTGACCCCGGACAACCCCGACTATTGGCTGCTATACACGCTGGAGGCGATGGCTATCCCGGCCGATAATCTGGATCCGGGTTTAGTCTGCTTCTATCTGTTTAATATCGTGCATATCAGACCGGGCGAAGGCATTTATCAGGACGCCGGCATTCCGCACGCCTATCTGCGCGGGCAGAATATCGAATTAATGGCCTGCTCCGATAACGTTATTCGCGGCGGTCTGACGCCAAAACATGTGGATATTGCCGAATTGCTGAAAGTGGTGGATTGCCGCCAAGTGGAGCCGACGATTATTCCCGTCGCACCGCACAACCGGGCGGTATTTACCTATCACACGCCGGCCAAGGATTTCGCCCTGACCTGTGTTCATTATACCGACGGCGAAAAACACGCTTTACAGGCGCAAAGTGCGGCGATTTTACTGGTGATGGACGGTGAAATCACGCTGACTGCCGCACACACCGCGCTGCACCTGAAACGGGGGGATTCCGCCTTTATCTGCGCAGACACCTCATATCGCGCAGAAGGGATGCGGGCAGGTTACGCCGTGCTGGCAAGTCTGCCGCCATCACCTTGATCCTTTCCATCGAAAAGTGCGGTGGTTTTTTTCGTTGTTTTATTAAAAACTGTCTAAAAAACCACCGCACTTTTTCTCTGCCGTTGCCCTTTATTTCTATTCCGCCGTATAGCCTTCATCGTTCAGGGTCGGATGTTCCGCGCCCTGTTTGGCCAGCTGATCACAAATTTCGTTTTCCCGATGTCCGCTGTGGCCTTTTACCCATTGCCAGCGGATCTGATGCGGCTGAACCGCGTTATCCAGCGCGATCCACAGATCCTGATTTTTCACCGCCTTTCCGCTGGCGGCTTTCCAGTTATTTTTTTTCCAGTTGTGAATCCATTGCGTAATGCCGTTTTTCATATATTGGCTGTCGCTATGCAGCACCACCGCGCAAGGTTCTTTCAGACTTTGCAGGGCGATAATCACCGCCAGCAGTTCCATGCGGTTATTGGTGGTGCGGAAATAGCCCTGCGAAAGCTGTTTTTCATGCTGCCCGTACCGCAGCAAAATGCCGATACCGCCGGCACCGGGATTGCCCAGACAGGAACCGTCGGTGAAAATGTCAATTTGTTTGCGCATAAATTTAGACTACTCATTTTGTATAAATCAGGCGATAATAGCGCAAATTGAGTTAAAGATATAGCAAAACCATGACAATCGACATTCATCCTAATCGCCAGATCGTGCTGGATACGGAAACCACCGGCATGAACCAGTTCGGCGCCCATTACGAAGGCCATTGTATTATTGAAATCGGTGCGGTGGAAATGATTAACCGCCGTTATACCGGGCGCAAACTGCATTTATACATCAAACCCGATCGCCCGGTGGATCCGGAGGCGGTCAAAGTGCACGGTATCACCGACGAGATGTTGCAGGATAAACCGGCATTTGCGGCGGTGGCGCAGGAATTTATTGAATTTATCAAAGGCGCGGAGCTGCTGATCCATAACGCGCCCTTCGATGTGGGCTTTATGGATTATGAATTCGGCAAACACGGCATCAAGCTTAAAACCGAAGAGATCTGTCTGGTCACCGATACCCTGCAAATGGCGCGTAAGGCCTATCCCGGCAAGCGCAACAATCTGGATGCGCTGTGCGAACGGTTAAATATTGATAACAGTAAACGTACCCTGCACGGCGCGTTACTGGATGCGGAGATTCTGGGCGATGTGTATCTGGCGATGACCGGCGGCCAGACCAGCCTGTTTGATGAAAATGAGCAGGAAACCCTGTACAGCACCTCCGCCGCAGAGCAGCAAAGTGCGGTGGTTTTTTCCCACAATTTGAAACTGCTGCAACCGAGCGAAGAAGAATGGCAGGCGCATCAGGAATATCTCAAACTGATCAACAAAAAAAGTAAGGATAACTGCCTGTGGGACAACGCGCCGGAAGGCGAAAGCGTGCATTAACGTTCATGGATTAAGCAACCGGGCGGCAAAGCATAAAAATCGCTTGACGCACATGCTATTCGCGATTATCATGCCTCACACTTACGCGGAGCGGTAGTTCAGCTGGTTAGAATACCTGCCTGTCACGCAGGGGGTCGCGGGTTCGAGTCCCGTCCGTTCCGCCAATTTTTTAACCGCGCAAATACGGAGCGGTAGTTCAGCTGGTTAGAATACCTGCCTGTCACGCAGGGGGTCGCGGGTTCGAGTCCCGTCCGTTCCGCCAGTTTGCCCGCGTTAAAAAATCTGTCAAGCACCTTCAGGGTGCTTTTTATTTTTCCGGCCTGTGTTTTTGCCACACGCCGAACGGCGATGCCGCCGCACCGTTGCCTGCCGCAGATCAATTTTTCATTCCCGCCGAAATCCGCTATAATGCCCCCCACTGAAAAATACCGCAAAGTGCGGTTGATAATAAAGAGGTTTTTTATGACAACTCCCGTCGTTGCGCTGGTCGGGCGCCCTAATGTAGGCAAATCGACTTTATTTAACCGGCTGACCCGCACCCGGGATGCGCTGGTGGCCGACTTTCCCGGTCTGACCCGCGATCGCAAATACGGTCAGGCCAATATTGCCGGCCATGATTTTATCGTGATCGACACCGGCGGTATCGACGGCACGGAACAAGGCGTGGAAGAAAAAATGGCGCAGCAATCGCTGCTCGCCATTGAGGAAGCGGATGTGGTGCTGTTTCTGGTTGACGCGCGCGCCGGGCTTACGGCGGCGGATATCGGCATCGCCAATTATCTGCGCCAGCGGCAAAATAAGCTCACCGTGGTGGTGGCCAATAAAACTGACGGCATTGATGCCGATTCCCATTGCGCGGAATTTTATCAGCTTGGTCTGGGTGAGATTGCGCAAATCGCCGCCTCGCAAGGCCGCGGTGTCACCGCGCTGATGGAGCAGGTGCTGATGCCGCTGGCGGAACAACCGTCTGCCGCCGACCCAAATACGGAGCAAGATTCCCCGCAACATGATGAGAACGAAGATGACACGCAGGACGAATGGGAACGGGAGTTCGATTTCGACAATCAGGAAGATACCGAATTACTGGACGACGCCTTAGCGGAACAACAGGCGGATGAGGATAAAACCATTAAAATCGCCATTGTCGGGCGCCCAAATGTGGGCAAATCCACCCTGACCAACCGGATTTTAGGTGAAGATCGCGTGGTAGTCTATGACCTGCCCGGCACCACCCGCGACAGCATTTATATTCCGATGGAACGTGACGGCCAGCAATACACGCTGATCGACACCGCCGGCGTACGCAAACGCGGCAAAGTTCATCTGACGGTGGAAAAATTCTCCGTAATCAAAACCTTACAGGCCATTCAGGACGCCAATGTGGTGCTGCTCACCATTGATGCGCGCGAAGGGATTTCCGATCAGGATTTATCGCTGCTCGGCTTTATTCTCAATGCCGGGCGTTCGCTGGTTATCGTGGTGAATAAATGGGACGGTCTGGATCAGGAAATTAAAGATCAGGTGAAATCGGAGTTGGATCGCCGGCTGGATTTTATCGACTTCGCCCGCGTGCATTTTATCTCCGCCCTGCACGGCAGCGGTGTGGGTAATCTGTTTGAATCGATCCGCGAAGCTTATGCCTGCGCCACACGGAAAATCACCACTTCCATGCTGACCCGGATTTTACAAATGGCCACCGATGAGCATCAGCCGCCGATGATGAGCGGGCGCCGCATTAAACTGAAATATGCCCATCCGGGCGGTTATAATCCGCCGATTATTGTGGTGCACGGCAACCAGATCGACCGCCTGCCGGACAGCTATAAACGCTATTTATCCAACTATTATCGCCGCAGTCTGAACATCATCGGTTCGCCGATTCGTCTGCTGTTTCAGGAAGGCAACAACCCGTTTGCCGGCAAGCGCAATAAACTGACGCCGACTCAGCTGCGCAAGCGCAAACGCTTGATGAAATTCATTAAAAAAGCGAAAAAATAATGCCCGTTCAAGGCGAAAGGCAAGCTAAAGTGCGGTGAAAAATAGCGCTGTTTTTCACCGCACTTTTCGCTTTACTGAATGGCTTTAATCGGCAAATGGCGAAAACGCAAATGCAGGTAAACAAACAACAGCGTGGCAAGCAATGCCAGCGCGCCGCCGATAACACCGACATAGCGCAACCCGATAACATGCATAATCTGATTACCGATTAACGCCCCGCCGCCGATGCCGATATTATAAATGCCGGAATAAATCGCCATCGCCACATCGGTGGCATCCGGCGCCAGCTGCAATACCCGCACCTGCAGGCTCAGACCGATACCCGCGATCCCGATTCCCCAAATAAACACCAGCATAAACTGTAGCGTTTCACTTCCGCTCAGCACCAGCAATAAGCATAACGACAAGGTCAGCAGCGCCATCGACGAAAGTAAAAATTTCGCCGGCCCGAAACGGTGAAAACGGTTAAACAGCAAACTGGCCACAATGCCGGACAGCCCGAACACCAGCAACACGGCGGTAGTCAGCCCCGGCGCCATGCGAGCAATGGTCAGCATAAAAGGCTCAATATAACTGTAAGCGGTGAAATGCGCCGACACCACCAGCACGGTCAACCCATACAGGCTGACCAGCAACGGGCGTTTAAACAGCTGCGGCACACTGCGCAGCGAGCCGGCGTTGAGGCTGACTAAGTGCGGTAATAATTTATACAGTAACAGCAGCACGAGCGCGGCAATCAACGCAATAACCGCAAACGTCGCGCGCCAGCCCAGCGCCTGACCGATCAGGCGTCCGAGCGGCAATCCCAGCACCATCGCCAGCGCACTGCCCATCGCCAACAGCCCGAGCGCCTGCGCTTTTTTGTCTTTCGGCGCCAAACGCACCGCCAATGAGGCGGTGATCGACCAGAATATCGCGTGCGTTACCGCCACACCGATACGGGAAATCAGCAGCACCCAGAAATTCCAGGCACAGGCCGAAAGCACATGGCTGACAATAAACAAAATAAATAGTTTAATCAGCAAAGCACGGCGTTCCAGTTTCGCGGTGAGCAACATAAACGGCAGCGACAGCAGCGAGACAATCCAGGCATAAATGGTAATCATCAGGCCGGTCTGCGCCACCGGCATATGAAAACCCTGCGCAATATCGGATAACAGCGCGACCGGAATAAATTCCGTGGTATTGAAAATAAAGGCGGAAAACGCCAGACAAATAACGCGCCAGAGTTTAACACGGCGAACGATTTTCGGTGATAACATGAATCCTGTCTCGGACGAGAAAAAAGCGCTGCTATTTTAGCACTCCGGTATGAAATGTCACCTTTAACGCGCAAGTTTCTGGCGCAGTAATTCCCGAATCTGATGCCGGATATCCTGCGTCATTTCAATTTTATATTGCGGCGCATAGCAGTTATCGAAAAAACGCACCGGCAAGGTGAAATCCTGATATTTTTCATCGGTTACACCGATATTAAGTGTGATGTCGCAGCGCATACGGTCAAGCTCCACCATGCCTTTGCCGAACAGTCGAATATCCCGATTAACCAGCCGGACATGATCAATCAGCATGATAGCGTCATCCCAGCGCAAATCGGCCTGCAACCGTTTGAATTGACTGTTGGCGTTCTGTAGCGCTTCCGGATCATAATTAATCGGCAGATGCTGGGCGATAATAGTCAGCAAATTCAGACCATTAAACTCACCGTCCGCGATTTCCAAGGCGGCCTGTCCCGAGCGCATATGCCATCGGTCAAAATCAATCTCCGCCCGCACATCTCCTTTTCCCGAGATCACTTTCGGCAGTTTTAACATATTGAGCCATTTTCCCAGCGCCACGGCTTTGCCCGTTATTTCCAGACGATTGACACCCTCTTCCGCGCCCGGCGCAAGTTTAAACCGGATATTCGCCATTTCGGCATTGACCAAATAGCCGACAAGCGTATCTTCCTGCCGATTTAAATCCACATTAATATAGCGGAAAGTTTCTTTATTCGAGCTGAGATCCTTCAAAATCAGAATATGATGCCCGTTTTGGTGAGTAGAAAAAATGCCTTGATCCAGACTGAATTCGAACTGTTTTTTATCGCCATAGAGCGGTTGATGTAAATTCAACGCCAGTTCCAGCCGGTTGAATTCGGTCTCCAGACCGGAAAAGAACACCTCGGTTTGCAGATCAATCCGGTTGTCAAACGCATCCTGCGCGCCGAGCCGCACGAAATAGCGCCATTTATCCGCCGACCACAAGGCGTCCGGCGCAATTTCCTGCGTGGTGATAAAATTCATCACATGCGGTAAATCTTCCAGACAAAGTGCGGTCGGTTTTATCAGAATATCGACGGCATGCCAATCCGGCTTGGTCAGCCGTCCCTGATGTAACGCAATGGCGGACAAACGCACATCGCCGATCAAACTGTAAAGCGGATTCAGCGTAATGTCGATTTGCTCAAAGGCAAAGGAACGCCCCTGATCCAGGGTAAAACCAACACCTTCCAGCGTCAGCTTAGGAGAAAGAAAAAACTGAAAATCCAGTTTTTCAAATTGAATGCCGTGCTTGTGTAAACCCGCTGTCACCTGACGTTCCAACCGATCTTTTTGCACATACATCATTGAGAAGATCGCAATAACGACAACCATAACACTTAGCGCGATCTTTTTCCACATCGTCTAATCCTCGCTAATCCGGCTTGCCACGGCGGTCTGCTGGTTTTTATATTTGGCATCGCGCCGGCGATTATAAGGCCGGGCGGCGTTACCGCTCAGCACTTCAAAACTCAGCGCGCCAATCACCATATTCGGTCGCAGCGCCAGCGGCAATTTGCCGGAATTAAAAAATTCCAGCACGATTTTCCCTTCCCAACCCGGATCGATACGGTGTGCGGTAACATGCACCATCAGCCCCAGCCGCGCCAGTGAGGAACGGCCGTCCAGCCAGCCGATAATATTATCCGGTAATTTTACCGCTTCCAGCGTTGTCGCCAGCGCCAGTTCACCGGGATGCAGAAAAAACGCCTCGCCGTCGGCAATCACGATTTCTTCGCTCATCACGGCGTTGAGCTGCGCGGTCACTTCCTCTTTCTGCCCGCTTAAATCGATATAAGGCGCGGTATGTTCCCGAAACACGCGGAAAGAATTGCCCAAACGCACATCAATGGTGGCGCCATTGATTTTATCGTTGGACGGACGCGGCGTTAGCGAAATAATGCCGTCATCCAGATAACGTTCAATATCGGTATCGCATAATCTCATAACCGTTAATCCTTATTTTTTGCCTAACAAATGCCGGATCTGCGCTTTCAGCATATTGATCGCAATGCGGTTTTTACCGCCGCGCGGCACGATAATATCGGCATATTGTTTCGACGGTTCGATAAACTGTAAAAACATCGGACGTACCGTGGCGCGGTATTGGTCAATCACCGATTGCAGCGAACGCCCGCGCTCTTGCATATCGCGTTTTAAGCGGCGGATAAAACAAATATCCAGCGGAGTATCCACAAACACCGAGATATGGGCTTCCTGCCGCACCCGTTCGTCGGTCAGCAGTAAAATTCCTTCCAGAATAATCACTTTTTTCGGCGCAAAATGCGTCACTTCGCCGGTGCGCGTATGCTCCACATAGCTGTACACCGGAATATCCACCGCCCGACCGGATTTTAACGTTTGCAGGTGTTCAATCAGCAAATGCCGGTCCATGGAATTCGGGTGATCGTAATTGGTTTTAATCCGCTCTTCGAATGCCAGATGACTTTGATCCCGATAATAGCTGTCTTCCGAAATAATGCCGATATCATCGCAGCCGATTTCCTCGCGCAGTTCTTTATGGATAGTGGAGGCGATTAAACTTTTGCCCGATGCCGAGGCGCCGGCGATAGCGATAATAATACAGGATGGCTCTGACATATTGACGGTCCGAATGAATGAATACGATAACGGGCAATTATAAAGAAAAATTCGGAGTTTGGATAATGATTTAGCGCAAGATACGCAAATAAAACCGCGCAATATCGTATTCTGTGATTCCCTTCACGTTATTTGCGCCGGCTTTCGTGTAGCATACGCCTCATTCAAAATCGGGTGCAGCGCCAAACCGCACCACATTTTGATTGATTTATAATAACCATAAAAGCATGGAGGATATCCGTTATGATGCGAAACAAAATTTCTCTTGCGATTTCGACCGCACTTTTAAGCGCAGCTTTACTGGCTGCTGCGCCGGCGAACGCAAAAGGCCGTTTAGTCGTATATTGCAGCGCGACCAACGAAATGTGTGAAGCGGAAACGCAGGCGTTCGGCGCCAAATATGATGTAAAAACGGCGTTTATCCGCAACGGTTCGGGCAGCACCTTTGCCAAAATCGAAGCGGAAAAAAATAATCCGCAGGCCGATGTTTGGTACGGCGGCACTTTGGATCCGCAATCTCAGGCCGGTGAATTGGGCTTGCTGGAAGCCTACCGCTCCCCGAACGTGGCGGAAATCGTCGACCGTTTTCAGGATCCGGCGAAAGTAAAAGGCAATTTGAGTTCCGCCATTTATATGGGCATTTTAGGTTTTGCGGTCAACACCGAGCGTTTGAAAAAACTGGGTATTGATGAGATGCCGAAATGCTGGAAAGATTTGACCGATCCGCGGCTGAAAAACGAAATTCAAATCGCCGACCCGCAAAGTTCCGGCACGGCTTATACCGCAATCGCCACCTTTGTGCAGCTGTGGGGAGAAGATCAGGCCTTTGAATTTTTCAAACAATTACATCCAAATATTTCCCAGTACACCAAATCCGGCGTCACGCCTTCACGCAATACGGCACGCGGCGAAACCACGGTGGGCATCGGTTTCTTACATGATTATGCCTTGGAAAAACAACAAGGCGCCCCGATTGAAATGATCGTGCCGTGCGAAGGCACCGGCTATGAATTGGGCGGCGTCAGCATTATCAAAGGCGCGCGCAATATGGACAACGCCAAACTGTTCGTGGATTGGGCGTTATCCAAAGAAGGGCAGGAAGTGGCATGGAAAAAAGGTAAATCCTTCCAGACACTGACTAACCGCACGGCGCAACAATCGCCGGTCGCCTTTGACCCGACCAAGCTGAATCTGATCAATTATGATTTTGAGAAATACGGCGCGGCGGACGAGCGCAAACGCTTAATTAATAAATGGGTCAATGACGTTAAACTGGCACAATAATTACCATCTGTCTGCAAGAATGCGGTTGTGTCATTGCCGCATTCTTGCTTTTTTCTGCGAGGCATTATGAATTCCGCAACATTACCGATGACCGACCGCGCAACGTTTTGGGTGCTGCTCGCCTTTAGCGCATTTCTTATTCTTCCTTCCACGGCACTGGATTACGGTCTGCTGGAAAGCACCTCCGATGAACTGTTCGATGCCATGGGCTGGTCTTCTTTTAATCTGACTATACTGTGGTTTTTACCGCTGGCAGGTTTTCTTGTTCTGCCGTTACTGAAACTCCCGCTTGCCAAACAGGCCAAAGCGGAGCTTTATCTGGTGGGCTTTACCGTTTTATTCGCCTTTATCAGCGCCAGCCTGTATAAAATCAGCATGGGTTACTCCACGCTGGTTTTACTCCTCAGTCTGACCGCACTTGCGACTCTGGCGCTGGCGAAATTAAAAGTCATGCAGGGCGATAAATTTATCCTCGCCGCCTTGATCGCCGTGATTTTACTGATTTTTTTCTTTATCGTTTATCCGACCATTGCGATCTTTATTTCCATGTTTTATGACGGCGATACCTTTGCGCCGCAGCAGGTCGTGCGTATTCTCGGCCAGCAATATATCCTGCGGATTATCACCAATTCGCTGCTGTTGTCCGGTTTTGTCGGCGTGATCTCGACCGTATTCGGTCTGGCCTTTGCCCTGTACACCACCCGCATCGCCAGACGTACGGCGTTCATCGGTAAAATCTTTTCCATTTTACCCATCGTCACCCCGCCTTTTGTCGTAGGGTTAGGCGTGACCTTAATGCTGGGGCGTTCGGGCTATGTCACCGAATTTCTGGATACCTATCTGGGCTTCACCAACCATAACTGGCTGTACGGTTTCACTGGTATTGCGATTGCACAGATTCTGGCTTTCGCCCCGATTTCGTTTATGATTCTGGACGGCGCGTTAAAATCCATTCATCCGTCGATTGAAGAAGCCTCCTACACTCTGCGCGCCAACCGTTACCAGACGTTCTATCACATTATTTTCCCGCTGTTGCGACCGGCGCTGGCAAATTCCTTTTTAATCATTTTCATTCAGTCTCTGGCCGATTTCAGTAATCCGCTGGTACTCGGCGGCAGTTTTGATGTTATCGCCACCCAGATTTATTTTTATATCGCCGGCTCGCAGCTGGATTACGCCTCAGCCAGTACGCTGGGCTCTATGCTGTTGATCTTCTCGCTGGGCGTGTTCATTATTCAATATTTATGGATCGGCAACCGCTCTTATGTCACGGTGTCCGGCAAATCCTACCGCGGCGATGTGCAGGAACTGCCGGCCGGCCTCAAATATACGATTATCACCCTGCTCAGCCTGTGGGTGCTGTTTAATCTGGTACTCTACGGCAGTATTTTTTACGGCAGTTTCACCGTCAACTGGGGCGTCAACTACACGCTGACCCTGCAAAACTACAGCATGCTGTTCGGGCAGGGATTCAGCGACGGTGCCTGGCCTTCACTAATCAACACGCTGATTTACGCCGCTATCGCCGCACCGCTGACGGCGTTATTCGGCCTGTTAATCGCCTATATTGTGGTACGCAAAGATTTTCAGGGCAAAAAAAGCCTCGAGTTTCTCGCCATGCTGTGTTTTGCCGTCCCCGGCACCGTTGCCGGCGTCTCCTATATTCTGGCGTTCAACAGCGCCCCGATGTATATCACCGGCACCGGCATTATCATTATTATTTCCATGGTTATGCGCGACCTGCCTATCGGTATGCGCGCCGCCATTGCCGGGCTGGGACAGCTGGACAAATCGCTGGACGAAGCCTCGCTGTCGTTAAAAGGCAGCTCGCTGAAAACCATCTGGTTCATTGTGCTGCCACTGTTAAAACCAGCGCTGCTGTCCGCGCTGGTCACCAGTTTCGTGCGCGCCATGACTACCGTCAGCGCCATTATTTTCCTGGTCACCGCCGACACCCGCGTGGCGACCGCGTATATTTTAAACCGCGTGGAAGACGGTGAATACGGCGTAGCCATTGCCTACGGCTCGATTCTGATTATCGTGATGATGAGCATTATCCTGCTGTTCGACTGGCTGATCGGCGATACCCGCATTGCCCGCTCCAAAGCGAAAAAAATGAACTGAACAAGAACAAGACGGCGTTTTTGCGCCGCATATACATTCAAGCATAGGTAGTTTTTATGAGTAATAATGATTTTCTGGTACTAAAAAATATCACTAAAGCCTTCGGTAAATCCGTGGTGATCGATAATCTGGATCTCACCATCAAACGCGGCACCATGGTCACCCTGCTCGGCCCCTCCGGCTGCGGTAAAACCACCGTGCTGCGGCTGGTCGCCGGTCTGGAAAGCCCGACTGCGGGACATATTTTTATCGACGGCGAAGATGTCACCAAATCCTCCATTCAAAACCGCGACATCTGCATCGTTTTCCAGTCTTACGCCTTGTTTCCGCACATGTCTATCGGCGATAACGTCGGCTACGGTCTGCGCATGCAGGGCATCGGCGGGGAAGAACGCCGCCAACGGGTTAAAGAAGCGCTCGAACTGGTGGATTTGGCCGGCTTTGAAGATCGCTATGTGGATCAGATTTCCGGCGGTCAACAGCAACGGGTGGCGCTGGCGCGCGCGTTAGTGCTGAAACCGAAAGTTCTGCTGTTTGACGAACCGCTCAGCAATCTGGATGCCAACTTACGCCGCGCAATGCGTGAAAAAATCCGCCAGCTGCAACAACAATTGAATATTACCTCGCTGTATGTCACCCACGATCAAACCGAAGCGTTCGCCGTCTCCGACGAAGTGATCGTTATGCACAAAGGAAAAATCATGCAAAAAGCGCCGGCCAAGGAACTCTATCAACACCCGAATTCCCTGTTTCTGGCCAATTTTATGGGGGAAAGCAGCATCTTCAACGGCACGCTGCAACAAGGCATGCTCACCCTCAACGGCTACCGCTTCGCCCTGCCGCACAGCGAACGTTTCGGCCTGCCCGACGGCGACTGCCTGGTCGGTATCCGCCCGGAGGCCGTCAGCCTGAAATCCGACGGCGAACCGACACAACGCTGCACCATTACCAGCGCGGTATATATGGGCAATCACTGGGAAATCATCGCCGACTGGGGCGGCAACGCCCTGCTGATTAACGCCAACCCCGACAGCTTCAACCCGGCACGGACCGAAGCCTATGTCCATCTGGCCGAGCATGGCGTATTCTTACTGAACAAAGAATAATCCCGCCCGCAAAAAAGTGCGGTGAAAATTTTGGTATTTTTCACCGCACTTTTTCATGCCGAGTAAGGTTTTATGCCGGATTACGCGCTCTTAAACATCAGCTTCGGCGGTTGATTGCCGCTTACCGTGTCTGCTTCCACCACCACTTTTTGCAGATTTTCCAGCGACGGTAAATCATACATGGTGTCCAGCAGCAGGCCTTCGACGATAGAACGCAGTCCGCGCGCGCCGGTTTTGCGTTCAAGCGCCTTTTTCGCCATCGCCTGCAAGGCTTGCGGCGTAAATTCCAGCTCTACGTTTTCTAAGCCGAACAGCACCTGATATTGTTTGGTCAGGGCGTTTTTCGGTTCGGTCAGAATTTTGATCAGCGCTTCTTCATCCAGCTCGCTTAGCGGCGCAATCACCGGCAGGCGACCGATAAACTCCGGAATTAAACCGAATTTCATCAGATCATCCGGTTCCACCTGACTGAACAATTCAGTTAAACTGGCTTTATCCGATTCGCCTTTTACTTCCGCACCGAACCCGATGCCGCTGCCGATGTGCGTGCGTTTTTCCACGATTTTATCCAGACCGGCAAAGGCGCCGCCGCAAATAAACAGGATTTTTGACGTATCCAGCCGCAGCATTTCCTGTTGCGGATGTTTGCGCCCGCCCTGCGGCGGAATTGATGCGACAGTACCTTCCACCAGTTTGAGCAGTGCCTGCTGCACGCCTTCGCCGGACACATCGCGGGTAATGGACGGATTTTCCGATTTGCGGGTGATTTTATCGATCTCGTCGATGTAAATAATGCCCTGTTCCGCCCGTTCAATATCATAATCGCAGTTTTGCAGCAGCTTTTGCAGTACGTTTTCCACATCTTCGCCCACATAACCGGCTTCGGTCAGCGTGGTGGCATCCGCCATGGCAAACGGCACATTCAGCATGCGGGCAAGGGTTTCCGCCAACAGGGTTTTGCCGCTGCCGGTCGGCCCGATCAGCAGAATATTGCTTTTGCCCAGTTCCACGTCGTGATTGCGCTGCTGGCTGCGCTGGCGTTTGTAATGGTTATACACCGCCACCGCCAGCACTTTTTTGGCATAATCCTGACCGATAACATAGTCATCCAGATGAGCGCGGATTTCATGCGGCGTCGGTAATGCCATTTCAGCGCGGTCATCCGGCTGCTCAGCCTCCTTTTGCTGCGCCTCGTTTAACATATCGTGGCACAATTCGATACATTCGTTACAAATATATCCCGATGTACCGGCAATCAGTTTTTGCACTTCGTCTTGCTTTTTGCCGCAAAAAGAGCAATGTAATTCGCTGTCTTTTGTCATCTCTCAATCCAATTATCGTTGTACCAGAACCTCATCCACCAAGCCGTAGGCTTTGGCTTCCGCGGCGGACATAAAATTATCGCGATCCGTATCATGTTCGATTTTCTCAATCGGTTGACCGGTATGCTGCGCCAGACGCTGATTTAAGGTGTGACGGATGTTTAAAATTTCCTGCGCATGAATTTGAATGTCCGACGCCTGCCCGCGGAATCCGCCCAGCGGCTGATGGATCATCACCCGCGCATGGGGCAATGCCGCGCGTTTGCCCGCTGCACCGCCGGCCAGTAAAAACGCGCCCATCGAACAGGCCTGACCGATGCACAGGGTACGCACGTCCGGCTTGATAAACTGCATGGTATCGTAAATCGCCATGCCCGCCGTGACCGATCCGCCCGGCGAATTAATATAGATATTAATGTCTTTTTCCGGATTTTCCGATTCCAGAAACAGCAGCTGAGCCACAATCAGATTCGCCATATTGTCTTCCACTTCGCCGCTTAAAAAAATCACCCGTTCTTTCAGCAGACGCGAATAAATGTCATAAGAACGCTCGCCGCGCGCGGTCTGCTCCACCACCATAGGAATTAAACTCATATCCACCTCTTTCGTTAGGTAAGCCGTTTCGCTTACGATTTAGTCATGCGCAATATTATATAACAAAAGTGCGGTCATTTTTTTAAGAAAAACGACCGCACTTTAAAATAAATTCAAGCGAACGCGATTACGCTTGCGGATTCATCACTTCATCGAAGGAAGCCGGTTTTTCCGTCACCTGCGCTTTCGCCAAGACCGCATCAACCGCCTGTTCTTCCAATACCACGTTACGGATATTATTCATCAACTCTTTGTTTTTGCTGTAATATTCGATCACTTCCGCCGGTTGTTCATAAGCCGAGGCGATATCCTGAATCATCGCTTTGGCACGCTCTTCATCGGCTTTCAGTTGGTTGGAAGAAATCACCTGCGCCAACAATAAACCGACCTGAACGCGGCGTTTCGCCTGTTCTTCAAATAATTCGCGCGGTAATTCCGCGGCCTGTTTTGCATTGCCGCCGAAACGCTGCGCCGCCTGACCGCGCAACACCTCGATTTCCTGTTCCACCGCGGCGGTCGGAACGTCAATCGGGTTTTGTGCGATCAAGCCGTCGATCACCTGATTTTTCACCCGTGCAGTCAACGCATTTTTCAGTTCACGCTGCATATTTTTCGCGATTTCAGCGCGCAGATCCGCTACGGTTTTGCTGTTCGGGCCGAATTTCGCCACGAATTCATCGGTTAATTCCGGCAATACCATCACTTCCACTTTTTTCAGCGTAACGGCGAATTTAGCCGCTTTGCCTTTCAGGTTTTCGGCATGATATTCCGCCGGGAATGTCACGTCGATCTCAAAGGCATCCCCCGCTTTGTGGCCGACAATACCTTCTTCAAATCCCGGAATCATACGGCCTTGTCCCATTGCCAGCACGAAATCGTTGGCTTTGCCGCCGTCAAAGGTTTCACCGTCCACCGAACCGACGAAATCGATAGTCACGCGATCATCGGCTTTCGCGGCGTCTTCGCTTTGTGCCCAGCTGGCCTGCTGTTTACGCAGCACATCAACCATTTTGTCAATGTCGCTTTCGCTGATTTCAACCACCGGTTTTTCCACTTTGATTTGATCCAGCCCCTGTAGCTCAACTTCCGGATACACTTCAAACGTTGCGCTGAATTTCAATTCTTTACCGGCTTCAAACTGTTCTACGTTAAATGTCGGACGACCTGCCAGATTGACTTTGTTTTCAAACATTACATTAAAGAAATGTTTTTGCAGTAAATCGCCTAACACATCCTGACGTACGGACGCGCCGAAGCGTTTTTCGATAATTTGTGCCGGCACTTTGCCTTTACGGAATCCGTCAACGCGTGCATTTTTTGCTACGCGTTTTAATTCTTCACGCACAGCCTGTTCGACGGTTTCGGACGGAACGGTGATGCTGACGCGACGCTCAAGACCTTGAGTTGTTTCAATATTAAATGACATTATGTTACCTCAAAATGAATTTGCACTCGGCGAATACCCGCACCGAACACGTTAATCAAAATTTAATTAAAAAGACGATGAATTATAGCGATACAAACGCCGCCAGTCGAGAAAATGGCGTATAAAAAACCGCATTTGATTATTTTTTAATCGATATAAAAAACACAAGCCTTCTCTGAAAACAGACAAGGCTTGGCAAACAGGCACGGGTTATAATGATTTCGGCAGGCGGATTTTTTGTCCCGGGAAGATTTTATCCGCATCTTTAATCACTTCTTTATTGGCGGTGACGATCGCGCTGTATTTTGCGCCGTTACCGTAAGTTTTCTCGGCGATTTTCCATAAGGTATCGCCTTTCTGAATCACATAAAATTCATCGTCGCCGGCCAGCGTTTCACCGTTTTGAATCGACACCTTATCCACATTCACCGCATTGATGCCGACCACGTTGCCCGCCATTAAAATGGCTTTTTCCAGCGCTTCCGCCGATGCGGCCTTGCCTTCCAGTTTAGCCACGCCGTCTTCCACCGTAACCGCCACATTTTCGACGCCCGGATTATCCTGCGCAATATGGTCGGTCACCGCCTGCGAGGCCTCTTCTTTTTTTGCAAAAATCTTCTTACCGATCTCGCCGACAAAATCAAATAAACCCATATGATGCTCCTTAGTGTAAATACCCGTTGAGTTCGGCTGTAACCTTAACCAATTCGCCGTCATAAGTCCATATCAAGTTAACGGATCGACATAATCTTTACATTAATTGAAAAAACTCGGCGAAAAATCACCGCACTTTCGCCGTTTTTTATAATAAAATAGCCGCTCCAATACAAACGAAAGGAAACAGATTATGCGTTGGCAAGGTCGTAGAGAAAGCACCAATGTCGAAGACCGACGGGCAGCGGGCGGTTCGTTCAAAGGCGGCAAAAGTACGGGGATTCTCGGTATCATCATTTTACTCATCGGCGCCTATTACGGCGTGGATTTGTCCGGGCTGGTCGGCACCTCCGATTTCAGCGCACAAACCGATTCCGCGTTAAACACGCAGGAAGAACAGGAGCTGAACAGTTTATCGCGCGTGGTACTGGCCGATACGGAAACCGTGTGGGGCAATTATTTCGCTCAACACAACCGCACTTATACCCCACCGGTTATGGTGCTGTACAGCGGCGCCACCACAACCGCCTGCGGTACCGGCCAATCGGCGATGGGGCCGTTTTACTGCCCGAACGATCAGCGGGTTTATCTTGATTTGTCCTTTTACAGCGATATGAAAAACCAGCTGGGCGCCGACGGCGAATCCGCTTTCGCCTATGTGATCGCTCACGAAGTGGGGCACCATGTACAAAACCAGCTCGGCATTTTACCGCAAGTAAATCAGGCGCGGCAACAACTCAGCAGCGCGCAGGCAAATCAATTGTCGGTGAAGCTGGAATTACAGGCCGATTGCTTCGCCGGCGTGTGGGGTTATCAAGCATCGAAAAGCGGCTTATTTGAAAGCGGTGATATTGAAAAAGCCTTCAACGCGGCGGAAGCGGTGGGCGATGATCGCTTACAAAAACGCAGTCAGGGTTATGTGGTTCCCGACAGTTTCACCCACGGCACCTCGGCACAACGCCTGAGCTGGTTTAAACGCGGCCTGCAAAGCGGTGATCCAAGCCGTTGCGACACGTTCAATTAATGCGGATTAGTGCGTTAAAGACAAAAGTGCGGTTAGTTATAATCGCATTTTTTAAATACCAATATGTCGCTCGGCTGAAATCTGATAAGAAAAAAAAGGATAAATGGCACGCCCTATTGGATTCGAACCAATGACCTACGGCTTAGAAGGCCGTTGCTCTATCCAGCTGAGCTAAGGGCGCATTTCAAATGGATATGATAAAAAATAAAAAGAAGTGGTCGGCGAGATAGGATTTGAACCTACGACCCACTGGTCCCAAACCAGTTGCGCTACCAAGCTGCGCTACTCGCCGACGAATGTGAGCATTATAGTTTTCTTTTATGTGCAGTCAATGAATTTTTTCTATTTTTCGTCCAATCGCTCAAATTTATTTCAATCAGGCTTACATTAAAATGCGTTTTCTGCCAAAATAGCAACCGTTTACGTTTTAGCTTTCACAAGGAAAAATCCATGGTTGCACAAGTCATTTCAGGTACCGAATCGGCAAAAAAAATAAAATCTGAAATTGCAGACAAAATTCAACAATATGTTAATCAAGGCAAGCGCGCGCCCGGTCTGGCGGTGATTTTAGTCGGCGCCGATCCCGCCTCTCAGGTGTATGTGGCCAGCAAACGCAAAAGCTGCGAACAAATCGGCATGTATTCCAAATCCTATGATCTGCCGGAAAGCACCACACAGCAGGCCTTGCTGGCACTTATCGATCAATTGAACGCCGATGCGAGCATCGACGGTATTCTGGTTCAGCTGCCGCTGCCGGCTCATATCGACAGCACCTCGGTGATCGAACGTATCGCACCGCATAAAGATGTGGACGGTTTTCATCCTTATAATGTCGGGCGTCTGTGCCAGCGCATTCCGACATTGCGCGCCTGTACGCCGTACGGAATTATGAAACTGCTGGAAACCACCGGCACGGATTTATACGGTCAGCATGCCGTGGTGGTCGGCGCGTCGAATATCGTCGGCCGTCCTATGGCATTGGAATTACTGCTCGCCGGCTGTACCGTCACCGTGACGCACCGTTTCACCCGCGATCTGGAACATCATGTCAGAGAGGCGGATATTCTGGTGGTTGCGGTGGGTAAAGCGCAATTTATTCCCGGCGAGTGGATCAAAGCGGGCGCCATTGTGATTGACGTCGGCATTAATCGGGTAAACGGCAAGCTGCAAGGCGACGTACAATATGACAGCGCCTGTCAGAAAGCGGCGTTTATTACCCCGGTACCGGGCGGCGTCGGCCCGATGACGGTGGCAATGTTAATGTTTAACACCCTGTTTGCCTATGAACGCAACCAATCGCATTCGGTATAACGGCAACATATTTATCAATACAATCTGTTTTCACGGAAACCCGATACGCCGCGGTTTCCGCTTTTCTTGCATAATCTGTCTTTAAAAGGGGGTCATATGGCTGAAATAAACGCGCTGATTGCCGTTATCGGCATTCTTGCGACAATTTATCTGTTAATTAAAAAATACGAAACCCGAACCGTGCTTATCGGCGTCGGTCTGGTTATGGCGATATTAACCTTAAATCCGATGGAGGCATTGAACGCCTTTGCCAAATCGATGACTTCCGGCGGGTTGATTATGGCGATTTGTTCCAGCATGGGGTTTGCTTATGTGATGAAATTCACCGAATGCGACACCCATTTGGTCAATCTGCTGACCAAGCCGCTCAGCGGGCTGAAATTTCTGCTGATTCCTATCGCCACCATGCTCACTTTTTTATTAATATCGCCATTCCTTCCGCCGCAGGCTGTGCGGCTGCGGTGGGCGCAACGCTGATTCCGGTGCTACGTGCGGCGGGCGTGCATCCTGCCATGGCGGGCGCATCCATTCTGGCCGGCACTTTCGGCTCGATGATGAGTCCGGGGTCTTCCCATTCCGCCATGATCAGCGAAATGTCGGGGCTGACCATCACCGAAGTCAATTTATCGCACGCGCCTTACACCACCGTTGCCGGGCTGATCGGCGCGGTGACGCTGACGATCATCGCGATAATTTTAAAGGATTACGGTCAAACCCACCGGGATAATTATCTACAGGAACAGGCGGCGGCCGACACTCAAGCCGCCGGACGGGTGAATCCGCTGTATGCGTTGGCGCCGCTTATTCCGCTGATTATTCTGGTGATCGGCGGTACTGCGCTGCAACAAACGCCGGGGCTGGAATGGACCAAAATGGGCGTGCCGCAGGCTATGCTGATCGGGGCGATTTACGGCTTAATCGTTACCCGCACCGCACCGGCAAAAATCACCAACGAATTTTTTAACGGCATGGGCAATTCTTATGCCAACGTATTGGGGATCATCATTGCCGCCAGCGTATTCGTCGCCGGTCTGAAATCGACCGGTGCTATCGACAGCGCCATTGAATTCCTAAAACATTCCAACCACTTCGTCCGCTGGGGTGCAACCGTCGGGCCGTTTTTAATGGGCGTTATTACCGGTTCCGGCGATGCGGCGGCGATCGCCTTTAATACGGCGGTGACACCGCACGCCGCGGAATTAGGTTACACTCATTTAAATCTGGGCATGGCGGCCGCCATTGCCGGGGCGATCGGGCGTACCGCCTCACCGATTGCCGGTGTTACCATCGTCTGCGCCGGTCTTGCCATGGTCAGCCCGGTGGAAATGGTGAAACGCACCGCCCTCGGTATGATTCTGGCGACCTTATTTCTGGCGTTATTTATGCTATAAAACGCGCCCAAAACGCACCGCACTTTCGGCTCAATAAAAAAGTGCGGTGCATTTTCCGAGAGTTTTCTTCTTTCTTCACCTATAAACGGGAGGCAATTATGAACGACTTAGCACAACAATTAATCCAATGGCGACGGGAATTTCACCGTTTTCCGGAAATCGGCTGGGCGGAGTTTTTTACCACCGCCAACATTGCCGAATATCTGCACAACATGGGCTTTGAGGTGCTGCTCGGCAAGCAGATTATCAATCCGCAATTCGTACGCGGCCGACAAAAAGCCGTGGTGGAACAAGGGCTACAAAATGCCCTTGCGCACGGCACCAAGCAAACCTGGCTGGATAAAATGGACGGCTATACCGGTTGCGTCGCGCTGCTGGATACCGGCCGGCCGGGCAAAACCGTGGCGCTGCGTTTTGATATCGACTGCGTCAACGTCACCGAAACCCACAATCAAGCCCATCTGCCGAACCGTTTGAATTTCCGCTCCGTCAACGACGGTTTTATGCACGCCTGCGGACACGACGGGCATATCGCCATCGGGCTGGGCACGGCATTATGGCTGAGCCGGCATAAAGATCAGCTGAACGGTAAAATCAAACTGGTGTTTCAGCCGGCGGAAGAAGGCGTGCGCGGTGCCGCGGCGATCGCGGCCAGCGGCATACTGGACGATGTCGATTATTTCGCCGCCTCGCATTTAAGTTTCTGCGCCGACAGCGGCACGGTCATCAGTAATCCGAAAAATTTCCTGTCCACCACGAAAATCGACCTTCGCTACAGCGGCAAACCCGCACATGCCGGCGCTCAGCCGCATGTGGGTAAAAATGCCCTGCTCGGCGCCGCCCACGCAGTCACCCAATTACACGGCATCGCCCGCCACGGTGAGGGCATGACGCGGATTAACGTCGGCGTGCTGAATGCCGGCGAAGGGCGCAACGTGATTCCGACAAACGCGTCTCTACAGCTGGAAGTGCGCGGCGAAAATAAGGCGATCAATCAATATATGGTGGATCAGGTAATGCGCATCGCCAAAGGCGTCGCCGTCAGTTTCGAGCTGGACTATGAAACGGAAATTATGGGCGAAGCGGTGGATATGGTAAATGATGCCGAATTGGTGGCGCTGGTGGAAGACATCGCCGCCCGGCAGCCGCAAATTCATGCGACCCATGCCGATTATGCCTTTAACGCCAGCGAAGATGCCACCATTTTAGGCCGCCGGGTGCAGGAACACGGCGGTAAAGCCATTTATTTTATTCTCGGCGCCGACCGCACCGCCGGCCATCATCAGGCGGAATTCGATTTTGACGAAGCCCAGCTGTTAACCGGCGTGAATATTTATACTCAACTGCTCAGCCGCTTGCTGGCCGCCTGAGTAATGCTTCCGTATCCCCGTAGTCAATACGGGGATCGTTTGTTTAATCCCGTTAACCTTCCCCCTTTCTTTCCGTGCGCCCGCGGCGTTGTCGGCGAGAAAAATGCCGCATGCCACAGCTGCCATCGCTGTCCGTTCGTAAAGTGCGGTCATTATTTTTTTAATTTTTTTAAATAATTTCAACCGGTTATTTCATTAAATTTCGTGTAAAGTCCTTGTTATTAACTTTAATGATAATTAGAATAATTATCATTTTTATTATAAGAATGATTAAATTTTAACCGTTTTTTTTATTTTATTATTTAAAGAGGCAACATGAATTATTTCATTACGCTCGGCATCACGACCCTTGCGATCGGTTCTGCATTGCAAGCCTATGCCGAAACAGAACAATTAGAACAAATCAATGTGGAAGGCAAGGCAGGGACGTCTTCCGGGGAAACGGCAAAAAAAAACCTTCACCCAAGCGAAAGCGGTCAGCGTGAAGGAAGATCTTTATCAATCCACCCAAAATCTGGACAGCGTGGTCCGCAGCATGCCGGGCGCCTTTACCCAGCAGGATAAAAGCTCCGGCGTGCTGTCTATCAATATTCGCGGCGAATCGGGCTTCGGGCGTGCCAATGCGTTGATCGACGGCGTGCCGCAAACCTTTTATGCCACTGCGGCGGATGCCAAAGGACGCGCCGGCGGCAATTCACAATTCGGCGCCAATATCGACTCGAATTTCATCGCCGATGTGGAACTGGAACGCGGCAGTTTCAGCGGTAAAAGCGGCATTAATTCGCTGTACGGCGCCGCCAATTTCCGCACCCTCGGCGTGAACGACGTCGTCAAAAACGATCGCAACTGGGGCTTGCTGGTCAAAGGTTTGACCGGTTCCAATGCCACCAAGCCGAATTATATGGCCACCGCCGCTTACCGGCTGCCGCTGGATAACGGCGGCTATTTCGGCGTGCTGTACGGTTACAGTTACCGCAAAGTCTCGCAGGATTACCGTTACGGCGGCGGTGAATTTATTAAAAATGCCGGCGCCAACTTTTTAGCACAGAAAAAACGCGATTATTTCGTCAATCAGGCGGGCATCGACTTTATTAACGGGAAATGGGTGGATTTATACGGCTGGCATTGTAATAAATACCGCTGCGACAACATTGACGACATCGCCGCGCAAACGGAAAAAGCCTGGCAGGAAAACGAGGTGCATCAGTTTCAGGTTCAACCGTTAGATCCCGATACGCTGCGCCAACGCTCACGCAGCCATTTGGCTAAAATCGAATATGTGGATGAGCATAACGCGCTGAACCTGCAATTCCGTACGCTGGAAAATTATGTGGCGGGACGCACCATCGACAGCAAAAACTATCAGCTGGATTATCAATTCACCCACGGCGATTATCTTGATTTACATGTTTTGTTGGCGCATAACGTCAATAAACAGAAATATGCCCGGTTTTCGCAATTTTCCGGCAAAACCGTGCGGGATTATCTGGAAGTGAAAAACGTCGCCAATTTGCTGGATATTAATAACACCTTCACCTTTGCCCTGCCGAAAAATGCGGAATTAAAAACCACGCTGGGATTCAATCTGCTGCATAACGACTATCAGAAAAACCGCTTTCCCTATGAATTGGGCTTATTCTACGGCGCGTTCAAACACGGTGCCAAAGCGCTGCTGCCGGAATATTCCGTCACCTTGCAGCCGTCGGGCAAACAGAAATTTCTGACCGGCTATCTGGACAATTCGCTGCGCTATGATATCTGGCATTTGGGCTACAGCGCCAATATCACCAAATACAACTTCCGCGGCGAAGTCTCCGATTTCTACCCGTCGGTGTATATTCGCGATGTGTTAGGCAAAAATTCACCGCAATTCAAGCAAGCCTGTAAAATCGATCCGGAAACGAAAATTGCGCTGTGCGACAATTACGAACCGATTACGCAAAAATCCGGCAAAGCCAAGCATGCGGTCAATCAATCCGCGCTGTTAAGTGCCGATATTCATCCGCTGTTTATGCCGTTCGCCACTTATGCCGTCACTCACCGCATGCCGAATATTCAGGAAATGTATTTTTCGCAAATCAGTAATCTCGGGGTCAATACCGAACTGAAACCGGAACGCGCGCAAACCGTTCAGTTAGGCGTAAACGGCTTTACCGAAGGCTTGTTACGGGAAGATGACGTATTCGGCTTTAAAATTCTGGGTTATCGCAGCCGCATTAAAAATTATATTCATAATGTCTATTCCTTCTGGGATGATCCGAATAAATTCAATCATTACAACATGAAGCCGGACTGGGCGCAGATTAACGGCCCGCGCGCGATTATTCATTACCAGAATTATGCCGGTACGGTGCGCAAAAAAGGGATTGAAATGGAATTAAGCTACGATATGGGAAAATTCTATGTCAATCTGGCTTATGCTTATCAGAAAACCAATCAACCGACCAATTTCAGCGACGCCAGCACCGCCTCATCGCCTAATTTAATGAGCGGAAAACTGCAACAGGGTTACGGATTAAGCAAAATTTCCATGTTGCCGCGCGATTACGGTCGCATTGATTTCGGCAGCCGCTGGTTTGATAAAAAGCTGACATTGGGTACCACCATGCGCTATTACGGCAAAAGCAAACGCGCCAATCTGGAAAGAATTAATATCGGTCAAAAGAATACCTATGACAATTATCTGCGCACCAAATATATCCGCGGCACGGAAACCATTGAGAAACAACCGCTGATTTGGGATTTCTACCTGATTTATGAACCGGTGACGGATCTGATCATTAAAGCGGAACTGCAAAACGCCTTCGATAAGAAATACATCGACCCGCTGGATTCCAATAACGACTCCGCCAACCAACGGTTCTACACCATGTTTGATGAAAAAAATCCGTATCATTCCGTGTTAAATAACTGGGCGCGCGGCCGAACCTTCGTGCTGAGCATGAGCTATAAATTTTAAGCGCTGCTTGTGCGTTTTACCGTCAGGGCGGAATCAATCCGCCCTTTTCTACGCCCCTATCCGCGTTCGCTTAACCCGGAAATCGCCCGGCATTCCGCCACCCGATGCGCTTTTTGATTCACCAACTGGCGCAAAAACCCTTTTATTTCCGTCAATTGTGTGATTTTTTCTTCCACCTGCCGCAAATGCGCCACAATCATCTCATCCGCCACGCAATGTTGCTGCGGACTGTTTCTCAGCGCGTTCAGCTGTTTAATCTCCTCAATGGAAAAGCCGAGAGAACGGCAGGCTTTAATAAAGCTCAGACAATTCAGGCTGTGTTGATCATAAAGGCGATAGCCGTTCGCCGCACGGCGCGGTGCCGGCAGCAAGCCGATTTTTTCATAATAGCGGATAGTTTCTAAGTGAATTCCGCTTTGTTGACTTAACTCTTTGATCCGCATAATGTTATTCTCCGACATATTGCCCGACGACTAAGTTTCGCTAATTTCCCCTTGAGCCCGTAGCCGCTACAGCCTTTATATTGTGCGTCAAATAAACACGAATTGAAACCCCAACCCGGCTCAGCCGTAAGGATTTGTTATGTCACACATGCCCTCCCGCCGCACGCAGCAAGCCGCTCACGTTCACGACCATACGCCGGCAACGCAAAATAAAATGGTGTTGGCGCTCAGCCTGACGCTGATCAGCAGCTATATGATCATTGAGTTTCTCGGCGGTTATTATTTTAACAGCCTGACCCTGATGGCGGACGCCGGCCACATGGCCAACGACAGCCTGTCGCTGTTTCTGGCGCTGCTCGCCCTGTTTCTCAGCCCGCAACTGCAAAAATGGTTCGCCCTGCTGAACGGCGGCTCGCTGGTATTGGTGGCGCTGATGATTTTGTACGAAGCGCTGGAACGTTGGCGCCAACCGCCGGAAATGGCGGTTCTGCCCATGCTGGCGGTGGCGTTTATCGGTTTGTTAATCAATATACTGGTGGCGCGGATTATGCTGCGCAGCGACCGGGAAAATCTCAACATCAAAGCGGCTTATCTCCATGTATTAGCCGATTTATTCGGTTCCGTGGTGGCGATTCTCGCCGGCTTAAGCGCTTGGCTGCTGCACTGGCTGTGGGTGGATATTCTCGCCAGTGCGCTGCTAAGCCTACTGGTGCTGAAAAGCGGACTCGGCGTCGTCCGTCAGGCCATCGCGGCACTGCGCGATAAAAACCGTACGTTGAATCTGGATCATCATTCCCATGACTAACCAAACGGCGCAAAAGTGCGGTCAAATTTGACCGATTTTCAGCCACGGCGCAGCGGCGGTAATATAACGAGAAAAAACCGTAAAAAAACCACCGCACTTTTCACCGCTAAAATAGCGTTGTGTCACGCGCATTTTGTGCCGTAACCGCGTACAATATACCGGTTCCATTGTCAACGAGAAGGAAAAAATCATGAAACTCGGCATCGTCGGTACGGGGATGATCGTACAGGATTTAATGCAGATTATGCCCTCCATCCGATTAGCACGGCGGGCGATTTTCGGTCGTGATCGTGAAAAAACGCAGGCTCTCGCGCAGCAAAACGGCATCGAACAGTGCTTTTTTGATTATGACGCCATGCTGGCAAGCGATCTGGATACGATTTATATCGCCCTGCCCAATCATCTGCATTTTGACTTTGCCCGGCGGGCGCTGATGGCGGATAAACATGTGATTCTGGAAAAGCCGATCACCTCCAATTATGCCCAATTCCGGCAATTGCGCGAGCTTGCCCGGGCGCGGCATAAAATCCTGCTGGAAGCCGTAACGGTGCATTATCTGCCGGCATATCAGGCGATCAAACAAAAAATGCCCGACCTTGGGGAAATCAAAATCGTCAGCCTGAATTACAGCCAGTATTCCTCACGCTACGACCGTTTCAAAGCCGGCGATATTCTGCCCGCCTTTGATGCGCAAAAATCCGGCGGGGCGTTAATGGATCTGAATGTGTATAACCTGCATTTTGCCGTCGGTTTGTTCGGCGCGCCGCAATCCTGTATTTATGCCGCCAATATCGCACGCGGTATTGATACCAGCGGCATCTTACTGCTCGATTACGGCCGCTTCAAAGCGGTGTGTATCGGCGCCAAAGACTGCGCCGCCCCAGTGCAGCTTTCCATCCAAGGCGATCAGGGCTGTATCAGCGTGCCCATGCCCGCCAACGCGATGAATCGGTTCAGCCTAAGCGACAATCACGGCAATGCGCAAGAATACCGTTTTGAGCCGCAGCACCGCATGTTATACGAATTCCAACAATTCGTGCGCATTATCGATCAACAAGATGATGCTTTCGCCGAACACATGCTGGATCTCAGCGACACCGTCTGCCGCCTGCTGGAACAGGCCCGCCGCCAGCAAGGCATTTTATTTGCCGGCGAACAGGCGGATTAGCGCTTACCCAAGCATTTAAAGTGCGGTGGTTTTTTCATATTTTTGGCGAAAGCTGTATCCGTATTATCTCGGTTTATGCCGGATAACACCATGTGTTAGGCAAAAATCTTCCGCAAAATCGCCTCTAATATGTTGAACACGCGTTGCACTCTGGGCGGCGTAACCGCCTGATAAGGACGATATAAATAAAGCTGCCATGCCGGCATGGGAATGTCAGGAAGCAATTGATGCAGTTCCCCGCGCGCCAAATAGGGCTGACACAGTTGATAATTCAGCATCGAGATGCAGCGTCCGGAAAGACAGGCCGTAAGTTCCGCATGTTGATCATTGCTGATAAAACGGGGATTTTTCGGTACCAGCATACGGTTATCACCGAAAAACCAATGCCACATTTTGCCGGTATTCGGATTAAGCAGGCCGCTGAGCGGGAATGCCATTAATTCATCCAGACTGTGTGGTGTACCGTATTGCGCAAGCAAATCCGGGCTGGCAACAATCACTTCGGAAAATGTTGCAATCGGAACGACAATAAATTGCGGATGCGGCGAATTGCCCGCTCGAATCCCGATGTCAATTTGTTCTTCTACTGAATCGGCGGCATGGAGGCTTACCCGCCAATCCAGAATAAGATCAGGAAAATCAACCAGTTTTGCCAATAACGCCTGCAAAATAGTCTGATGTTGCAAAAGCGGCGGCAACGTAATCCGCACAATGCCGCTCATTTCATTCCGCTCTCCCGGCGGTGTAAACAGCCGCTCACTCTCTGCCCACAGGCGCTGCGCTTTAGGTAAAAAATACTCTCCAAAAGGGGTGAGCTTAACATTGCGGGTATTGCGCTTAAACAGCATTTCACCTAAATATTGCTCTAATTCAGTAATCATTCGTGTCACCACTTGCGGCGATACGGCAAGTTTATTTGCCGTTTCTTTAAAACTCATGGTGTCTGCTAATGTACAAAAATGGCGAAGCGCTTCATATTTATTCATATTATTCCTGTTTTCAGAATAGTCATATCCGATAAATCGAATTGTCTTAAATAATTCCTCACTTTACAATACCGTCAAGTCAACAATTTCACATAAGGAAACAAAATGAAAAACGTAGCATTGATTACAGGTGCGTCAAGCGGTATCGGTCTGGAACTGGCGCACATTCACGCAGAAAACGGCGGCGATTTGGTATTGGTGGCAAGAAGTGCGGATAAATTGCACCAATTAGCCACGGCATTGCGCGACAAATTCGCTATTAAGGTGCTGACAATCGCCCGGGATCTGAGCCAAGCGGGCGCCGCGGCGGCAATTTTTGCCGAAACGGAACGACAAGGCATTCAAATAGACCGCTTAATTAACAATGCCGGTATCGGCGGACACGGTCGCTTCTTTGAGCGTGATTTAAGTCTGGAACAGCAAATGATTCGGCTGAATATCCAAGCGCTGACCGAATTAACGCACCTTTATCTGCAAGGGATGATCGCACGCAAACAGGGCAAAATTCTGAATGTCTCCTCCACCGCGTCGTTTATGCCCGGCCCGTTGCAGGCGGTGTATTATGCCAGCAAAGCCTATGTCACCTCGTTTAGTCAGGCGATTGCCGAAGAGGTCGCAGAATTTAATGTCAGCGTCACCGCACTTTGCCCCGGCGCCGTGGCGACAGGCTTTGTTCAGGCCGGTGATCTGCAGGGCGTAGCCGCTTGGAACAACGCGAAATCGGCACGTTCCGTTGCCGAATATGGTTACCGGGCAATGGAACAAGGCAAGCTGGTGGCGTTTAATGAAGCAAAACTAAAATTCGCTCTGGATTGGGTGATTCCGTTTCTGCCGAGAAAATGGGTACTGAAAATGTCGAGAAAGGCCATGGAAAAGGCATAAGCGTTTTACCCAACCGCAGTATCCTGCTTGAAATAAGAGGCTTAATCCCATGGCACCATTTACGCCTATTTTTACTCGCAGGATGCCGACCATACCGCATTACGCGCCCTTTGCCATTAACCGCGAAATTCCCGTCGCCACGCCTGCGGGCTGATTTGATGTTTCTGCCTGAATTGCTGGCGGAATGCGGTGGCGCTGCGATAGCCTGTTTGTTCGGCGATTTGTTCGATACTCAACTCACTGCTTTCCAGCAAATCCCGCCCTTTTTGCAACCGCACTTCCGTCAGCCAGCGGTTAAACGCCATGCCGGTGACTTTGCGGAAATGACGGGTAAAGGTGCTGCGGCTCATGGAAAGCTGTTCGGCCAGCGTATCGATCCGATAAAGTGCGGTGGGATTTTGCTGAATTTCCGCCAGCAGGCGGTTAATGGAACGGTGTGATGTCGCTTGCGCCATCGGCTGTTCGATAAACTGCGCCTGACCGCCCTCGCGGTGCGGGGCGGCAACCAGCATGCGCGCAATCTGATTGGCGATTTTCACCCCATAGCGCGCACGCACAATCGCCAGACAACAATCCAGCCCGGCGGCAACGCCCGCCGAGGTAATCAGCCACGCCTGCTCCCGATAAAGCGCGTTGGGTTCAAGATGCACCGCCGGAAAACGGCGGGTAAAATCCGCCGCGCCCATCCAGTGCGTAGTGGCTTTTTTACCGTCCAGCAAGCCGGTATAAGCCAGCGCATAGGCGCCGTAACACAAACCGACCAGCGTCGCACCGCGCTGATATGCCTGCTGCAAGGCGGCAATTAACGACCGGCAAGGCGGTTGGTTAACATCATGCCAGCCGGGGATGATGATCACATCGGCATGCGCCAGCAATTCTAGCCCGCCGTCAGCGCGGATCGAAACCGAGTCGGAACACACCTGCTTGCCCTCCACCGCCACATGATGCAAAGCGAACAGCGGCTTCCCCGCCGGCGCCATGGAAAATACCGCCTGCGGAATCGTGTAAATCAGCGGTTGAAAATCGGGATATAAAATCAGCGCAATTTGAGGCAGTTTATCCTTGTCCATCACAACACTCCGTCAACTAAAACTGACCCGATTTTTTCGTTTATTGATTAAAAAGTCAATATGCCTGCGCGCTTATTTTGCCCATAATAGCGCAACCGACAAGCACAAAAGTGCGGTCAATTTTTTAACATTTTTTATTGAACGAGGTACAACATGACATGGCATAAACTGACTTTAACCTTATTATTCAGCGCCGCGATGATCGGCAATGCAGCGGCAGAAATACGCTATCAGCATATTCGCAATGCGACGGCAAAAATTCATTACGGCGACAAAACCTTTCTGGTCGATCCTTATCTGGCGCCGAAAGGCAGCTATCCGGGATTTGCCGGCACGGTCAACAGCGACGCGCGCAATCCGCTAATCGATATGACTCAGCCGGCTGATGCGGTCATTCAGGACATTGACGCCGTGATCCTGACCCACACGCACCCCGATCACTGGGATGCGGCCGCACAGAAACTGATTGCCAAAACCACCCCGATTTTTGTACAGAACGCCGGCGATGCTGCTATTGTACGCCAGCAAGGGTTCAGCGATGTGCGGGTGGTCGGCAAAAACACCCCGTTCGGTCAGGTGAAATTAAGCAAGACCGGCGGTCAGCACGGCACCGATCAAATGTATGCCGAACCGCAAATGGCCGAGTTTCTGGGCGAAGCCATGGGTGTGGTGTTTCAAACGCCCGATGAAAAAACCCTGTATATCGTCGGCGATACCATCTGGAATCCGGCAGTTGATCAGGCATTAAGCGATTATCAGCCCGATGTGATGGTGATGAACACCGGATATGCCAAACTGCAAGGCATGGACGGCGGCATCATTATGGGCACCGCCGATGTGAGCAAAGCTTACCGGCGCGCCCCTCAGGCAAACATCGTAACCGTGCATATGGACGCCGTCAACCACGCCACCGTCTCCAGCCAAACCATGCGCCAATATGTCAAAGCCGGCAACATGGAAGATCGGGTAAGCGTACCGAAAGAGGGAGAAATGCTGAAGTTTTAATATAGACGATATTTATTCGGTACGTTTAACACGCTTTAGACATCGTTAATCATAAAAGTGCGGTAGAATTTCAGTTAATTTTCCAATAACAAAATCAGCTGAGATCTCTACCGTGTATCTGGATTTTACCACTTACATAAGTACGACTAAGGCCGAGCCCAAAACTAGCGTTACCCGAAAAACATCCAATGTCATTTTAGAACCGCTCACAGTATTTTGGTTATACAAATAAGATGAGTATCTTTACAAATTCTTTTTTAATTATTGATAAATCATTATTCCTCTACCCCGTTAATTGGTACTTTCACCAGAAAATACTAATCGTAGAATGCACACTAAATACGAGTAAGACGCTACTGTAAAACAATTAACGTTGAAATATATAAATAGAGCATAGCAAGTGCAAAATAAATTGATTAAAATACTCTTTCATTTTTTATAGTTAGGTAATCTATTTATGACACAGCACAGCACAGCACAGCACAGCACAGCACAGCACAGCACAGCACAGCACAGCACAGCACAGCACAGCACAGCA
>NZ_CAXSXF010000005.1:0-13127 GCF_964241405.1 Necropsobacter rosorum
GTGCTGTGCTGTGCTGTGCTGTGCTGTGCTGTGCTGTGCTGTGCTGTGCTGTGCTGTGCTGTGCTGTGCTGTGCTGTTTGGCATTGTGTGTCCTTTTGTTAAGTTGTCAATTATTGCGGATGTATTTAATGCGTCTCTACAATGTTTTTTGCTGTTTGGTTGAAACGGTTAAATTGGTATATTTTATGGCATTTTGCAGGCATTGTATCAGGCTTCAAGACGGACTTAAATATGAAGCTGCATTCCTCCGACAAATAGTGGCTGTGCGCTTTCTCGCCGTGTACGATTAAAATTGGCGCACGCCTTGAGAATTGATTATCTGCTTGAAAATTTGGCGACAGATAAACTCACTGGCCTTGCGGGCGGTGATTGAGGCATTGAAAATAATGCACCCAAAAACACCCGCACTTTTTGCTAAAAATAAAAAGTGCGGGTGTTTTTCGTCCTGTTTTGAAAAGTGCAAGCAGTCAAATTTTCTACCGTTTCGGCAAATATGAAAACTCAACCGCAATCATCGTATAACCATTCTCTTAGGATTACGGTTGCCAGCCGCCGCCCAGTGCTTTGTATAAATTAATCAGATTCTGCGCACTGTGCAGCCGGGATTCAATAATTTGCCCGCGATAATTCAACGCCGTAATTTGCGCGCGCAACGCCACATCCAGCGTTTTCTCCCCGTGCCGGAACAGTGCCTGCGCATCACGCGCCTGTTGTTCCGCCTGTTGATACGCCTTTTGCAGTAATTGAGTCTGGTTCGTCAAGCCGTATTGCATCTGGTATGCGCTGTCCACTTCGCCCAAGGCGTTCAGCAGCGTTTTGTCATATTGAACCAACGCGCCTTTCAGGCGGGCATCGGCGGCATCAATATTCGCCTGAATCCGTCCGTTGGTGAAAATCGGCAGCTGTACGCCAAGGCTTAGCAGACTGCCCAGCCCGGAAACGTGCGATAAATCGTTATTCAGCTCAATTCGCCCGCCCTGTCCGGCAAAGGTGATATCAAAGCGCGGATACAAATCGGCTTTGGCGCTGGCCACTTTTGCCATCGCCGCCTGAATCTGCTGCGCGTTGGCACGAATGTCCGGACGGCGTTCCAGCAAATTGCCCGGTTGTTGTCCCGACGGCGCGGCAGGCAGACGCGCCAACGGATCAGCGCTTTTTATAATGCGGAATCCCTGCGGCGTTTGCCCGATTAATATGGCGATATTGCGCTGATAGCTGTCCGACTGCGCCTGTAATGTCGCCTGTTTTGCCTGTAAAGCGGAAACCTGACTGCCGATTTCATTCACTTCATAGGCGGTGGCATCGCCGGCGGAAAAACGCCCTTTGACATAGCGCTGTAGCTGCTGCAAGGCAGAAATATTCTGTTTTAGCACCGCACTTTGTTGATCGGTGGCATAAATTTTAAAATAGTTTTCCGCGATCTGCGAGGCCACCAGTAATTGCGCAGCGTAAACCTGTTCCTGATAACTTAAGGCGATGTGCTGTGCGGCATCGGCATCGCTGCGTTTCTGCCCGAAGAAATCCGGCTCCCAAGAGGCTACAATGGCGCCGAGCGCAGAATAACTGCGGGATGAAGGCGGATTACCGCGCCCGGTATCCAAATCCGCCACGCTCCATCCGCCCGACGCCGCCGCGCCGACCGAAGGCCCGCGATCGGCATCCGCCGCACGGCTGTTGGCCTGCGCCTCGCGCAAACGGGACTGCGCCAGCGCCACATCAAGATTATTCGCCAATCCCTGTTCAATTAAACGGGTCAGCTGGGGATCCTGCCAGTTGCGCCACCATTGCACAACCTCGCGGGAGCCTGCTGCCGCCTGACTGTGCTCAAATTGCCCCGGCAGCTGCACCGCCGATTGCGCGCTCATGTCGGTATTCTGACAGGCCGTCAGTACGGTAACAAGTAAACCAATGGTTGTCATGCTCAATGTTTTCATATTCAAATCCTGCTTAACCCTGTCTTGACAGCATTGATTTAAACTGCATCAACGCTAAAGTTAAAAAAACGATACCTAGGCCGATCATCTTGACCAGCTTGTCCCATACCAGCTCGAACCCTGCGCCGCGGAATAAAACATCCTGCGCATAAGCACCCAGTATGGTGGTCGGCGAGAACTGGGTAATTTGCTGCGCCAGTTCCGGCATATTTTCCAGCGGCGAGTTGGTCCCCGAAAGCAGATACATCACCACATATACCGGAATGCACAACAGCCCGAACTGCGGCATGGTCGGCGCAATAATCGCCAGCAAAATCCCCAACGCCGAAATGGAAAATAAAAACGTGATCACGCCTAAGGCAAATAACGGAACGGCGCTTAATGCGATAGGCACTTCCAGCACGCCTCTGACAATCAGGGTCAGCGAAAGCATTGCGACGCACAGAAGCACCACACCGTTAGCCAGAATCTTGGAAACCGCAATTTCACTGGAACCGACCGGCATCACCAATAAGTGTTCGATAGTGCCCCGTTCGCGTTCGCGGATCACCGCCGCGCCGACCAGCAGCAATACCAATAAATTCAGGTTTCCCACAATCTGCATCGTTCCCATCAGCCATTTACTGGAATAGTTCGGGTTATACAATACGTTAATCGCAGCATTAATCGGTGAGGCCTGAACCTGCGCGGTTTTCAAAAACTGCTGAATTTCCGCGCTCAACGTCTGATTAATATAGGAACTGCCGATGCTGGCCTGCGTCATCGCCGTGGCATCCACCAGCAGCTGAATTTTCGGCGCCTGCCCTTTCAGCATATCGCGCTGGTAATTGGGCGGAATATCCAGCACGAAGGTATATTTTCCGGTATCCATCGCCCGATCGACATCCGCATAACCGATTTCCTCCACCTGTTTGAAATTCGGCGGGATCAGGCTGTCGCGCAGACGGTAGGACAATTGCGAATGATCATTATCCACCACGGCAACCACCGCATTTTTCACTTCCGTGGTCGGCATATTGGCAATGGTAATCAGCGCGATGGAAAACATATACACAATCAATACCATTAATATAGGATCGGTAAATAAGCTGCGGAATTCTTTGGCGGACAAATAAGCCACATTTTTTAACCAACGCATGTTATTTCTCCTGTTTTTTCAGAAAACGCGCCGCCAGCATCAAATAAACCGAATAAATGATCAGCAGCGCCGCATAATTCGGCAGGAAATCCGCAAAACCCAGCCCTTTGGTAAAACCGCCGAGGCTGATAATCTGGAACCAGGCGCCCGGAAAAATATGCGCGATAAAATACACATTCGGCGAGAGAGTGGCGGTCGGATACATCATACCGGAGAAATTCATGGTCGGTACCATAATCAGAATCGCCGTCGCAAACAGCGCCGCTACCTGCGAAGAAACAAAGCTGGATACCAGCAGCCCGAAACCGGTCGAAGCGCAAATAACAAACACCGCCCCTAAAAACATCGCCCATGCGGAGCCTTTTATCGGCACATCAAACAAGACGATCGCAATCCACACCAGTAACAAATAGCTGAAAAAAGACAGCATAATATAAGGCAGCTGTTTGCCCAGCAAGAACTGTAGCGGCGTTGCCGGCGAACCGTACAGATTCATAATCGAACCGATTTCTTTTTCCCGCACCACACCCAATGCGGTCATCATGGAAGGTACCATCATCATCGCCAGCATAATAATTCCCGGTGTCATGGCGAAGACGCTTCTGAAATCCTGATTATAGACAAAACGGGTTTCCAGAATAGTATTCCCCGCCACGCTGATACCCTGCGCACGCAGATAATCCCGCGCGTATTGCGCAATCACGCCGGTGGTGGAACCTTTCAGATTTTCCGCCATGGACGGGAATGCGCCGTCAATGAAAAATCCCACTTCCGGTTTCTGCCCGTTTAATACCTCACGGCCGAAACCGGCGGGAATTTCGATCACCATTTTTACCTGTGCACTTTGCAATACTTCATTGATTTCGTTCACATTATAAATAGACGGCTGACGGATAAAGTAATGGGATCCGCTGAAATATTCCACCAGCTTTCGGCTTTCCGAGCTGTTATCGTGATCCAACACGGTAAATTTAAGCGGGTTAATATCAAAGGAAATGCTCGACGCCATGGCGATCAGCATAACCGCAGGCCCGCCCAGCGCAAAGAACAGGCGGATTTTATCGCGCAGCAATTCTTTGCTTTCACGCACCGCAAAGGTCCAGACCATTGCAAACCACGCCATAAAACCGCTTGAATACGCAGTCCGCGCTTGAATCTGTGCAGCTTTCGGCGCGTTATCCGGCGACGGTGCGCTCACCTCATCTTCCTGTTCTTCCAGATAAATGATAAACGCCTGCTCCAGGGTCTCCGCCTTTTTACCCTTGCGCAGTTCTTCCGGCGTGCCGACGCCGAGCACTTTACCGCGGTGCATAAAGGAAATACGATCGCAACGCTGCGCCTCATTCATAAAGTGCGTGGTAACAAAAATGGTGATCTTATCTTCACGCGACAGTTTAATCAGATATTCCCAGAACATATCACGCGCGGCCGGATCCACCCCGGAGGTCGGTTCGTCCAGAATCAACACCTCCGGTTTATGCAAACAGGCGGCGGCAAGCTGTAAACGCTGGCGGATCCCCAAGGGCAGCGCCTCCGGTTTTTGATCGGCGAATTCGGTTAAATGAAACTGTTCCATCGCCGCATTCACATAGTCGTCCCATTGGCTTTTGTTAATTTGGTAAAGTTTGGCATGCAACTCCAGATTCTGACGCACGCTTAACTCTTCATACAGCGAAAACGCCTGCGACATATACCCTACGCGTTTGCGTGTGTTGATATCGCCGGCATCCACCGGTTTACCCAATAATTTCGCCGAGCCTTCGGTCGCATCCAGCAAGCCGGTCAGCATCTTCATGGTAGTGGATTTACCGCAGCCGTTAGAACCCAGAAAACCGAAAATTTCCCCTTTCGGAATGGTAAAACTGACATGATCCACAGAAACGAAATCGCCGAATTTTTTGGTCAGCCCTTCCGCTTCAATGGCCGGCGGTTCATCGGCCGCCGGTTTAAACGGCGGAATGGTCAGACCGTTTTCCGCACCGCGCTTTTCCGGCGGCAGCAGTTTAATATAAGCCTGTTCCAGCGTGTCGCTTTGCGTTTCCGACATCATCTGTCGGGTCGGCGCATTGGCGATTAATTTGCCGTCATCCATCGCCAGCAGGTGTTCAAATTTTTCCGCTTCCTCAATATAGGCGGTCGCGACAATTACCGTCATGTGCGGTGATTCCTGCCGCAGATCCGCCACCAATTCCCAGAACTGACGGCGGGAAAGCGGATCCACCCCGGTTGTCGGCTCATCCAGAATCAGCAGATCCGGATTATGCACCAACGCACAGCACAGGCTTAATTTCTGCTTCATACCGCCCGATAACTTACCCGCCGCCCGTTCGGCAAAGGGCAGCAATCCGGTCGCATTGAGCAAACGCTGAATGCGCGCGCGACGATAATCTTTGGCTAAACCGAACAGGCTGGCATGGAACTCAATATTTTCATAAATCGACAATGTGGGATACAGATTCTTCCCTAATCCCTGCGGCATAAACGCCACCTGATAAGACAGGCTGTCCCGCTGCGCTTTATCGCTGACATCCTTATCAAATACCGTTATCTTGCCGTGCTGTAATATTTTTACCCCCGCAATCAGGGAAAGCAGCGTCGATTTTCCCACTCCGTCCGGGCCGATTAATCCGACGCTGACCCCTTTGGGGATCTGCAAAGACACCCGCTCCAAGGCCTGCGTCTTGCCGTAACGGTGGCTGAGATCCGCAACGGAAACCGCAATATCATTTACTTCCGCCATAACGCCTTATCCTATTGCTGTGCCTGAGGTAATTTCACCTGTAAATGCGCCGGCCATTGCGCCTGCGGGTCATATTTCACATAACCTAATGCCGTCATACCGCCTTTTAACAGCGCCTGCTGCTGTTTTACCACATCTTGCGGTACCTGTAGTTTGACTTTAAACATTAATTTGGCGCGCTCTTCCGTCGTTTCGACCGATTTCGGCGTAAACTGCGCTTCCGACGCCACATAGGTAATGTTGGCCGGGAATACCGCATCAATGCCGTCCACCACGATACGCGCCTCATCGTCAATTTTCAGTTGGTTGGATTGGTATGAAGGCAAAAACACATTGATATAAACATCATTTAAATCCAGCACGCTGACCACTTTGCCGCCGGCACCGAGCACATTGCCCACATCCGCGATTTTATATTCCACCCGACCGTTAATCGGGGATTTGATCACCATATCCGTATCCATATCGACGATGCGTTCAATATCCGCTTCGGCCTGATCCACGGCGGCCTGCGCTTCCGCCTTCGCCGCTTTCGCCGCCGCAACTCCGGCCGCCGCCGCCTGATAGGACGCTTCACGGCGCGCCACTTCGGTGGCGGAAACCAAATTATCCCGTTTTAATTTTCTGGCATTATCCAAATCCAGTTTCGCAACATTGGCCTGCTGCTGGTAAGAATCAATTTCCGCCTGACTGCGCGCCACCGCTTCCACCGCCCGCATTTTCTGCGCCTTGGCGGCATTGAGCTGTGCCGTTACCTGGGTTGAGGAAAGACGCGCCAACGGCTGATCTTTTTCCACCCTCTCGCCTTCCTGCACATAAATTTCCTCGACGCGTCCCGCATATAAACTGGCGACGTCAATACGATCCAGCTCCAGACGTCCGTTCACCACCGCAACGCCCGCCGGCGTGCCGGCATCAATACGGAATAATTTCCAATAGGCGATCCCCGCCAGCACCGCCACAACCAAAATAACCACCAACAGTTTTTTCATAGCTTACTCCACGCCATTTTAATTTGAACGGATTCAGTTTAGAGAATGTCCCGAAAACCTGCAATCATCAAAGAACGATAAAATGTTGCTTAAACATACAAATTGAATTATTTTGTTGCTTATTTGTCACGAAAATAATAACAAAGAGGTAACATGCTAAATAAAAAAGACCGTCGGGTAATCAAAACCTCGAAAAATATTTGTGATGCTTTCCTTGAATTGCTGAAAACCATGGATTTCGACGACATCACCGTGCAGCATATTCTGGATCAGGCCCAGATCAACCGCACCACGTTTTATAAGCATTACGCCAATAAAAACGCACTGGCCAGACACCTGATTGAAGAATTTAAGCACACGCTGTTTCTGCCGGCGCTGGAAAAACGCTTTAGCTACAGTTCGCTGGCATTCAGCCGCGAAGTCGCGCCGCTGCTGCAACAGAACCGGGAAAAAATGAAACTGTTATGGAAAATCGAGACGCCGAAAATTCACTTACGGCAGGATATGTATCTGCTGATAAAACAAAAATACATTGAAACGCTCATGCGGCAAAACAGCGATGAACTGATTAATATTGAATTTCAAGGTCATATGTACGCATCGTTTGCGCTGGCGGCGATGACCTTTGCGGTCAATAGCGAACAGCCGCTGGAACCGACGCAGATTTTAACCAATATGAAAATGTTGTTTGAAAAAGCCATTTTATAAGCATAAGCCGGCATAAAAAGTGCGGTGAAAAAAACCGAAGCATTTTCCACCGCACTTTCCGTATCACGCTCGTTATTTTAACCGGGCTTTAGCCTGCGCAATGGCTTCAGCCACCCGCAACGGCGACACCCCGCCTTTGGCACAACGCTTATCCAGACAGGATTGCAGCGACAAAATAGCATACACGTCCTCATCCACCACCGTACTGAAACGGCGGAATTCGTCCAGCGTTAAATCTTCCAGCCCTTTATGCACCTGAATGGCATACACCACGGTTTCGCCCACGATATGATGAGAATCGCGGAACGGCACGCCTTTCGCCACCAGATAATCCGCCAGCTCCGTGGCGTTAGAATAGCCTTTCAGCGCCGCTTCTTTGGTGCGTGCCACATTCACTTTAATGTCTTCCAGCACGAAAGCCGCCATATCCAGACAATCCTGCCAGGTATCCAGCGCATCGAAAATGCCCTCTTTATCTTCCTGCATATCTTTGTTATAAGCCAGCGGCAACCCTTTTAGCGTCATCAGCATCGCACTCAGCGCACCGGCAACCCGCCCCGTTTTACCGCGGATAAGCTCGCAGGCGTCCGGGTTTTTCTTTTGCGGCATCAGGGAAGAACCGGAGGTAACGCGATCGGACAGTTCGACAAAATCCGCCTCACCGCTGTTAAAAATAATCATATCTTCGGCAAAGCGGGAAAGATGCACCATGCTTAAAGCGGCGGCGGACAACAATTCAATAATATGATCGCGGTCGGATACGCTGTCCAGACTGTTACGGGTCGCCGCGGCAAACCCGAGCACGTTCGCCAGTTGCTCGCGATCTATCGCATAAGCGGTTCCCGCCAGTGCGCCGCTACCCAGCGGACAGGTATTCATGCGCTGATAGGCATCCGTTAAACGGGAATAATCACGGTCCAGCATTTCCACATAAGCCATGCACCAATGGGCAAAGGTAATCGGCTGCGCACGCTGCAAATGGGTATAACCGGGCATCACCGCCTGTTGATTGCGTTCTGCGGTTTCCACCAGTTTACGCTGCAACGCGCGCAGCGAATGCTGCAATTCCGTCACCCGCTGTTTGCACCACATTTTAATATCCAGCGCCACCTGATCATTACGGCTGCGGCCGGTATGCAGTTTTTTGCCCAGATTGCCGACTTTATCAATCAGCTTACTTTCCACCCAGCTGTGAATATCTTCCGCGTCATCCTGCAAAATCGCCTGCGGATTCGACCGCACTTCCAGCAATAACTGATGCAGCGCCTCTTCCAGCTGCCGTTGCTCTTGCGCGCTTAACACGCCGACGCCGACCAGCGCTTTCGACCAGCCGATCGACCCTTCAATATCCTGTTCGGCCAAACGATAATCAAAGCGCAGCGAATCGTTAAAATCTTTAAAGCGCTTATCCGCCGCCTGTGTAAAACGTCCACCCCAAAGTGCCATACTGTTTCCTTTATCAGTGCTTTTTTAATATTATGCGGGTCATCTGCCCGCCGCCCTTACGGATTAATCCGGGTGCCGATAATCTCGCCACCGAAAAGTGCGGTCAGTTTTTGCGCATATTTCCAGTTTGCGATATCGACCCCGCGGTTGAGAATTTTCGCCGCATCCAGCGCCGCATTAACTTTCACGATCATTCCGTCGGTGATCACGCCCGCCTCAATCAGCTGATCAATTTGTGCCGCGTTCAGTCGGGAAATTAACCGCTTATCACCATCCAGCACGCCGTCCACATCGGACAGCATCACTAAATCCGCATCAATCAACGCCGCAATCGCCGTTGCCGCCTGATCGGCATTCACATTCATCAGCAGTCCGTGCTCGTCCACCGCCACGGAGCTGATAATCGGCAAAAACGCCTCACCAAGCAGCGTATTGAGCAACGCCGGATTTTTTGCCACCACGGTCGCCACATGTCCCAGTTCGGGATCAAACTGCGCGGCGCGGGTCAGATTACCGTCCGCCAGACAGAGCCCGACCGGATTCAATTTAAATTTGGTCGCCTGCGCCACCAGCGTTTTATTCGCTATGCCGGCCAGCGCACCGACGATAATATCGATCTGATCACTTGGCGTGACGCGCAATCCGTTTTTCTTTTTTACCGGCAGATGCAAGCGTCCCATTAACTCGTCAACCACGCAGCCACCGCCGTGTACAATCAATAAAGGGCGGTCGAAATTACGCTGATAATCCGCCAGCGCGGTAAACAGATTTTCCATTGCCGCCGGCGTATCCAACAGCACCCCGCCCAGCTTAATCACTAAAGGTCTCATTGCGTTTCCTTATATTAATCCTAAGGTTTCTTCCAAACCGTAACGAATATTGGCACATTGCACCGCCTGCGCCGCCGCGCCTTTCAATAGATTGTCTTCCGCGCCAGCGATAATGATATAACCGTCTTTGCTGGCAAAGCCGATATCGCAGTAAGGGGTAAATTCCACCGCCTTAATGCTCGGCAGGCCTTCCGCATAAACGCGCACCAAGGGTTTGTGCCGGTAGGCATCGCGGTAAGCCACGCGAATATGTTCGTTATACACATCGGCGTTTAATTTGGCGGTAATCGTCGCCAGAATGCCACGTTTAAAGTTGCCCAAATGGGGGGTAAAAATCACTTCCGTACCCAAGTGTGCGGCAATTTCCGGCTGATGACGGTGATTAAACACGCCGTAAGGATTTAAGCTGACCTCGCAGAAACTGGAGGCTAACGCCGCTTTACGTCCCGCGCCGCTGACACCGCTGACGGCATTAATGACCGGCAGATAGGTTAAATCCAGCAAATTCCGTTCAATCAAAGGTTTCAGACAAAGCTGCGAAACCGTCGGATAACAGCCGGGCAGCGCCACTAAATCCGCGCGCGAAATGGCATCCGATTGCCATTCCGCCAAACCGTACACCGCATTTTCCAACAGTTCCGGATACTGATGGCTGAAACCGTAATAGTGCGGGTAAAATTCGGCGTCGTTGACCCGAAACGCTCCGGATAAATCAAACACTTTACAATTATTTTGCACGAAAACCGGCGCCAGGTCATGACTGACTTCATGCGCCGTGGCCAGAAAAACCATGTCGTTCGCCTGCGCCAGCGAGGCTAAATCCTCCGGCAACGGCCGCAGGGGCAAATCGGCAATCTGTCGTAAACGCGGATAAAGCGAAGAAATGGGCTTATTGGCGTCCTGACTGGCGCTAGACACATATAAACCGTTCAGTTCAAATTCAGGATGAGAGGCCAGAATGCGTGCAAGTTCAGCGCCGGTATAGCCGCTTGCACCGATAATAATTGCTTTCTGCATAGTAGGTTGTGCCTTATAATTAACGGATAGACCGCTCAAATATGATTAATTATGCTATTATTATGCATAATTAATCACAGATCAATGTTTATTTGTTATAGGATAACACAAATGAAAAAGTTGCCGCCATTTCTTGAGATGTATTCCCGCCTAATCGCCCTGCCGACCGTCAGCAGCGTTGATGCCGAAGCGGATTTGTCAAATAAAGCCTTAATCGATCTACTGGCCGACTGGCTGCATCATCTGGGCTTTAACACGCAGATTATTGCGGTGGAAGGCAGCCGCAATAAATTCAATCTGCTGGCCACTTACGGCGCGGGCGAAGGCGGTTTGTTGCTGGCCGGACATACGGATACCGTGCCGTTTGACGAAGGGCGCTGGACATTTGACCCGTTCAAACTGACGGAAAAAGACGGCAGATTTTACGGTTTGGGCACGGCGGATATGAAGGGCTTTTTTGCTTTCGTGCTGGACGCCGTGCGTCATCTGGATTTAAGCAAGCTGCGCAAGCCGTTGCGTATTCTGGCCACCGCCGATGAAGAAACCACCTTAATCGGCGCCAGAACCTTCAGCCGACACAGCAAAATCCGCCCCGATTGTGCCGTTATCGGCGAACCGACCTCGTTAAAACCGGTACGCGCGCACAAAGGACATATCGGCCAAGCCCTGCGCATTACGGGCAAAACCGGGCATTCCAGCGATCCGGCGCGCGGCATTAATGCGATCGAATTAATGCATCAGGCCACCGGCTATTTGATGCAGATGCGGGATGAACTGAAAGAGAAATATCATCACCCTGCCTTTGCCATTCCTTACCCGACCATGAATTTCGGCGCCATTCACGGCGGTGATGCGGTTAACCGCATCTGCGCCTGCTGCGAGCTGCATTTCGACATCCGCCCATTGCCGAATATCAGCTTAAACGATCTGGATGAAATGCTGCGCGAAAAACTCAGACCGATGTTCGAACAATGGGGCGATTTAATCAGCATCCGTTCCTTACACGAACCGACGCCGGGCTACGAATGCGAGCATTCGGCACAGGTGGTGCAGGTGGTGGAAAAGCTGCTGGGAGAAAAATGCGAGGCGGTTAATTACTGTACCGAGGCGCCGTTTATTCAGCAACTCTGCCCGACGTTGGTGCTCGGCCCCGGTTCGATCGAACAAGCGCATCAGCCGAACGAATACCTTGCGGCAGATTTTATTCGCCCGACGACGGCATTATTAAACCGGCTGATCGGCCATTTCTGCGCATAGCCGCAACCCGTAGCCAAAATTAAAAGTGCGGTGCTTTTTTCGGCGGAATTTTGAGATAAAACGCACGAAAAAAACACCGCACTTTCTTATGCCGTATTATTTCAATAAATCTTCATTTTTGGCGTGGTTCCATTTGCCGCGTTTTTTATCCATATATTGAAAATATTCGTTGGTAAACGTGCCTTGCGAACAGGTCAGTTTATCGCGCCGCGCATTCACCGTTTTGCCCGCCAGCGCCTGATTCAGGGTATCCGGCCCGGTCAGGCAGAATACGCCGCCGTCAATGCGCCGCTGTTCGATATTGTCGATAATGATATCCAGCGTATCTTTCAAAAACGGGTTGCCTTTTGCGCTGGCTAAAAAGAAATTGGTGTATTTGTTGCGGCGGGTAATCACCACTTCCGTATCGGCCGGATCAATAATCGCGGACAAGCACCAGACCAGATGCCCGTCGATATCCATATACACGCCGCCTTCGTGATACAGGGTGAAAATCCGCCAGAAATCCGCCTGCGCCGCTCCGTCGGTCAGTTTGGCATAGGCGTTAAACGTGCGGCTGTCGGCGTGAGTGCGGATATACTCGGCACGTTCCTCGGTGCTGACATAACGATAATCATAGCTGAGCGACAGCAAGCGGTTGAGCAAATAATTGCAATACACCGGCAGGGTCACTTTGTTGCTGTAATTGGTTTGCCAGATGGTTTTATTGATCTTGCCGCCCGGCGCGGCTTTTCGTTTGGCCGGGCTGAATGCGGGAATAGTAAAACGTTTTTTCGGAAACAGCAGATGGAACGGATAAGCGAGAATTTTCACTATATTGCCCGACAAACGCAGCAAGCCGTTCGTCGCCAGAATCAGTTTTTCATAGTTGACCGGTTTATTCATGAACTCACCATAAACATCACAAACAAGTGTGTGTACTTTACCAGTTTATTGATAAATAACAAGATTATTGTGAATAAAGCGGGAAGTGAAATGAACTGAAATAAAGTGGTGGGCGATACCGGTCTCGAACCAGTGACCCCCTCCTTGTAAGGGAGGTGCTCTCCCAACTGAGCTAATCGC
>NZ_CAXSXF010000005.1:13226-180038 GCF_964241405.1 Necropsobacter rosorum
TGGTGGGCGATACCGGTCTCGAACCAGTGACCCCCTCCTTGTAAGGGAGGTGCTCTCCCAACTGAGCTAATCGCCCTCGTCAGTTTAAGCATCACAACATAAGACACCGAAAAAAGTGGTGGGCGATACCGGTCTCGAACCAGTGACCCCCTCCTTGTAAGGGAGGTGCTCTCCCAACTGAGCTAATCGCCCTTATGTTGTGGAGTGGCATTATAAGTGTTATGGCATGACAGTCAACACATTTTTGCGCTATTTTGCCCGATCGACGTAAAAATAGGCATAAATTTCGATTTTTTATCGTGCATCGCGGCAAGTCATAGTACAATAATGCGCATTTATTCTTAGCTAAAATAAAGGCACTATAATGAAATCAGAATCCCTTTTTCCCTTAGATCCGAATGTGAAAGTACGCACCCGTTTCGCTCCCAGCCCGACCGGCTATTTACACGTCGGCGGCGCCAGAACCGCGCTGTATTCCTGGTTATACGCCAAACACAATCAGGGCGAATTCGTGCTGCGGATTGAAGATACGGATTTAGAGCGTTCCACCCCGCAAGCCACACAGGCGATTTTAGAAGGCATGGCATGGCTGAATCTGAGCTGGGAACACGGCCCTTATTATCAAACCAAACGTTTTGAGCGCTACAATCAGGTGATCGATCAAATGCTGGAACAAGGCCTTGCCTACCGCTGTTACTGTTCGAAAGAACGGCTGGAGGAATTGCGTCACAGTCAGGAACAGCACAAACAAAAACCGCGCTATGACCGCCATTGCCTGAATGATCACAGCCATTCACCGGATGAACCGCATGTAGTGCGGTTTAAAAATCCGACGGAAGGTTCCGTGGTATTTGAAGATGCGGTACGCGGACGGATTGAAATCAGCAACGGCGAACTGGACGATCTGATCATCCGCCGCACCGACGGCTCGCCGACTTATAACTTTTGCGTGGTGGTGGATGACTGGGATATGGGCATCACTCATGTGGTGCGCGGCGAAGATCATATTAATAACACCCCGCGCCAGATTAATATTCTGCAAGCGTTGGGCGCACCGATCCCGACTTATGCTCATGTTTCCATGATTCTCGGCGATGACGGTCAGAAACTATCCAAACGTCACGGCGCAGTCAGCGTCATGCAGTACCGTGACGACGGCTATTTGCCGGAAGCGCTGGTTAATTATCTGGTTCGTTTGGGCTGGGGACACGGCGATCAGGAAATTTTCAGCCGCGAAGAAATGATTGCCTTGTTCGATCTGCATTCCGTCAGTAAATCCGCCAGTGCGTTCAATACGGAAAAATTGCAATGGCTGAACCAGCATTACATGAAAACGCTGGATCCCGCCTATGTGGCGCAGCACCTCGCCTGGCACTATCAGGCACAGGGCATCGACACCACAAACGGCCCGGCGCTGGCGGATATCGTCACAATGCTGGCGGAACGCTGCAAAACCCTGAAAGAAATGGCTGCGGCAAGCCGCTATTTCTTTGAAGACTTCGACACTTTCGACGAAAGTGCGGTGAAAAAACACTTTAAATCCGCCGCCATTGCGCCGTTGGAAAAAGTGAAGGAAAAACTGACCGCACTTGAGCACTGGGATCTGCATGGCACCCACCAAGCCATTGAGCAAACCGCCGCCGAACTGGGCGTCGGCATGGGCAAAGTCGGTATGCCGCTGCGCGTAGCCGTAACCGGCGCCGGTCAATCGCCTTCCATGGATGTCACGCTGGTCGCCATCGGCCGCACGCGCACATTGGCGCGCATTCAGAACGCCATTGATTTTATTCGGGCGAAAAATGCTTAATATTTCGTCTGCCGGAAGAATATTCACGATTTTCTGTTGACAGGAAGGAGAGCGAAATTTATCATTAGCGCCACGAACAGAATGACGGGGATATAGCTCAGTTGGGAGAGCGCTTGAATGGCATTCAAGAGGTCGTCGGTTCGATCCCGATTATCTCCACCAAATCTTAGCCTTATCAATTGATAAGGCTTTTTATTGGCCGCACGGCCGATAACTCCGCCGCCCGATTTAACGCCCGCATCATTCCCGCCGGTTATTTTATGTAACATTTTAATCTAAAACCGAACTTGAATTTCCGCACATTATCGTGTTAAATCACCTCCAGTTAGATAGATTTCATCAGGTCAAAGATTTTATGTGCCAGCTACTCGGAATGAACTGTAATACCCCGACAGATATCGTGTTCTCTTTTGAAGGCTTCCGTCGCCGTGCGGGGTTGACGGATTGCCACTCGGACGGCTTCGGCATCGCCTTTTTCGAAGGCAAGGGCGTGCGCATTTTCCGTGACAATCATCCCGGTCATTCATCGCCTATCGCCGATTGCGTTAAGCAATACAACATTAAATCCTTAAATGTGATTGCGCATATCCGCAAAGCCACGCAGGGCGATGTGAATATCGAAAACACCCATCCGTTCATCCGCGAAATCTGGGGTGAAAACTGGGTATTCGCGCACAACGGCAACCTGAATACGCTGCCGGATATGTCGGAAAGTTTCTGCCAGCCAATCGGCTCCACCGATTCGGAAACCGCATTCTGCTATATGGCGGAACAGCTGAAAAACCGTTTTCGGAAAAAACCGACGGAAAAACAAATCTTTACCGCCATTCAGGAAATCAGCGCAGAATTATCCTCGCGCGGCACGTTTAACTTTATTCTGTCCAACGGCGAGTGGATGATCGCCCATTGCTCCACCAACCTGCATTATCTCATCCGTAAAGCGCCGTTCGGCACCGCACAGCGCATTGATGACGACAGTGTGATTGACTTCCGCGATTATGCCAAAGACGGCGATCAAATCGTGATTATCGCCACCTTCCCGATTACCAAAAACGAAGTCTGGACCAAAATGGAACACGGCGGCTTCGCGTTCTTTAAAGAAGGGGAAAAAGTGTATGAAATCCTCGGCACCCCGAAAGACGCCGTTGACGACGGCACTTTAGGCAAGCAAAAGGCGGCATAATCAGGCGAAAAACGGCGCGATCGCAGCGCCGTTGGTATTGTCGTTATATCTTTTCTTTATATCATCCGCTCCCCCGATTAAAACCCAATGTTAAATTCTGGTAAACAATCCGCCATGCTTTAGCCGGTTTTAAACTAAAAAATGAGATCCTTTTCACAAATCGGATATCTTTATTTGAAATATTTCTCCAATCAACATATTATTCCGCACCGAAACTCGGCGTATTTGCCAATATGCCGTTTCAGGCTGAAAACAACACATAAAAAACCAAAATAAACAAGAAATATGGGGATGTATATGGTTAACGATTCTTCCGTTAAATGGAACAAATTTGATTTACTTTGGGCGTTAAATTTATTCGGAACCGCGGTTGGCGCCGGGGTGTTATTTTTACCGATTAACGCCGGTATGGGCGGCTTCTGGCCATTAGTGGTGATGGCAATCTTAGTCGGCCCGATGACCTATTTTGCGCACCGGGCGCTGTCACGATTCGTCTTATCGTCTTCCGTTGAAGGCAGCGACATCACCGAAGTGGTGGAAGAACATTTCGGCAAAAACGCCGGTAAACTGATTACCCTGCTTTATTTCTTCGCCATTTTCCCGATTTTATTAATCTACGGCAACGGCATCACCAACACGGTGGATTCCTTTATCGTCAACCAAATGGGCTTAGCCTCGCCGAATCGCGTGGTATTGTCTTTCGTGCTGATTGCTTCGTTAATTTCGGTCATGTTAATGGGCGAAAAAATCATGCTGAAAATCACCGAGTTTCTGGTTTATCCGCTGGTGCTGATTTTATTCGTGCTGTCTATTTACCTGATTCCCGAATGGAATACCTCAATGCTGCACGAAATGCCGACCGCACAGGGTTTTATCACCACATTATGGATCACCATTCCGGTATTGGTATTCTCCTTTAACCACTCGCCGGCGATTTCCTCTTTCTCACAATCGCAGCAACGCCAATATAAAGAGCGGGCGATAACCGAAAAACATGCCGCGCACACGTTAAAAGGTACCGCCACGATTCTGCTGTTTTTCGTGATGTTCTTCGTGTTCAGCTGCGTGCTGACCTTAACCCCGGAAGAACTGGCGCTGGCTAAACAGCAAAATATCAGTATTCTGTCTTTCCTGGCCAATAAATTCGAGAACCCTTATATCTCTTATTTCGGTCCGTTGGTTGCGTTTTTAGCCATTACCAGTTCATTCTTCGGCCATTATTTAGGCGCCAAAGAAGGCTTGGAAGGGCTGTTTGTTAAAATGACCGACAATCACAAGATTAATCGCAAAAAACTCAATTATATGACCGCACTTTTCTTCCTGATTACCCTGTGGGGCGTGGCAATCGTCAATCCGAGTATTCTGGGATTAATCGAATCTTTCGGCGGGCCGATTATTGCCGCGATTCTGTTTATTATGCCGATGTACGCCATCCGTAAAATTCCGGCCATGCAGCGTTATCAGGGGCAGCTCAGCAATGTGTTTGTCACCGTGATGGGCATTATCGCGATTTCCGCCGTCATCTATGGCTTATTCTAAAAATTAATGTAAAATAACGCGCTTTTTTATCATAACAAAATAACCGGCCCTTTTCTGACCAAGGGCCTTTCATCAGTAGGCACAAAATGATTAGCGTTTTTGATATTTTCAAAATAGGCGTCGGGCCGTCCAGTTCGCACACCGTCGGGCCGATGAAAGCGGGAAAACAGTTTATCGACGATTTGATCGAGCAAAATCTGCTGGAACGCGTCAGCCATATCAAAGTCGATGTTTACGGTTCCTTATCCATGACCGGTCTGGGACACAATACGGATATCGCCATTATTATGGGGCTGGCGGGCTATCTGCCGCACGATGTGGATATCGATCTGATTCCGTCATTCATTTCCGAGGTAAAACGCACCGCACTTTTACCGCTGGCGCAAGGCAAAAAAACCGCGCAATTCGATTATGCGCAGGATATGAGATTCCATCAAACCTTTTTACCGCTGCACGAAAACGGTATGACGCTGACGGCGCTGGCGGGCGAAGCGCTGCTGTACCGCCAGACTTATTATTCTATCGGCGGCGGCTTTATCGTTGATGAGGCGCATTTTAACCAACCGGCGGAGCAACCGCTTGCCGTGCCGTATCCGTACAAAAACGCGGCGGATATTCTGCATCATTGCCGTGAAAGCGGCCTGTCGTTATCCAGCGTCATGCTGAAAAATGAAATCGCCCTGCATGGGAAAGCCGCCCTCAGCGAACACTTACAAGCGGTATGGCAAACCATGCACGCTTGTATCGAACACGGTATCCACACCGAAGGCGTGTTGCCGGGGCCGCTGAAAGTGGCACGCCGCGCCGCCACGCTGTATCGCACTTTGCAAGCCAATAACGGGCTGTCCAATGATCCGATGAAAATCATCGATTGGGTGAATATGTTCGCGCTTGCGGTCAATGAAGAAAACGCCGCCGGCGGGCGGGTGGTGACTGCGCCGACTAACGGTGCCTGCGGCATTGTGCCGGCGGTGCTGGCCTATTATGAGAAATTCATCTCTGCGTTAACGCCGGAAATCATCGAGCGTTACCTGCTGGCCTGCGGCATGATTGGCTCACTGTATAAAATGAACGCCTCTATTTCCGGCGCCGAAGTCGGCTGTCAGGGCGAAGTGGGCGTTGCCTGTTCAATGGCGGCGGCGGGCTTAACCGAAATTTTAGGCGGCAGTCCGGAACAGGTTTGCACCGCAGCGGAAATCGCCATGGAACACAATCTGGGGCTGACCTGCGATCCGGTCGGCGGCCAGGTACAGGTGCCTTGTATCGAACGCAACGCGATTGCCTCGGTAAAAGCCATCAATGCCAGCCGCATGGCTTTGCGCCGAACCACCATTCCGCGCGTTACGCTGGATAAGGTGATCGAAACCATGTACGAAACCGGTAAAGATATGAACGCGAAATACCGCGAAACCTCGCAGGGCGGCTTAGCCATTAAAGTGGTCTGCTCGTAACGCAACTCACCCCATACCGCATGGATGGGGTGATGTTTTCTACACCAAGCGTTTAAACCGCTTATTCGAACTCTAATTCCACCGCACTTTCGCCCAGCATATCCACCAGCGCCGCCAGCAGATCATCGGTCGGATTCACCGACCACTGCACGCCGAACCGCAGCAGCGCTCTGCCCTGCGGACTTTGATAATAAATATGCAGCGGTAAGCTGCCGCCGCTGTAAGGGGTGAGCGTTTGTTTGAATTTTTTCATAAACGGGGCGGTAATCTGTTCCTGCGACAAACTCAGCGCCAGACTTTTGGCATAGCGGCTGCGGGCTTCGTCCAGCGTCATCAGTTCGCGTACCGACATTTTCAGCCCCTGTGAAAAATCATCGAAACTCACCTGCCCCGACACGATAACCACGCTATCTTTCTGTAGCTTATCGCCAAAGCGTTCCAGCGCATCGGCAAACAACGTAATATCCAAACGTCCGGAACGGTCGTCCAGCGTCGCAATCCCCAGCCGATTGCCTTTTTTGGTCACCGCAAAGCGGGCATTGACGATCAGACCGCTGGCCATACTGATTTGTCCGCGATAATTCGGCACCAAATCTTTCAGACGGTTCGAACTGTAATGCGACAGTTCTTTCAGATAACGGCTGATCGGGTGGCTGCTTAAATACAGCCCGAGCGTTTCCCGTTCGCCGTCCAGAATTTGTTTTTCCGTCCAGCGCGGCGTATTGGCATAGGCGGTTTCCACATCTTCCGGACTTTCGGTCAGCACACCGAACATATCCGCCTGCCCGATCGCTTCGTCTTTGGCATGCTGATCGGAGGCGCGCAGCGCATCTTCCAGATTCTTCGACAGCGCGGCACGATGCGGCCCCAGCTTATCGAAGGCGCCCGACATAATCAGGCTTTCAAAGGTACGGCGATTGATTTTTTTCAAATCCACTCTGGCGCACAGATCAAATAAATCCTTGAAAATTCCGCCCTTGTTGCGCGCTTCCACCAAGGCTTCGATCGGCCCTTCGCCCACGCCTTTAATCGCCCCGATGCCGTACACGATTTCGCCGTTATCGTTCACACTGAAATGGTGCTTGCCGGTGTTAATATCCGGCGGCACCACGGTTAATCCCATGCGCAGACATTCATCATAAAAACCGACGATTTTATCGGTGTTATCCATTTCCGAGGTCATCACCGCCGCCATAAATTCCGCCGGATAATGGGCTTTCAGCCAGAGGGTTTGATAAGACACCAGCGCATAGGCGGCGGAGTGGGATTTATTAAAGCCGTAACCGGCGAATTTTTCCACCAAATCGAAAATTTTCATCGCCAGATCGCCGTCGATCCCGTTTTTGATTGCCCCCTCTTTAAACACGGAACGCTGTTTCGCCATTTCCTCCGGTTTTTTCTTACCCATGGCACGGCGCAGCAAATCCGCACCGCCCAGCGTGTAGCCCGCCAGAACCTGCGCAATCTGCATCACCTGTTCCTGATACAGAATAATGCCGTAGGTCGGCTCCAGAATCGGTTGCAGGGAAATATGCTGATATTCCGCATCGGGATAAGAAATTTCTTCCTCCCCGTGTTTGCGGCGGATAAAGTTATCCACCATGCCCGATTGTAACGGGCCGGGACGGAACAGCGCCACCAGCGCGATAATATCTTCGAAACAGTCCGGCTTCAGGCGTTTGATCAAATCTTTCATACCGCGCGATTCGAGCTGAAACACTGCGGTGGTTTCCGAATTCAGCAATAAATTGAAGGAAGCGGCATCATCCAGCGGAATGCGGTTAATATCCACCGGCGGCTTGCCCTCTTTCGCCTGACGGGCGTTGATCATATCCAGCGCCCATTTAATGATGGTCAGGGTACGCAAGCCCAAAAAGTCGAATTTCACCAGTCCGGCGTATTCCACGTCATTTTTATCGAAATGGGTCACCGGATGTTTGCCTTCGCTGTCGCAATACAACGGCGAAAAATCGGTGATCAGCGTCGGCGATATCACCACTCCGCCCGCATGCTTACCGGCGTTGCGCGTCACCCCTTCCAGCTTGCGCGCCATATCAATCAGCGCTTTAACCTCTTCGTCGCTGTCATAAATTTCCGGCAGGCGCGGTTCCACCTCAAAGGCTTTCGCCAGTGTCATACCGGGGTCTGGCGGCACCAGTTTGGAAATCCGATCGACAAAACCGTAAGGATGGCCGAGTACCCGCCCCACATCGCGAATTACCGCTTTGGCCGCCATCGTGCCGAAGGTAATAATCTGCGACACCGCACCGCGCCCATAGGTTTCCGCCACATGATCAATCACCCGGTCGCGGCCGTCCATACAGAAATCCACGTCGAAATCGGGCATGGACACGCGTTCCGGATTCAGAAAACGTTCAAACAGCAAGTCGAATTCCAGCGGATCCAAATCGGTGATTTTCAGCGCGTAAGCCACCAATGAGCCGGCGCCGGAACCGCGTCCCGGGCCGACGGGAATATCATTATCCTTCGACCATTGGATAAATTCCATCACGATCAGGAAATAACCGGGAAAGCCCATTTGGTTGATCACATCCAGCTCGATTTGCAGGCGCTGATCATATTCCGCCCGCCGCTGCGCCCGCTCCCGTTCGTCGGGAAACAGAAATTTCAACCGCTCTTCCAGACCGTCGCGGGATTTTTTAATCAGATAATCTTCCGTACTCAAATCGCCGGTGGGAAACTGCGGCAGAAAATATTCGCCCAGCCGAATGGTGACATTACAACGCTGCGCGATCAGCACGCTGTTAGCCAGCGCCGACGGAATATCGGCAAATAATTCGCACATTTCCTGTTCGGAACGGAAATATTGCTGTTCACTGTACAATTGCGGCCGTTTCGGATCGTCCAGCGTAAAGCTGTCATGAATGGCGACCCGGATTTCATGGGCTTCAAAATCCTCCGCCGCCAGAAAACACACATCGTTAGTCGCCACCACCGGCAACTGCCGCTGCTCCGCCAACGCCACCGCCGCCTGAATATAACGTTCTTCGTCGGCACGTCCGGTGCGGGTTAAGGTGAGATAAAAATGATCAGGGAAATACGCCTGATAAAAAGCCAGCGCGCTGTCGGTCTCGTCGGCGGCTTCTTTCAGCAATTTCTTGCCCACATCGCCGTTGCGTCCGCCGGACAGAATAATGATCCCGTCGCGGTGTTCAATCAGCCATTGCTGATCGATATAAGGCAAATCGCTGTAGCCCCGTTCATAGGCTTTGGACAGCAATAAGGTGATATTGTGATAACCGGTGTTGTTTTTCGCCAGCAAAGTGAGTTCGAACGGCTCATCGCCCATTAACTCGCTTTTTACCAGCACATCGGCGCCGATAATCGGTTTGATGCCGCTGGATAACGCTTCGCCGTAAAAACGCACCAGCCCGCAGAAATTGGTAAAATCGGTCAGCGCCATCGCCACCATCTGATGCTGCACACAGGTTTTTACTAACGGTTTGACTTTGGCAATACCATTAATCATGGAAAAATCACTGTGAACGCGCAGATGCACGAAACGGGGTTGCGACATAAAAAATCCTTCATTCAAGACCGAAAGTGCGGTCTATTTTAACGGGATTTTTCGGTCAGCGAAAGGATAAAAAATGCGGCGCCGAAAGCGCGGTTATCCTCACTCGGCGGCAATCGCCTGCGCACAGGCATAGGCGGAACTCCACGCCCACTGGAAATTATAACCGCCCAGCCAGCCGGTAACATCCAGCACTTCGCCGATAAAATACAGCCCCTTTACCGACATACATTCCATGCTTTTGGACGAAATCGCCGCACAATCCACTCCGCCCATCGTGACCTCCGCAGTGCGGTAGCCTTCGGTGCCGTTCGGCCGAACCTGCCAGCGATGAATCAGATTTGCCAGATTTTCGCACCGCACTTTGCTTAACTGCGCCAGCGCGCCGTCCTGCAACATACCGCGTTGCAGCCACAATTCCACCAGCTTATTCGGCAGCAGGCGGGATAACGCCGTTTTCAGCCGCATGTTCGGCGAACCGGCGCACAATGCCTGCAAATACGCGCAGATATCCTGCGCCGGCAGCAAATCGATACTCAGCCCTTCGCCCGGCTGCCAGTAATTGGAAATCTGCAATATCGCCGGTCCCGACAAACCGCGGTGAGTAAATAACAGATGATTGGTGAAGGCTTGACCGCAATGTGCCGTGACCGTCGCCGGCAGCGCAATGCCGGCAAGTGCGGTGTAAAATTTCTCCGTTTCCCGCCAGGTGAACGGCACCAGAGCGGCGCGCGGAGCCACCACCGGCAAGCCGAAATGTTCCGCCAGCTGATAACCGAAAGGGCTGGCGCCCAACCCCGGCATGGATAATCCGCCGCTGGCCACCACCAGATTTTGGCAATACCAGCGCTGTCCGTTCGCCAGCAGGGTAAAACGCCCCGGCGCGCCCGCACATGCCGCCGTTACCGCGTCAATCTGCCGGCGCAGAAAAATCGTCGCGCCATATTTTTCGCACTCCGCCGCCAGCATGGCCACGATATCCTGCGCACCGTTATCGCAAAACAACTGACCCAGTTCTTTTTCGTGATAAGGAATGCCGTACGCCTGTAGCATGGCGATAAAATCCCACTGGGTGAAACGCGCCAGCGCGGATTTCACAAAATGCGGATTGCGCGAAAGATAATGCTGCGGCGTCACCTCAAGATTGGTGAAATTACAAAATCCGCCGCCGGACATTAAAATTTTACGCCCGATTTTTTTACCGTTATCCAGCACCGTCACCTGCTTTCCCCGCTTCGCCAGCTGCCCGGCACAAAACAGGCCGGCGGCACCGGCGCCGATAATTAAGGTGTCGGAAAAATGTATGGTCATAAGCGCGTCCGTCTCACAGAAAAAAGGCGGCGCAATTGTAACAAGATCAGCCGCCTTTGCCTACTGTCAAAACCCGCCCGGCATTTTCACCACAGAAAACGGCAGGCTTGGCGCCTGCCGCGGCGGTTAAAAGTGCGGTCGTTTTTCAGTGTATTTTTCACGCGGCGTTCATCGCTATCCGTTCGCCTTGCGGTATTTGTCCAGTAAACGGATATTCACCTTCGCCAGCAAATCGCCGTTCAATTTATAATAGCGGAAATATACGAACAGCTTGACGGCATAGAAAACAATCGGCAATCCGATCATAATCACTTTCATGTAAAAAACGGTGGTTTCGCTTTGCGCCACATTCGGCACATAATCAATGGCGCTTAACAGCACGCCGATCAGAAACGCCGAAACCGCCGAGCCGGCTTTCACCACCATAGTCTGTACGGCGTAAGCGATACTTTCCGAACGAACGCCCAGTTTATATTCGCCGTAATCCACCGTATCCGCCACCATAATCACCTGCAATGTCCAGAACAGCGCGGTGCCGATATTCATCAGTACGCCGGCGACAATAATCAGGAAAATATTTTGGCTGTCGAAAATGCCCGCATAAGCCAGCGTCAGACAGCTTAACATCGGCGCAATGGAAGAAGTTGCCCATAGCACCCGGCGCGACAAAATTTTAGCCAGTCTGGAAAACAGGATAATCACCGCCAGATTGGCGACCCCGGCATAGGACATGTAATAAGGAAACAGCGCCTTATCGCCGGCAACATAGGTGAAATAATAAATGGCGAAAGCGGAAATGATATTGCTGGCGATGTTATAGCACAGCGCCATTACCAACAGGCTGGAAAGCTGATCATTGCGCGGAATCAGCGAAATCAACTGTTTCAGCGGCAATTTGGCGACGGGCTGGTCATTTTGCTGCTGATCGGAGGAATATTTTTCTTTCACATTCACTAAAGTAATCAGAGTAGAAACCATAAAGAATGCGATAATCACCAACGTAAACATACGAAAGCCGAAACTTTTATCCTCGCCGCCCACCGCATCCACAAACGGCAGACACACGCCGGCGGTGACAAAGCCGGCCAGACTGGCGAAAAAGCGCGGATAAGGCACCAGTTGTTCCCGCTCGCGCTGATCCAGCGTCAGGGTCGGCGTGAGCGACCAAAACGGAATATCCATCAGGGTATAAGTCATGCCCCATAAAATATAGGTGACCGCAATATAAATGATTAACCCCGTTCCGCTGAAATAATCGGCGCAGAACAGGGAAAACAGCACGATGGAATTTAATACCGTCCCGATCAGAATCCAGGGTTTGAACTTGCCCCAGCGGCTGCGGGTATTGTTGACAATCCAGCCCATAATCGGATCGTTCACCGCATCCCAGATGCGCGCCACCATAAAAATCGTGCCCACGGCCGCCGCCGAGACCCCGATCACATCGGTGTAATAATACATTAAATACATATACACGATACCGATGGCGAAATCCTTGCCGTAAGCACCGAGTCCGAAACTGATTTTGGTTTTCATGGATAAACTCATCACTCACTCCTTGCTATTCGGTGAAAATCATAGCGGCGGGATGCGCGCCGCTATGGGTTGAACTTAACGGTTAATCCATTGCGGCAACCAGTCTTTGTGGGCAATCAACAACTCATCCACCAGCGCATAAATCTCTTCCAGACTTAGCGCCGCGGCGGTATGCGGATCCAGCATGGCGGCATGATAAATCCGCTCGCGGTTTTCCGTTAATAACGCTTCCGTCGTAAGGCGTTGAACATTAATGTTAGTCTGCATTAATGCCGCCAGATGATTCGGAATCGCGCCCACTTTGGTCGGCGTAATGCCGTTGGCATCCACCAGACAGGCCACTTCGACGCAGCAATCGGACGGCAGATTATCAATTAAACCGGCATTTTTCACATTACCGTAAATCACGCTCGGTGTGCCGGTCCAGATTGAATTGATAATGATGCTGGCATATTCGCGCGACTCCGGCACGCTCAGGCTTTCCGCCTGTTGATAATCCGCCAGATCCTGCTTCCAGCGGGCGATTTGCTCGACACAGCGTTTCGGATATTCATCCAGCGGCACCTGATAACGTTCGATCAGATCCGGGCGGTTCGGCTTGATAAAATACGGGGTATATTCGGCAAAATGCTCTGAGGATTCGGTGACGAAATAGCCGAGTTTTTTCAGCATTTCATAGCGAATAATATTGTTACAGCGCGGGTTGTCCGCTCTCGGTTTCGGCGCACGTCCTGCGCCATAAGCCTCCAGCAGATCGGGGTAAATGCTGACATAACCGCCGTCCGGCAGTTTTTTCTCCAGATGCAGGTAAAATGCCATATGATTGATACCGGCGCACACATAACGCAGGTCATGATGATCCAAATCCAGATCGCGCGCCAGTTCTTCTGCGGTGCCCTGCACCGAATGGCATAAGCCGACCTGTTTGATCTGCGGGTATTTTTCAAACATCGCCCAGCTGTTCATCGCCATCGGATTCACATAATTCAGCATGGTGGCATTCGGGCAGACCTCCAGCATATCCTCGCAGATTTTCCATAAATGCGGCACCGTGCGCAGCGCCCGCATAATCCCGCCGACGCCCAGCGTATCGGCGATGGTTTGCTCCAGACCATATTTTTTACAGATCTCGAAATCCGTCACGGTGCAAGGTTCATAACCGCCGATCTGAAATGCCACAATCACGAAATCCGCATCACGCAGCGCCGCTTTCTGATCCGTATAGCATTCGATCGTACCGTTGGCGCCAACGGATTTCATCAGTTTTTCAATCACAAAATGCGATTCCGCCAGACGGGTTTCATCAATATCCATCAGTGCGATACGCGCCTGTTTTAAGGCGGGTTTATGAAACACATCGCCTAAAATATTTTTCACGAATACGGTGGAACCTGCGCCGATAAAGGTAATTTTCGGGGAATTCATAGCATTGCTCCTGTTTAAGTATGAAATAAACCGCTAACAAACGAAAAATCATTGTCGATAATCATCATGACACAGAACGACACCGGATTTCGTTTCGGATTTAACGGTAAAATTCCCGAAAACTCATTTTTATCGATCCAACAATCATAATCTGAGATTTCAGGAATTTTTAGATAAAAAATGCTATTTTTCTTTTCCCGCCGGTGTTACCCTTAAGGCGGTCAATCACAGTATTTTTGACGGAATTGCCGTTCGGTGTGGCGGCAAACAGCCCGTAAAACAAGCCAAAGTGCGGTGGAATTTATGCCCGAAATTAACCTTGCAGCAACCCACGCCGATAAGACGATATACGGTAAGAAAATCGTCAGTCCGCTGTCCCTGTATTCGGATCGGCAATCACTCAATGTGGAATTACAGCAGCCGCCGAACGTGATGGACGGTTATCACTGGCACGGTCATATGGAAATCAATATTCCGTTCGACGGCGATGTGGCATATATGTTTAACGGTCGGCACGTCACTCTAACCGCCGGGCATATCGCCTTATTCTGGGCGTCGGTGCCGCATCGGGTAGTGAATTGCAAAAACTGCCGCACTATGGCGGTGCTGGATATTCCGGTGCATTTGCTGCTGTCATGGCCGCTGCCGCATAAACTGATCAACCAACTGACGCACGGCATTGTGATCCAATCGGCGCAGCCTGATCTGGTGAGCGAATTTGAAGTACGGCGCTGGGAAAATGAACTGCAATCCGATAATCTGAACCGCCAGCAGCTGGTTTATGATGAAATCCAGCTGATGATCAAACGCCTCAGTCTGGACGGCTGGACGCTGCTGCTGGAAAACGTTTATCATCTGAATCAGCATGTCAAATCCTCCCGCCACGGGCAGCATTATGTCAGCCTGATGCTGGATCATATCGCCAATCATCACAGCATGCCGTTGACGGTCGCCGATGTGGCGAATGCGGTCGGGCTGAACGCCAACTACGCCATGGGACTGTTTCAAAGCGTGATGCAGCTGACGATTAAGCAATATATTACGATGATGAAAATCAACCACGCCAAAGCGCTGTTAAGCGAAACGGACAAAACCATGCTGGATATTTCACTGACGGCCGGTTTTAATGCCATCAGCCGTTTTTACGACAATTTTCAGAAATATACCGGCACCTCGCCGCAAAATTACCGTAAACGGGTTCGCGCCAATGACAGCATTATCGGCACAAACAACCGTTAAGCGCACGCCGGCTTTATTGCCGTCCCTGCCGCAGCATTTCCGCCATTTGCATACGCTGAATAATGGCGCGCCGATCCACATCCGCTTTACCGCTGTCGAGAATCTGCTGCCATAAATTCAGCGCCTGCGTATAATCCGCATGCAAAAACGCCTCGCCCGCCAGCAGCGATAAACTGGCGGTCTCTGCCGGCTCCTGCCGTAACGCGCTGTCCAGTAAACGACGAACGCGCGGCGTAATCTGCTGTCCGGCCTGATAATACAGCGCGGTTGCCGCCAATCCCAGAATCGGCGCTTTGCTGCCACTGAGTTTTTCCGCATTGCCGTAAGCGGTTAGGGCGTTGTCGAACTGATTATTCAGCATATAAGCCTGCCCCAGTTCAAGCCATTGCTGCGCATCATTCGGATCACGGCGCAACCGGTTTTGGATCGCGGCGATATAATCCGCGTTTTTTTCCGCCGCACCGGTCTCCGCCAAACGCAGCTGCTCGGCGCGAACCGCCCGTTCGCCCTGTAAAACCGTCGTGAAACGATCCAGGGTAAAATAGCTGCCGACTGGTAACAGAATCAAAAGCGCCAGCAGCAAACATTTAAGCCGAAAACCGACCGCACTTTTTAGCCCGTCCGCCGGTATGGCAAAGTGCGGTTGATTTTCCATCAGTTTTTCATCCGCCAGTAAACGCTGCGCAAACTCATCGGCAAGTTCGCTGTCCGTACAGCTTGCCGCCTGTTGCTGATACAGGGCGATATTCTGCCGGCGACGATAATTTTGCCGCCAGTTTATGTGGGCGTTCAGCGGTGCAAAAATCAGCAGCGCCGGCAAGATAAAAATCAGGATACCGAGAAAAAATATTGTCATTCGTCATTCCGTTTTTGCAATAAGCGTTTTAGTGCCTGCCGCTGTGCATCGTCCAGCGGTTCACGGCGTGCCTGCATACCGCCGGCATAACGCCACACGGCAGCCGCGCCCGCCAACAGCAACACGAAAGGCAAGCCCCATAATGCCGCAGTCGTCCATTTAAACGGGGGATTGTAGCGCACAAAATCGCCGAAACGTTCGGTCATCCGCGCGACAATCTGCTGATCGGATTGCCCGTCGTCCACCATGCGATAAACTTCAAGGCGCAAGTCATAGGCAATCGGCGAATTGGATTCCACCAGATTCTGATTCTGACACTGCGGGCAGCGCAACGATTTTGCCAACGCCACCGCTCGCTGGCGATCCTCGCTGTTTTTAAACTGATAGGTATCCACCATTTCGGCGCGCAGCGCCACGCTCAGAACTAACAGCAGCAGCCAAATACAGTGTTTCACGGTTTGTCCTCCGTTAATGCGGTGATAAGCGGCATAAATTCCTGCTGCCAGACCTGCTCATTCAATACGCCGGCATAGCGATAACGGATAATACCATGCGCATCCAGCAGATAGGTTTCCGGCGCGCCGTCCACGCCGAGCTTCAGCGCCAGCACGCCTTTGCTGTCATCAATCACCAAAAGAAAAGGGTTGCCGCGTTTAGCCAGCATATCCAGCGCACTTTGTCGGTTATCGCGGTAATTCAGACCGACGATTTTTACCCCCTGCTGCGCCAGCCCCATTAAAAACGGGTGTTCCTGCTGACAATATACGCACCAGCTGCCCCACACGTTCAGCACAAAAATGCCCGCCGGCAGATTGCGGTTATTCAGTGTGTTTGCGCTCTCGAACAGGTCGGGCTGATAAAATTCCGGTATCGGTTTGCCGATTAACGCCGAGGCGATTTTTTTCGGATCCTGCTGTAAGCCGGACAGCAGTAAGCCGCACAATGCGAGAATCAGCAATAAGGGGACAGACAGCAGAATTTTTTTATACATCGCCTTGCTTCCTTAAGCCTAATGCGCCGCACAATGCGCCCAGCGCCATTAATATGCCGCCCAGCCACAGCCAGCGCACAAACGGTTTGTAATGCAGACGGAAGGTAAACTCGCCACGGCCGGTTTTATCGCCCATCACGATATACAGATCACCCAGCCAGCCGGATTGCAGCCCCACTTCCGACATAGTCATGCCACGCACGTCATAATAGCGGCGTTCGGGATAAAGTGCGGTGATTTTTTTGCCGTTTTTGAAAATATCAAAATGCGCTTTCTCGCTGGTATAATTCGGCCCCAGTTCATTGCTGAAACCGAGGTAACGGAATTCGTAACCGCTTAGCTGCCGGCTTTGCTGCGGCGCCAGACGAACGCCGATTTCGCTACCGAAATAACCCGACATCACCGCGCCTATCACCGTTACCGCCACGCCGCCGTGAGCAAACAACACGGCACAGCGTTTGAAAGTCGGTTTATAACGCAATGTGCAGCATGCGGTCAGCAGCAGCCAGATCGCAAGGCTCAGCAACAACCATGCCAGCATATTAAAATGCAGGCTTGCTTCCTGCCGCAGCGTCAATTCAATCAGCAGATACGCCAAGCCAAAGGCCGGCAGCGACAATACGGCATATTTTCTCGGCAGCGGGCGGCGGATGTGTTTCCACTCCGTTGCCGGCACAAACAGCATCATCACCAGCAGCACCACGAACAGCGGCAAAAACACGGTGTTAAAATAAGGCGCGCCGACGGAAATCGATCCCCAGCCCAGCGTGCTGAACAGCAGCGGGTAAAAGGTGCCGAGAAAGACGCTGACGGTGGCGATGCTGAAAAACAGATTTGCCGCCAGCATGGCGCTTTCCCGCGAAAACAGGGAAAAACGCACCGCACTTGCCGGCGCTTTCGCTTTCAAAGCGAAGACGCTCAACGCACCGACGCTGAGCAGAAAGAACAAAATCAGCAGTGCCGCACCGCGCTGATTATCCATCGCAAAGGCATGCACCGAAGTCAGTACACCGGAGCGGATAATAAAGGTACCCAACAGGCTGAAAGCAAAACTGAACAGAGAAAATAAGATCGTCCAGTAGGAAAAAATCCCGCGTTGTTGCGTTACCGACAGGCTGTGTAATAACGCCAATCCCAGCAGCCACGGCATCAGGGAGGCGTTTTCCGCCGGATCCCAGAACCACCAGCCGCCCCAGCCCAGTTCGTAATACGCCCACCAGGCGCCCAGCATGATGCCTAAGGTCAAAAACAGCCAGGCCACCAATACCCACGGGCGCATCCAGCGGGCGATTGCCGCATCCAAATGCCCACTCACCAATGCCGCCAAGGTTAAGGCGAAATTGACCGCAAACCCGACATAACCGAGGTAAAGCAAAGGCGGATGGAAAATTAATCCGATATCCTGCAGCATCGGATTTAAATCGCGTCCCTCCGGCGGTGGCGGGAACAATCGCAGAAACGGATCGGAAAAAAACAGGATAAATACCGTCAAACCGAGACTGACAAGCCCCAGCAAAGATAAGGTGCGGGCGGCGAGAAGCGGGTCGATTTTACGGCTGAAAAAGGCAAACGCACTCATCCATAGGCTCAATGAAAACAGCCAGAACAGCATCGAGCCTTCATGGCCGCCCCAAGTGGCCGCAAGTTTAAACAAAAGCGGCAATTGGGAATTGGCATGCGCCGCCACATACTGCACGGAAAAATCGTCGGTGGCAAAGGCATAGGCCAGCAACGCAATGGAAAGTGCGGTGAAAACGGCGAATAAATAGGTGAAATGCCAGGCAAGCCGGACTAAACCCGGCTGACGGCGAATGATGCCGATTTGCGGTATGACAGCGAGCAATACCGAACAGGTCAACGCAATAAGTAAAGCAAGAAAGCCGAGTTCCGGGAGCATCATGTTGTATAAAAGTTTAATTAAAACGCATAACCGTCGTGATGACATCACGCGGCAAACTATGTTGATTAAGGGAGCGGATTAATGACATATCGGGCGGACACAATGGCCCGCCCGACGTCGTCTTTTATCCTGTCAAATGACTGTGTCAGGCCAGCGTCATTTGCCCTGCGTACAGGACAAAATAGCGCAGACAAAGCACGCCGACTAATCCCAGCACCGCAACTAGCAGCATAAAACCTTTGCGGTGTTTCACGCTGTCTTTCGCCACGGCGTTAAGCAGCAATGGTAACACAATACCGATGCCGACGACACCAATCCAGAACACATTTGCCCAGAAACCGCCTAAAAGTGCGGTCTGAAATGCAACGGTTTTCTGACCGCCGCCGAGATATAATCCGACAAAAAAGGCGAACAGCAAGAAAGCTTCAATTAACACTACCGGCAATTCAAATTTATGCAGGAAGGCAATGGAGGCCGAATGCGTGCTTTCTTTGGTAAACAGCAGCGTACATACAATCAGCGCCGCAATCCCTGATGAAGTACCGGACGCCAAAAATAATGCCGGCAAAACCGGGTTATTCAGCATCGGGTAGCTGACCAGCGCGGAAAGCAGGAAGCCGGTATAAGCGCCGAGGGCGACACTTAAGATCAGCGTAATGATTTCAATCGGGCCGGTAAATTTGGCGATGAAATCAATGGTTTTTTCCGCAAAATCGGTCAATTTCGGGATAAAACGCTTAACCAGATTCAACACCCAGAATTTGAAAATAACCGCCAGCCATAGGATCAAAAACAGCATGTACACCTGGAATAACATCACCCCCATGGACATAATCGAGGTGTGGTGATAGTTAAACATTAAATACCAGAATGTCCAGGGTTTGGTTAAATGGAAAATCAATAACAACAAACCGAGGATAATGCTCACCGGCGCCAGCCACGCATTACAGCGCAGTACATTGTTTTCTTCCGGCCGCTCTCCGGCAAGGCCGCTGCGTTTGAGCAATACGGCCAGCATTGTGGCACCGGCGGAAATCCCCAATAAAAAGAGATAAACGGCAATCGGACCGTCCCATACCAGAGACGGAAAATGAAACGGACTATTCATCGTCTAATCTCCCCCGGACGTGCCGGCACATGATAGAGATTCGGATCAGTGCCGAGCTCTACTTTCGTGCGGTAAACTTGTTTCTCTTTCAGTTTTAAGGAAATGGCGCTGTGCGGATCATTGGTATCGCCGAAGGTCAGCGCCTTGGTCGGACAGGCCTCCACACAGGCCGGTTGTTTGCCTTTCGCCAGATTGGTATCGCGGCAGAAGTTACACTTATCGGCCGATTTATACACCGGGTGAATAAAACGTACGCGATACGGGCAGACGGCAATACAATACTGGCAACCGACGCACAGATCCTTATTCACATCCACGATTCCGGTCGCTGCATCAATATAAGAGGCGCCCGTCGGACAAACCGCAACACAAGGCGCATTCGTGCAATGCTGACAGGAATGGCGGAAAAATTCATATTTCACATCGGGAAATTCACCATAAGGCTTGCTGCGAATAATTTCCAGACGCGAAACCCCTTGCGGCACCTGATTCGTCTCACGGCAAGCGTCCATACAGGCCGTGCAACCGATACACGCGCTTTCATCGTGTAGCATTGCATAGCGGATTGGCTGCTTTTCCGTTGGACTTTGTGCCGCCGATTTCATTGTTGTTCCCGTCATCAGGATTAACGCTCCCATGCCGGAAACAAAACTACGGCGTGAGCAAGCTGTCATTTTTTATCCTTTTGTTCGGTGGCTGGGTCTTCGGTTTTCAACTGTTGTGCTTTACGTTTCTGCTGTTCGCCATGGCAATCCACACACAGTTTCACCTGTTCTTTCGGCGCGATGCCCTTCATTTTATCCTTTTCCGGATGTAGCGTATGGCAGCTGGCACAAGGCAGTTTCATCGCGTGAACATCATGCGCCCACAGTTTTTCGCGCAGTTTTTCCGGCTGATGGCAGGAAAAACAAACTTTATTTTGTTCCTGCACCGAATACATCGGCGGTTCGTCACTGAAAATATTGCCGTCAAAGCGCATCACATCTTTCGCACCGCGCCGGTGATCTTCGGAAATATTGCCGTGACAGCTGACGCAGGTAATCGGTTTTCCGGTACTCGGGTTGGTTTTGGATAAATGCAGACCGTGGAATTTACCGAAGTGTAAATCGCCGCCGGATTGCTCGTCATTGGCGTCCAGTTTATGACATTTGGCGCAATATTCATTCGGGTTGCGCTGATTTTCCAGCGTCGGCTCATAGCTAAGCTTATTGTCCGGCGCCGTTTGTGCCGCTGCAGGCAAGGTCAGCATCATCGCCCCCGCTATCGCCGCAACGGTCATCATTTTTTTTAATACAGAGTTCATGTTCATTACCTCAATTCGTTGCTCGGCTAAACCGCACTTAGGTTAATAAGTGCGGTCATATTTTTGATTATTTTGCAGGAGGCGCTTCAAAAATTAAGCCTTTATCAATGGCTTCTTTATTCCATTGCGGCACAATTTCTTTGAGGAATTTTTCTTTATCCGCACGTTCTTTCTCAATATCGATACCCATGACTTTCCAGGCATTTTCCGCGGTGGAAATATCAGGCACTTTAACCGGAGTCTGAACGCCGTGTTTAACCAAAATCACCGCCAGTTTCGCCCGCGCATCCGCCGCGCGATCCAGACCGGAAGCAATCACTTTCAGCAGTACATCCGGTGCGTGCATGTGGCCGCCGTGTCCTGCCGCCGAGAAATCCCAGCGCCATTGCGCATGACGAATCGCCTGCAACGCATCTTTCATTTCGGCTTCGGTTGCGCCCGCATCCCATGCGGTTTTGGCTTCAAAGTGAGCGCGAACCAGTTGATCTTCCAGTTTCAGCATCACCTCTTTAATATCATGCTTACGGGAATCAACAATGGCGCGCAATTTTTCTTTGCTTTGATCATGACAGTTGGCGCAGGTATTTTCAAACGCATCAAACGGATTACCGATTTTATGATCGGTATAAACCTTACCGTCCGCGCCCTGTACTTTCGGCATATGACAGTCAATACAGGTCACACCGTTTTTACCGTGGATCCCCAGCGACCAGGTTTCATAATCCGGGTGCTGCGCTTTCAGCATCGGCGCTTTAGACATGGAATGAACCCAGTCTTTGAATTCGATATCATCGTAATATTTTTCTATGCTGTCCACATCCACACCGTTAAACCATGGGAACACCACATTATTTGTGACGTTTTTATCGAAATAGTATTCCACATGGCAGTTAGCGCAGACCGCCGCACGCTGATCGGTTCTGTCCAGACCGGAGAAATCCTTACCGATGGCGTCTAACGCGCGCAATACATGCGGACGGGCGATGCGTAACGCCGGTTTACCTTCGGCGAAATCTTTTGATGTGGTGTCATGGCAATCGGCACAACCGATGGAATTGACCACTTCCGCCCCGCCTTTCGCCCATTTACCGTTAAAATAACCCTCTTCACCCCACTCGGCGATTAAACGCGGCACATCCGGCCCTTTACAGGTCCAGCACGCCATCGGTTGCGGCCCGCTGTTGGCATCCATCGGCGCACCGGTACGCAGAATGTTACGCACATCGGTTACGGCGTAAAAATGGCCGCGCGGTTTGTTATATTCTTTGGAGAACGCATAGCCGCCCCACAGCACGATCATACGCGGGTCCACCTCAATGGCCGGCACGATTTCCGTCGATTTATCCGTATCTTTCCAGCTGTTGTACTGACGCGCGTACTTTTCGGCAAAGGTCGCGTTATTCGACTGAATCTTCACATCGGTCGGTTTTGCCAACTCCTGTAAGCTCGGGGCATGCTTACCACTTTCGGTCGTCACTGTTTTTGTTTCGGCAACCGCGCTTTGGGTCATTGCCAAACCTAATCCGGCCAAAGCCAGAGAAGCCAGCGTTTTTCTGAAAATGTTCACGATAATTACTCCACTAAAAAATTAACCAAGGACTGTCCGTTTATAAAAATGAATGCTAGTTATCAACCTGCCGCAACCATAAATTAATGATAATTTTTATCATTAAAATCTATTAACCGGTTGATAAAAAGAGAGTTGTTCGAGGGTAAAAATAGCAAATAACGGCATTATTTTCATGGTTATTTGCAGATTTCTTGCGTTTGATCAAGATTCTGACAGAAAGCGCCTCTTTTAAATTTTTTTGCTACATGAAAATAATTAGAAAGGGGTATGGAAATTGAAGAAAATCAGCCGTTTTTCAGCAAGTTACATCGCAAAATGTAAAAGTTACATAAAAAACAAATACAATACCCATTTATGGGTATATTAAAATTTATGCTACATTTTTGTACGCAATAAAAATGCGGCCGAAAACGACCGCACTTTTACCCGAAATCACGGCGCTTATTTCACCAAGCCGCCGCTGGCCTGTAAATCCGCATGGTAGGAAGAACGCACGAAAGGCCCGCAGGCGGCATGTTCAAAGCCCATTTCCTGCGCTTGACGGCGAAACAGGTCGAACTCTTCCGGCGGTACATACCGCGCTACCGGTAAGTGATGCCGGCTCGGCTGCAGATATTGCCCCAGCGTCAGCATGGTCACGCCGTTAGTACGCAGATCGCGCATAACCTGTAAAATTTCTTCGTTGCTTTCGCCCAGCCCGACCATTAATCCTGATTTGGTCGGAATATGCGGGAACATGGCTTTAAATTCGCGCAGCAATTTCAGCGACCATTCATAATCCGCGCCCGGCCGGATTTCACGGTATAAACGCGGCACGTTTTCCAGATTATGATTAAACACATCCGGCGGGTTGTCTTTCAGTTTATCCAGCGCCTGTGCAATGCGTCCGCGAAAATCGGGTACCAGAATTTCAATCTTAATTCCCGGATTCAACGCACGGATTTCTTTAACGCAGGCGGCAAAATGCCCGGCGCCGCGATCGGGTAAATCATCGCGATCCACCGAGGTAATCACCACATAACGCAATTTCATATCCTGAATGGTTTCCGCCAGTTTGCGCGGTTCTTCCGCGTCCGGCGGCAGCGGTTTACCGTGCGCCACATCGCAGAACGGGCAACGACGGGTGCAGATCGCGCCCAGAATCATAAAAGTTGCGGTGCCGTGATTAAAACATTCGTGCAGATTCGGGCAGGAGGCTTCCTCGCACACAGAGTGCAAACCGTGCCGGCGCATGCCGTTTTTAATGCTGTTAATCCGCGCTGAATTAGCCGGTAATTTGATCTTCATCCATTCGGGCTTTTTCAATAATACCTGATTGGGATCGATATTTTTCACCGGGATAATGGAGGTTTTTGCCGCGTCGCGATATTTCACGCCGCGTTCCATTTTAAAGGGAGTCGCCATCGATAGATCCTATGCTTGTTAAAAATTTGTTACATTATACGCCAATAATTGGGTAAAGTATGTAACTAATTTCGGTGCGACTTTATCGCACTGCGCTTCGTCCGCCGACACAAAATCCGCCAGCTGGCACATTTCAAGCCCGGCATAACCGCAAGGATTGATATTCCGAAACGGTGAAAGATCCATATTGATATTTAACGCCAGCCCATGAAACGAGCAGCCTTTGCGAATCCGCAATCCCAGCGAGCAGATTTTTTTGCCGTTCACATACACGCCTGGCGCATCGGCTTTCGGATAGGCCTGCACGCCGTAATCGGCCAGCGTTTTCACCACCGACTGTTCCAGCGCGGTCACCAGTTGGCGCACATTGAGCTCATGCCCCTGCGCTTTACGCCGTTTAATGTCGATTAACACATACATCACCTGCTGACCCGGCCCGTGATAGGTAATCTGCCCGCCGCGATCAGACTGCACCACGGGAATTGCGCTGCGCTGCAGCAAATGTTCCGGCTTGCCCGCCGAACCTTGCGTAAATACGGGAGGATGCTGCACCAGCCAGATTTCATCGGCGCTGTCGGCATCGCGTTGATCGGTAAAATCCTGCATGGCATGCCAGATTTCCTGATAATCGCGCACGCCGAGCTGCCGGATAAGGATTTCTGAATCGGATAACATCGCCATTACAGCACCATTCTTACGCCGTCGATTTTGGCCAGTTCAATATACAGCGTTTCCACCTGCTCGATATTTTCCGCGATAATATCCACGGAAACCGAATTATAAGTGCCTTTCGAGCTAAGATGTTCACGCGGAGTATAATCGCCCGGCGCATATTTCTGGATCACCGCCAGCGTATCGTCGGCTAAATCAACGCGGTTTTTGCCCACCACTTTGAAGGTAAACGCACAGGGAAACTCGAGCAGATCTTTTAATTGCTTTTGCGGGATGTCTTCCAGTTTCACGACTTTTTCTGTCATCTTATCTCCTAATAAATAAATTCGGACGCCACATCGGCGTCCTTAACTGTACTAAAGTGCGGTTACTTTTCGCTTAATTCAAGTTTAGTTGAAAAAACTCTTTACCGTCAGCACCAGCCAATCCCAGATCTTGCCGAAAAAGCCGCCTTCTTTCACCTCTTCCATCACTTGCAGATTCACTTTCGCCACATCTTTACCGTCTAACTGATAAATCACCTGACCGACAACCTGCCCTTTCGCCAGCGGCGCTTCCAGATATTTCTTTTCCAGCTCATAACGGGCTTTCACATCCGCCTGACGGCCTTTCGGTAAGGTAATAAACTGATCCTGCAACACGCCTAACTGCACTTTGCCCGCATCGCCGTAATACACGCTCTGTTCGGAAACGCCTTTGCCCGCTTCCAGCGTTTTAAAGGTTTCAAAGTTCGCAAAGCCCCACTGCAATAATTTTTTGCTTTCCACTTCACGCCCTTTGTACGTCGGCACGCCCATAACGACAGAAATCAGGCGCATACTGCCGTTGCCTGTGGCGGAAGCCACCAGATTATAACCGGCTTTGTCCGTATGACCGGTTTTCATGCCGTCCACATTCATACTTTTATCCCACAGCAGACCGTTGCGGTTAGGCTGTTTGATATTGTTGAAGGTAAAATCTTTTTCAGCGTAAATTTTATATTCTTCCGGCAAATCGCGGATCAGGTGCGAACCGATAATCGCCATATCGCGGGCGGAAGAAAACTGATTTTCATCATCTAAACCGTGTACCGTGGTGAAATGGGTATTTTTCAGCCCGAACCGGCTGACAAATTGATTCATCGTCTCAATAAAATTCCGCTCCGAACCTGAAACATGTTCCGCCATCGCCACACAGGCATCATTGCCGGAAACGATAATAATACCGCGGTTTAAATCCGCCACCGACACCTGCTGATTCAGGTTCAGGAACATTTTCGACGATCCCGGAAAATTCTTGCCCCAGGCACTTTCACCGATGGTGATCACATCCGTATTATGGATTTTCCCCTGCTTGATGGCGTCCCCCACCACATAGCTGGTCATCATTTTCGTTAAGGATGCGGGATATTGACGCTGATCCGGATTCAATGCGGCCAAAACCGTACCGGAATGATAATCCATCAGAATATACGTCTGAGCATTAAGTTCCGGCGCGCTAATACCGAATTGAATATCTTCCGGCTCGGCCATTGCCGATGCGGCCGATACCGCAAGCATACCGGCGATCAAGGTTAATTTTGTGTTGTTAAATACTTTCTTGAGCATACCTCTACATCCTAAAATTAGTTCGTGGTTTATCTGTTATAACTGTACACGATCAATTGCTTCGCACCGTTAAGTTTCTGTAACTGCGCTTTCAATTGATTCACCTGGTTTTTCGTAGTTAACGGCCCGAAGTGAATATCGTATCCTTTGCCGTTGCGCGCAATTTCCGTTTTCACATTTTCCAGCGCCAACCCTTCGATGACTTTTTCCGCCTGCCGTTTGCTGTTAACATTCAGCATGCGGAGCTTATAACTTTCCGAATCGGGCGGATTTTTCACCGCACTTTTGGCGCTCGCCTGCGCCGTTACCGTCGGATCGAGACGCCGCACCGCCTCCGGCGTTTTGGCAATTTTAGCCAACGATGTCGCCGCCGCGCCGGAAATTTTACCCTCCGAGCTGACATGCAGCGCCTCTACCCGCACCGGACTGGTTCCGCGCCCGATAATGCCGATTTCTTTCGCCGCTGCACTGGAAAGATCGATAATTCGCCCTTTGGTGAACGGCCCACGATCATTAATGCGCACAATCACTTTCCGGTTGGTACGCAAGTTCGTCACCAGCGCATAAGAATTTATCGGCAACGTTTTATGCGCCGCGGTATAAAGCAGCGGACTGTACGCTTCGCCGCTGGAGGTGCGGCGCCCGGTAAATTTCTTATGGTAATAACTGGCCACCCCTTCATGAGAATAATGTTTGGCGCTGTGATGAGTTCTGGTGGTATAAGTTACCCCTTTCACCACATAAGACCCCGCCTGCGTAGTCGGCTGACGATAAGTCAGCTTAGGCCCCTGTACGCCGTATAGCTTTTTGGTTTCGGCATGAGCCGATAACGCGCTTACGGCTGCCAGCAACGCCAGCGTGAATTTCACTATGTTCGTTAATTTCATCTTAAATTGCTCAATTTTTACAAAGTACTGTGTTTAAGATTCATAAAATCTTATTTAGTTCCCTTGAAAAAATGCTCTTTGTGGGTATGTATCGACATGATAAGACCGAATCCGGCCATCAATGTCACAAAAGACGTGCCGCCATAACTGACCAACGGCAGCGGTACGCCGACCACCGGCAAAATACCGCTCACCATACCGATATTTACAAACACATACACAAAAAAGATCAAGGTCAGCGCCCCGACCAGAATCCGCCCGAAGGCGGTTTGCGCATTGACGCCGATCATCAGCCCCCTGGCCACGATAAACAGGTAAATCGCCATTAATACCGTAAAGCCTATCATGCCGTGTTCCTCACTTAATACCGCGAAAATAAAATCCGTATGCGGTTCCGGCAAAAATTCCAGCTGCGACTGCGTTCCCTGCATCCAGCCCTTGCCCCATATGCCGCCCGAACCGATGGCGATTTTCGACTGTAGAATATGATAACCGGCACCGAGCGGGTCCTTTTCCGGATCCAGCAGAGTCAGCACACGGGTGCGCTGATAATCGTGCATTAAATAAAACCACATTATAGGAATAAAACCGGCTAACGCAATAACCGCAATTAAAATCAGCCACCAACTCATCCCCGCCAGAAACACCACAAACACGCCCGAGGCACTGACTAAAATAGAGGTGCCCAGATCCGGCTGAATCGCCACCAGCAAGGTCGGCACGATAATCAACAGCAGCGCGATAAAGGTATCGCCGAGCTTCGGCGGTAGCGAACGTTTGCCCAAATACACCGCCACCATTAACGGCACCGCCAGTTTCACGATTTCCGACGGCTGAAAACGAAACAGCCCCAAATCCAGCCAGCGCTGCGCGCCTTTACTGGTGGTGCCGACCAAATCCACCAGAATCAGCAGTACGATACCGACACCGAATAAATAAGGCGCCAGTCGCTGATAAAACTTCGGCGAAAACTGCGCCATCACCAGCATCACGGTAAACCCCAGCCCCACTTGAATGATGCGGCTGCGAAACATCGCCTCATTCGCCCCGGAAGCGCTGTACAGCACCAACAACCCGTAACCGGAAATCACCACCAGACCGATAAACAGCCATAAATCAATATGCAGACGACGCCACACCGCAAGCCAGATATTTTTTTCGCCCATTATTCCACCACCTGATCGTTGTGCGGCAATGATTCCGGCAAATCGGACTGACTGCCTTCGCCGTGCAGCTGAGGCCAACGAATATTCAAATAATAATCCATAATACGTCTGACCACAGGCCCGGCATTGCTACCGCCGCCGCCTGCGTTTTCCAGAATCACCGCCACCACGATTTTCGGCTCTTCATAAGGCGCATAACCGATAAACCACGCATGGTCATGCAGCTCTTTGACCAAAGAGCCGGCATTATAGGTCTGGTTTTCTTTTAAACTAAACACCTGCGCCGTGCCCGATTTGCCCGCCACATGATAATTGGTACCGGCAAAGGCTTTGCGCGCCGTACCGTTGGCGGCATTCACCACATTATACATTCCGCGTTTCGCCAGATCCCAATAAAGCGCTTTCGGCTCGGTAATATCGTCATACAGCAACGGATCCTGATAGACTTCGGTGGTGGAACCTTCCACCGATTTCATCAAATGCGGCGTATTCACTTTACCGTTATTGATCAGAATCGACAGCGCTTTGGCAAGCTGCAACGGCGTTGCCGTCCAGTATCCCTGCCCGATACCGACGGAAATGGTATCGCCCTGCACCCAAGGTTTTTTATAGCGCTTCTGCTTCCATTCGCGGCTCGGCATTATCGCCGCGGTCTCTTCCCGAATATCGATCCCCGTCGGCATCCCGAAGCCGAAACGTTTCATCCATGCCGACAGCCGGTCGATCCCCATATTATAGGCCAGCTGATAAAAATAAGTGTCGGAAGACTCGGTAATCGCTTTATTCAAATCCGTATAACCATGGCCGCTGCGTTTCCAGTCACGGAAACGCTTGGTCGTATTCGGCAGCACCCAATAACCGGGGTCAAACACCGTCGTACCCGGCGTAATAACGTTTTCCTGCAAGCCGGCCACCGCAATAAACGGTTTTACCGTAGAGGCCGGCGGATACGCGCCCTGCGTCACCCGGCTGTACAGCGGCCGGCCCGGATCATCCAACAGGCGTTTATAATCGCCGCCGGAAATCCCGCCGACAAACAGGTTATTATCGTAACTCGGCGTCGACACCATGGCCAGAATGCTGCTGTCTTTCGGATCCAGCACCACCACCGCGCCTTTATGGCCGCCCAACAGATCCAGAATATAACGCTGCAAATTCAGATCAATGGTCAAATGAATACTTTTGCCCGCCACCGCCGGCTGTTCACGCAATTTGCGGATTACCTTGCCGCGATTGTTGATTTCCACCTCTTCAAAGCCGACCGTACCGTGCAGCTGATCTTCGTAATAACGCTCAATGCCCAGTTTACCGATATCGCTCGAACCGGCATAATTGGCAATTTTGTCCTCTTTTTTCAGCCGTTCTACGTCTTTATCGTTGATTTTCGCCACATAACCCAGAATATGGGTCAGCGGTTCGCCGTATAAATAATGCCGTTTAAAATAAGGTTTGATCTCCAGACTCGGAAACTTATATTGATTCACCGCAAAACGGGCGATCTGCTCCTCGGTCAAATCGGCTTTCAATAAAATGGAAGTATAGCGGGATGTGCGGCGCCGCTCTTTGCTGAAATTGGCGATATCCTCCTGCGTCAGCCCGACAATGCTTTGCAGCTCTTCAAAAGTGCGGTCTAAATTTTCCACTTTTTCCGGCACGATATACAACCCGAAAAAGGTCAGGTTCTCGGCCAGCAATTTGCCGTTGCGATCATAAATCAGACCGCGCGTCGGCGGCAGCGGCAGCAATTTGATCCGGTTACCGTTGGAACGAGTTTGATAGGTATCGTAGTTGACCACCTGCAGGTGATATAAATTGGTAAATAAAATTGCCGACAACCCGATCACCGCCAGAAAAGACACCAACGCACGGCGGGCGAACAGGTTACGCTCCGCTTTTTTGTCCCGAATCGGCTCATGGGCAGGTTGGGCAAGCCATTTTTTCAGCTTCATGGATTACTCTCGATGATAAGGATGATTGGCGCTCAGTGACCAGGCACGATACAGACTTTCCGCCACCACCACCCGCACCAGCGGATGCGGCAAGGTCAGCGGCGACAGCGACCAGCTTTGTTCCGCCGCCGCTTTACATGCCGGCGATAGTCCTTCCGGCCCGCCGATCAGCAGACAAATATCACGCCCGTCGTTTTTCCATCCTTCCAGCTGGCGGGCTAATTGCTCGGTAGTCCAGGGTTTGCCGGGAATATCCAGCGTCACCACTTTACCCTTGCCGCACGCCGTCAGCATCGCCTTGCCTTCCTGTTCCAGAATGCGTTTGATGTCTGCGTTTTTGCCCCGTTTACCGGCGGCAATTTCCACCAGCTCCAGTGGCATATCTTTCGGGAAACGGCGTTGATATTCCTCAAACCCGGTTTTCACCCAATCGGGCATTTTCGTGCCGACGGCGATAAGCTGAATCTTCATAAAGTGCGGTCTGTTTTGCCGGCGTTTTTACGCCCAAAGTTTTTCCAACTGATACATCTCGCGGCTTTCACGCTGCATAATATGCACCATCGCCTGCCCGAAATCCACCACCACCCAGTCAGCCGTCGCCTTGCCTTCCTCACCGAAAGTCTCAAACCCCGCCCGCTTGCTGTCATCAATTAATTTCTGCGCCAAAGCAGAAACATGACGGCTTGACGTACCGGTGCAAATAATCATATCGTCCGTAACGGAAGATTTACCGCGCACATCGATCGCCAGAATTTCCGTCGCTTTTAAATCATCCAGTTTATTAATCAGAAAATCCACTAAATTCATAAATCCTGCCAATATCGTTTCGCTGATTTAACTAAAAGTGTGCAATTTTAGCATGAGATCGGTCAGAGAGAAACCGGGATAAAAATCACCGCACTGTTAAAAAGTGCGGTCAAAATTAATACCGTTTTTTTACCGTACGCGGGCTGTGTCGTTTTTGCGCGCTGCCGGGGCGTTTGAGGCGGTAAGGTTTCGGCAGGTCGGTCAGCAGGGAGGCGGGATCGTACTGGCTGACCGGGATGCTGTGGCCGATATAGGCTTCGATGGCGGGCAGGTTCATGGCGTATTCTTCGCAGGCAAAGCTGATGGAAACGCCGCTTTCTCCCGCGCGGCCGGTGCGGCCGATACGGTGCACATAATCCTCGCAATCATCGGGCAAATCATAATTGAAAACATGGGTGACATCCGGAATATGCAGGCCGCGCGCCGCCACATCCGTCGCCACCAGAATATCCAGCACGCCGTCGGTAAACTGTTTTAACAGCGCCAGACGTTTTTTCTGCGCCACATCGCCGGTCAGCAGACCGACGCGGTGTCCGTCCGCCGCCAGATAGCCCCAAATGTCCTCACAACGGTGTTTGGTGTTGGCAAACACAATGCAGCGTTCCGGCCATTCTTCTTCCAACAGCGTCATCAACAGCGCCATTTTATCCCGGTTGGACGGGTAAAATAATTCTTCTTTAATCCGGTGTCCGGTTTTTTGCAGCGGTTCGATTTCAATATATTCCGGCGAATTCATATCCTCAAACGCCAGTTCGCGCACTTTATAGGATAACGTGGCGGAAAACAGCATGGTCAGGCGCTGCGCCGGCGGCGGGCATTTGCGCAGTAAATAGCGGATATCCTTGATAAAACCGAGGTCGAACATGCGATCCGCTTCGTCCAGCACCACCACCTGAACCTGATCCAAACGGATAATGCCCTGTTTGACGTAATCGATCACCCGACCGGTGGTGCCGATCAGAATATCAATGCCCTGTTCGATGGCTTTGATTTGTTTATCGTAACCGTCGCCGCCGTAGGCCAGACCGGTTTTCAGCCCGGTGGCCTGCACCAGCAGTTCGGCATCGTTGCTGATCTGCACCGCCAGTTCGCGGGTCGGCGCCAGAATCAACGCTTTCAGATAAGAGGCATCATGCTCGGGGCAAGGATGTTCAAGCAAATGATGAAAGGTTGCGGTTAAAAACGCCATGGTTTTGCCGGTGCCGGTTTGCGCCTGTCCGGCGACATCGCGTCCGCTCAGGGAAACCGGTAACGATAACGCCTGAATCGGGGTACAGAATTCAAATCCTTTTTTTTGCAGCGCCGCGGCGACACGCGGATTTAACGCTAAATCGGCAAAACGCTGCTGACTTAAATGATTATTTTGCATAACAATTAACTATTCAGTGAAAAATTGCGCTAAGCATAGCACGAAGTAAAAAAATCCCCAAAAAACAACCGCACTTTTTCCCGTTTTTCTTGCGGATAACCAACTGTCGGCAGTTTATTTGCAAAAGCCCCTAGACAGTCCGCGGATTTAGTGATAACTTTACGCCCATTCACAGGATCTTAAAATCATATCCAACTAACTCACAATCCAACTCTGACAAACATTATTTTCAATTATGCATTTAACAGAACTTAAAAATACGCCGGTGTCCGATTTAGTGGCGCTGGGCGAAGAGAAAATGGGTCTGGAAAATCTGGCCCGTTTACGCAAACAAGATATTGTCTTCGCAATCTTAAAACAACACGCCAAAAGCGGTGAAGATATTTTCGGCGGCGGTGTGCTGGAAATCCTGCCCGACGGTTTCGGTTTTCTGCGTTCGGCGGACAGTTCCTATTTGGCCGGGCCGGACGATATTTATGTGTCGCCGAGTCAAATTCGCCGTTTTAACCTACAGACGGGGGATAAAATCGAGGGTAAGATTCGACCGCCGAAAGAAGGTGAACGGTATTTCGCCCTCCTCAAAGTCGATCAGGTCAATGACGACAAACCCGAAGTCTCCCGCAGCAAAATCCTTTTCGAAAACTTAACTCCGCTTCATGCCAATTCGCGTTTAAGAATGGAACGCGGCAACGGTTCCACGGAAGATTTAACCGCCCGTATTCTGGATCTGGCCTCGCCTATCGGGAAAGGTCAGCGCGGTTTGATTGTCGCGCCACCGAAAGCGGGTAAAACCATGCTGCTGCAAAATATTGCGCAGAGCATTACGCATAATTATCCGGAATGCGAGCTGATCGTGCTGTTGATCGACGAACGTCCGGAAGAGGTGACGGAAATGCAGCGTTCAGTGAAAGGCGAAGTGATTGCCTCCACCTTCGACGAACCGGCGGCACGCCATGTGCAGGTGGCGGAAATGGTGATCGAAAAAGCCAAACGCTCGGTGGAACACAAAAAAGATGTGGTGATTCTGCTTGACAGCATTACCCGTCTGGCGCGCGCTTATAATACGGTCACGCCGGCGTCGGGTAAAATTCTGTCCGGCGGGGTGGATGCCAACGCCCTGCACCGTCCGAAACGTTTCTTCGGTGCGGCGCGTAACGTGGAAGAAGGCGGCAGCCTGACCATTATCGCCACCGCACTGGTGGATACCGGTTCGAAAATGGACGAAGTGATTTTTGAAGAATTTAAAGGTACCGGTAATATGGAATTGCATCTGTCGCGTAAAATCGCGGAAAAACGCGTGTTCCCGGCGATTGATTTCAACCGCTCCGGCACCCGTAAGGAAGACTTGCTCACCACCCCTGACGAATTACAGAAAATGTGGATTCTGCGTAAGATTCTTAATCCGATGGGTGAAGTGGAAGCGATGGAATTCCTGATCGATAAACTGGCGGTGGCAAAAACCAACGAAGCGTTTTTCGAGATTATGAAACGGTCATAATTCATCCCAAAAACGACAATGCCCTGATGATTCATCAGGGCATTTTTTTAACCGTCGAATAAACCATACGGCTTTCCGCTAAAACCAGAATTTACTTTCCTCTCCGGTGATCACCTCAGAGAACAGCTCGTCCAGTCTGGCGGCCGATTCTTCCAGATTACGCTGTAAATTTAAATGCCAGCCGTCGTCCTCCGCCACGCCTTGCCGCGCACGCTCAAGTAAGCGTTCGACTTCGACCGGATTGGCACTGCCGACGCCGGTATAACTTTTTACCGTCAGCGCCGGATCAAGACAACGGGAAAATTCATCCTGACTCAGCGGAAATTCCGCCTTTTTCCCGCTCATTTCCTGCGCTACGGCGGCAAAAAGCGCGGCGACCTCGGCAAACGGCAGCTCCGCCGGAATCAAAGTATTATGGCGGACATGGTTAACCAATCGGACGGAAAACGCCTGCACCGTCTCGAAAGGCACATTCGGTTTACGCTGTAAGGCACCGACCAACTCGCTGACGGCGGCATAGCTTAAATTCACTTCTTCCAGGCCGGCCGCTTTATCCACGCGAATCCCCGCCAGAACCGCATTTAGTTCGTTTAGCATTTTGCACGCTCTCTCCAGCGTGTCAGCGGCATCTTCCCGTTTATAATCAATCAACCCCGAATTCACATTATGCGCCGCCACCATCGCTTTAACCGCATCGCCGATCACTTCGCTGGCCAGCAAACGCGTACGGTTCAGCGCCGCCGGATTGCTTTTTTGCGCGATCAACGCTTCCGGGCTTTTTAATAACGCTTCACTTAATTGCAGCCAAGGGCGAACATGATGAAACTGTATATGCAAATCCTGCACCAGCGTACCGACGGATAAAGCCAGCAATACGGCGAGATTGGCGGCTTCCGCCCCGATGTCGATCACCGATAACTGCTTGGCATCAAAGGTATTTTCCACAATGCCGTGGAATCCTAATAATTCCGCCAATAATACTCGATCCACAGAAAAGCCGGCAGTGGCCAGTAATGCGGAACCCAAGGGCGATTTATTTAAACGCGGAAAAAACTCTCTCAGCCGTTTTGCCGAACGGGCGAGCGTAGCCTCATAGCCGAGCAGAAGATGCCCCAATGTAACCGGCTGTGCCGGTACGCCGTTGATATAGGAAGGCACCACGGTATGAATATTTTCTGCGGCAAGGTTAAGCAACAGTTTTCTTGTTTTCAGCGAGACAAAATACAAATACACAAAACGTTCGCGAATAAACAAGCGGTGCAAGGTCGCCAACATGCCCTGATGGGTTCTGCCGACGTGAATCATGGCGCCGCTATGGCCGGCTAACTTTAATAACATCGGCTGAATATCCGTATAATCTTTCGGCCGCACTTCGCTGTCCGTCAGTTCGCCGACCGCAACGGCGATGGTTTTTGCCGTCTTTTTATCAATGATGCCTTGTTTCAGCGCCGCCACTGTCGAGGCTTTATCCATCCGGTTTATCCAATAAAACGCATCATGTTTAAACATAACTTTTCTCCTTCTGTTTTCGCCAACCAATAAACGCCAAACCGCAACTGAGTAAGATCATAATCATCAGTAAATACACACACTCCGCCCAGCCGAAAAGATAATAGACTTTGCCCGGCATAATTCCGCCCAGACAACCGCCCAAATAATATGAGAATAAATACAGCCCGACCGAGGTTGCCCGCGCATAGGGGCTGTTTTTCGCAATAAACGAGGTGCCGCACGCCTGACCGAAAAAGACCGATACGCAGGATAAGGTCAGGCCGGTAATAACCTGATAAAGCTGATCGGATAAGGTCAGATACAGCCCGCCGATGCCCAACAGACAAGACAACGAAAAGGCGTAAACATACCCGAACCGATTAATGGCCACCGCCGTCAGCGGCGTGAGCAAAGACGGAATTAAAAACACCACGAAAATTAACCCCACTTGTATGGAATTTAAATAAAAGGGCGCGCCAGCAAGATATAAACTGCCGAAGGTAAAAGAACCGACCTGCTGAAACAGCAGGGAAAAAGCGATAAAACAGCTGATCAGCATTTTTTTATCCGTCATCATGCCGCCTAAATCGGCAAACACCGAACGCGTCGGCGCTTGAGCTGCGCGTTTTTCCGGCGGTAAATAGTTTATCGTCAGCAGGAACGTAAAAAACAAAAATAACGCCAGCGTCACAAAGGTCAGTTTCCATTGCGGGAAAAGTTCCACCGTAATACCGGATAATAAGCGTCCGCAAAAGCCGCCGAATGCGGTGCCGGCAATATAAAGGCTGTTAAATTTCACCGCCTCGCGTTTATCCCATTGTTCGGCAATATAAGAGACCGTATTGGAAAAAATAAAAGGAATACAGATCCCTTGTATAAAACGAAAGAAAATCAACGACGGAAAATTCCAGGCCGACACGGCCAACAAGGTAGTCAGACATAAGGCGCCGACAGCGATAAAAATCGTTTTGCGCCGTCCCAAGCGCACAGCCATGGAGCCGGAAAACGGGGCGAACAACGCCACCCCCAGCGTCGTTGCGCTAATGGTCAGCGCGGCACTTTCCACTTCCACACCGCCCCATGCGGCAATCTGCAATAAAATCGGCTGGGTGGAATATAAACACACCAGCGCACAGGCGCCCAGCAGAAAAATGGTGAGATAACATTGATAGGGTCTCGGCATACATTCACTCTGATTTATTGTTATAAGATAAGGCGACGGTGTTGCGCTGCCGCCCCCATCAAAACATCCCGCGCAACCTTAACCGGTATGTTTTATGCAAAAAAGAAACATTTTTTTAACAATTTTATCAGAGTATCGAGGAAAAATATGTGATCGGTCTAACAGATAAACAAAAAGTGCGGTAAAAATCACCGCACTTTCGTCGCTTTTAAGGCAGGCAAGAAAATCTTAACGGATAACCACTTGTGCGACGGCGTAACCGACCAGACAGGCGGTGGTCACGCCGATAAGACCGGGTACCATAAAGCTGTGGTTAAAATAGTATTTACCGATTTTGGTGGTGCCTGTTACGTCAAAGTTGACGGTGGCGATATCCGACGGGTAATTCGGAATAAAGAAATATGCGTAAGTCGCCGGAATCAAACCGACCAGCAATGGCGCCGGTAAGCCGAGGCTGATCCCCACCGGCAGCATCATCACCGCGGTTGCCGCCTGACTGTTAATCACCACCGAAACGGCAAACAGGGCGAAGGCGAATGTCCACGGGTAACTTTCCACCATGGTGGTGACCGCCGCTTTAAATTCCGGCATTGCATATTGGAAATAGGTATCGCTCATCCAGGCAATACCGAAGATGGCGATTGCCGCCACCATACCGGATTTAAATACCACGCCGTTCGGAACAAGTTGCGGGTTGGTTTTGGTGGCTAATAAAATGATCCCGCCGAAACACAGCATCATCATCTGAATCACCAACGACATGGAAATCGGTTTAGCCCCATCGCCGATAGTACGGATTTCCGGGAACATCGCAACAACCACCACCGTCAGCAAAGAAAGCAAAAACAGATACACCGAAATTTTGGCCGAACGCGGCAATTCGTCATTTAAGGCGGTCGTGGTGGTATTTAAAATACGTTCGCGCCAGACCGGATCCTGCAACCGGCGCTGATATTCCGGATCATCGTCCAGTTCTTTGCCGCGGCGCAAGCTGTATAACGACAATGCAAGCGTGCCGAGGAAGGTGGCGGGAATCGTAACGGAAATAATATTTAATAACGAAATATGTTCATAACCCGGAATTTTTGAAATCTGTGTCAGATAAAAGGCGATCGCGGCAGCCAGCGGGCTGGAGGTGATCGCCAGCTGCGAGGCGACGGAAGCGGCCGCCATCGGGCGTTCGGGGCGGATTTTATTTTTCAGCGCCACATCACCGATAATCGGCATAATGGAATAGACGGAATGCCCGGTGCCCAGCATAAAGGTCATCACATAAGTGACCAGCGGGCCCAGCAGCGTAACCCGTTTCGGGTTGCTACGCAGTATTCTTTCTGCGATCTGCAACATAAATTTCAGACCGCCTGCGGCTTCAAGCACCGATGCGCAAGTCACCACCGCCAGAATAATCAGCATTACGTCAATCGGCGCTTTGCCCACCGGCATGCGCAGCACAAACACTTCGATAACCAGACCGATGCCGGACACCACGCCCAGACCGATACCGCCGAAGCGGCTTCCGATATAAAGCATCAGCAACAGAAATAAAAATTCTAAATAAAGCATAAATAATTCCTAAAGCAGAGTAAAAAATAAAAACGCGGGCTATGATACTTGATTCAGAAATTAGCACAATTGATTCAGCAGGAAATCCGGATTTTTCTGGCGAAAAACTAATTTAAATCAATTTTTAACCGGAAATAAAAAAGTGCGGTGGTTTTCGGGCGGGAAACGGGCAAAATTAAAGCGGTGATTTCACCGCCTTAATGCTGATTACTGGTTGTTCTGAACGTAATCAATTGCTGATTGAACGGTGGTGATTTTTTCAGCTTCTTCGTCAGGAATTTCGATATCGAATTCTTCTTCCAAAGCCATGACCAATTCAACGGTATCCAAAGAGTCTGCGCCTAAATCTTCTACAAAAGAAGCTTCAGGTTTTACATCTTCCTCTTTCACACCTAATTGCTCAACAATGATTTTTTTTACGCGTTCTTCAATGCTCATCTTGCTTTTCCTATTATAGTTAGCCATAAAATAATGGTTTTATAGTGTATGTATTTTTAGTGAAGTTGCAACCTGTTTTTGCAAGGTCAAACCACAAACGGAGACAATTCAAATACATACCATAAAGTGAGTTACGTTACTCTGCTAACGCAACAGGCAACGTAATCCGATTACATCGCTGGGCGAATTTTAACATTAACACTCCGCTTTGGCTATGACTTTGTCGCATAATTCCCCTAACAGGGTAAGGGTATAACCTATACGGAACCCAGCGCTTTAAACAGATTCCGTTTGCTCAAATCCGGCGCCTGTTGTTTTACCGGCAGCGACAGCATCATCTGCAAACAATCCGCCGCCAGACCGACCGCCCGCGCCGGAGTAAGGGATTTATCCAGCGGCGACAGCAGCGAGCAGGTCAGATATTGCGGAATATCCTCCAGATGGCCGACGGTAAAAACCAGATCTTTGTACGGCAGGCGCAATAGACGCTTATCGCCGATAATTCGGTTTTCCCAATATTGATCCGGCCCCGGCAGGATCACCACGCTCAACATCCACGGCGTCACCACCGCCCCCAGCCACTGCCCTTCAAACAACACGAATTGCGGACAGAAACAGGGAATATCGGCACGGAAAAACGGCAGATCATGCATGTGCGGTACGATCTTTTCCATCGCCTGCCGGAATAATTCCGCCGGATTGTGCGCAAATCCCATACAGGACAGATCAAGTGCGGTGTCTTTTTCGCCGGTTTTCATTGTGTATTGCTTCCCTTGCCTGATGAGCGGTCAACGCCGTATCGCCGCAGCTGTTCGACAACCCGGCGGCAGACCTGCGGCAATACCGCGCGCAGGGTTTTGCTCAAACCGATAGCCGGTTCGAAACTTTCCGGCTGCACGCCGATTAAACAAAGATGCCGCGGAAATTCATCCGTCAGTTTCAGCGCCGATAACACATCACAGATACCGAGCTGATGGGGCGAGATTTTGCGTGAAAAAAACACCGGCACCTGCTCGTCATGCAGCTGGATAATCTCCCCGGGCGCTTTGTCCGCCAGCACCGCATCCACAATAATAATCTGTTCGCGGCTGGCCATCACATCCAGCAATTCCATGCCGCAGGTGCCGCCGTCCACAATATCAAAGTGCGGTGCAAAATGCGGATCTTTTTCCAGCTCCCGCACCGTGTAAACGCCGATACCTTCGTCGCTCAGCAGAATATTGCCGATGCCTAAAATCAAGGGTTTCATTATAAAATTTTCACCTGTGTCACTTCGCCGTTCGCCAGATTCACCACATGCACGGCGCAGGACATGCACGGGTCGAAGGAATGAATGGTACGCACCACTTCCAACGGTTTGCTCGGATCCGCCACCGGCGTGCCGATAATGGAGAGCTCGTAAGGCCCCATTTCATCGTGTTGGTTGCGCGGACCGGAGTTCCAGGTGGACGGCACCACCGCCTGATAATTTTCGATTTTGCCGTCTTTAATCACCACCCAGTGCGACAACATACCGCGCGGCACTTCACCGAAACCGACGCCTTTAAACTCGCCCTGCGGCGGAATATCCGCTTTCAGGTAAGCCACCGTATCGCCTTTGCCGATATTTTCCACCAGCTTCTGCCATTGCTGGCTCAGAATATCGTTCAGCACGCAGCAATGCGTGGTGCGGCCGATAATGCGTCCCAGCGTGGAATGCAAATCCTCAACGGCGATAGTCTGCCCGCTAAGTGCGGTATAAATTTGCTGAATTTGGTCGAAATGTTTTACCGTGCGCGCATCCTTTGATGCCAGTCCGCACATTAAATAAGCCAGCGGCCCCACTTCCACCACGTTGTCATAGAAAGTCGGCGCTTTCACCCAGGAATATTTGCCCTCATCCTGCCAGCCGGTATAGTTCGGCCGGGTCAGCCCCGCCCACGGCGGCAGCGCCTCGTCGTCTTCATACCAGGCGTGCTTGCCGCTTTCTTTAATGCCGTTAATCACATATTCGTCCCGGTGATCCTTAATCGCGCGGAAAGTGGTCAAATCACCGTTTTCAATATACCCGCCGTACAGCTCGAAAACCTTATTTTCTTCATCAACCGGATACTCGGGAACGGATAAATAATTGCGCGACGTGCCGCCCAGCTTCAGCCATTGCGGATAAAACGCCGCGATCACTGCGGTATCGACCTTATAAACCTGATTGACGAAATCGTTCAGTTTATCAATGCAGGTTTTCACAAACATCAGCCGTTCCAGATTCAGCACCGCCTGTGAGTCAAGATTAATCGGATTAGCCACCCCGCCGATCGCCAAATTCTGAATGTGCGGCGATTTACCGCCCAGCAGCGCCACCACGCGGTTGGCATCGCGCTGACATTCCAGCGCCTGCAAATAATGCGCCACGGCGATTAAATTCACTTCCGGCGGCAGCTGCATCGCGGCATGACCGAAATAGCCGTTGGCGAAAATCCCCAGCTGCCCGCTGTCCACCAGCGCCTGAATTTTTTTCTGCACATTGCGGAATTCGTTGGCGCTGTTGAGCGGCCAGCTGGAAACATCCTTCAGCATGGTGGCGGCCTTGTCCGGATCCGCCTTTAACGCCGCGGTGATATCCACCCAGTCCATCGCGGACAGCTGATAAAAATGCACGATATGATCATGCATACTGTGTGCGGCCAGAATCATATTGCGGATATATTGCGCATTAACCGGCACTTTGGCGCCCACCGCATCTTCCACCGCCCGCACGCTGATAATCGCGTGTACGGTGGTACAAACGCCGCAAATGCGCTGCATGATCATCCAGGCATCACGCGGGTCACTGCCCTTAACAATATTTTCCATGCCGCGCCACATCGTTCCCGATGACCAGGCCTTAGTCACCTTGCCGTCTTCGATCTCACAATCGATACGCAAATGTCCTTCAATGCGCGTAATCGGGTCGATGGTGATGCGTTTTGTTTCTGTCATGCTTTTTCTCCACTAAATTTTTCACTGCGGGCGGCTTTCTCGGCAATAATATGCTGCGATTCTTCGCTGGACGCTTCTTTCAGCACCGGTAACACCGGGAATAAACGGATAATTAAAATATAGGCGCAAACCTCAATGGATACGAAACCGATTGAAATCAGCAATTCCTCGGCGGACGGGAAATAACGGTAGCCGTTGCCCGGATCATACATAATCAATGAATAATTCATCCGCCATAAGGCGGCGCCGAGCAGCATACTTAACGCCGAAACGAACAGCCAGCGTCCGTCGGAACGTTTTTCGCCGAGGAACAGGGTCAGCAGCGGCAAAACCAACAGCCAGACTTCCAGCCAGAACATCCAGGCTTCAAATTTATTTAATTTATCCCAGCCGAACACATAATGCAGTTTATGGTTATAAATCAGCTCGCCGAAACGACAAAGCAGGAACAATGCGATTAAACCGGCGGTGACTTTAATCAGTTGTGTGAACAGCTGCCGTTCGTCCGGCGTTTTGCCCGCCAGCCCCGCTTTAACCAGCGAGCCTTCGAAAATCACAATGGAAAAGCCCATAATAAATGCGGTAAACAACGAGAAAATCGGCAGCATTTCATAGCTTTGCCACACCGGATGAATTTTCTGTCCGGCCACAATCATCAGCGATCCCATGGACGACTGGTGCATCATCGGCAGCAATGCGCCGAGGGCAATCACGAAAAACATAATCTTATTCAGTTTTTCAAATAACTTTTTAAAACCGAAATACCCCAGCCAGACCGGCGCAAATTCCAGCGTAACCACAAAAATATAAATCGTCATACATACTGCGGTTTCAAACAGCACGGAATTGGTATTGAACTGACCGGGCAGAAAGAAATACGGCAAATGCCAGTAACGCCCCATATCAATGGTAATGGACAGTCCGCCGAGGGAATAACCGAACAGGCTGGCAAGCAGCGCCGGGCGCACCAGCGGGTGATATTTACCTTTGTTGAACACATACACCGTCCACGCCAACGCCCAGCCGCCGCAGGCAAAACCGGTACCCACCAGCAGGTCGAAGGCAATCCACAAGCCCCACGGATAGCCGCCGTTTAACGCGGTGACCGAACCGATCCCGAAAAACAAACGTTTCACAATCAGCAGCAGACAAATCACCGCCAGCGGAGCAAAAAACAAAATAGGCGTCGAAATCAATCTGCCGCCCACCGGACGTATTTTACCCATGATGTTTTTCCTCCTCTTTATCCAGTTCCTCCTGCATTTGCCGACGGGCGATTTTCATCTCGCGCAGTTTGGCTTCGATTTTATCACGGTGCATATTGCGGAATGTCATGGCAGTCAGCCCTGCCAGCGCCACCAGCGGCAACGCCATACCGCGATAGAGGAAATGCTGCAAATGCGCAGCGCGGGTACCGGTGGAATGTTCGTCGAGCTGCGGCAAGCCGAGATTTTCCTGCGGCACGCCGCTTAACACCAGCACCTGCGTGCCGCCGGCTTCCTGCTCGCCGTAAATATGCTGATAATAACGCGGTACCGTCGCACGATAGCGATCGGCGCTGTCCACCCGCTGACGCGGATAATCGTAATCGGTGCCGCGCAATAAACCGAGGCGGTGTTTGGCTTCTTTCAGCAAATCCTCGCGCCGGCCGAAAATCACCGCGCCGGTCGGGCAAACATGGCAGCAGCCCGGCAGTTCGCCGTGATCAATGCGGGAAACGCCTTTTTGGTTGCATAGTTCGCATTTACTGATTTCGCCGAGCGGATTGTCATAATCGTATTTCGGCACATCGAACGGGCAGGCAATCATACAATAACGGCAGCCGGTACAAATATCCGGATCATAGCCCACAATGCCGGTGTGCGGATTTTTGGTCAGCGCCTGCACCGGACAAACCGTCACGCAGTTGGGATCAACACAGTGCATACACTGTTTTTTGATATAAGCATAGCCGTTTTCCGCTTGATCTTTATGGCGACCCTCGCCGTCGGACCAGACCTGAATAATGTTGCGGGTGAAAGGCGATAATTTGTCGTTGTTCGACCAGGTTTGCTCGCCCGCCGGATTCAGCGCGGTGCCGTTCACCTGCTGACATTCCGCCACACAGGCCTGACAACCGACACAGAGCGTGGAATCGTACAGCATACCGACCGCATCCGGTGCGGCTTTGCGCGTATCCGCTTCCGCCCGGGTATCCGCCGCCGGCAACGCAGAAACGGCGCCGCCCAGCAAGCCGGCTTTGATAAATTGACGTCTATCCATTGTTGTTATCCTGTATGGTTATTTATCCGCCGGTGTGTCTTTCGTTGCCGGGGCGTCCTTGGCTTTGTTGGCTTTACGCTGGCTGGTCAGCTCACGCAGGGTTTCCACCGTGACGCCGGCAAGTACGGCCGCCGCACCGCCCAGCAAGCCGATTGCCGTCAGCGACGCGCCGCTGCCTTCGGTATTATTGACATCGGGTTTGTCCACTCTCGGCGTCGGGTTTTCCACCGAAGCCAGCTGAAAAATGCCTTTGGTAAAGCCGACGCCTTTCTCATTGCAGCCGTAACAGGGATGACCGATGCCCACCGGCCAGTTATTGCCGCCTACATCACAAAATTCCAGCGTGGAACAGTTACCGTAGGTTTCCGGGCCTTTGCAGCCGAGATGATACAGACACCAGCCGTGGCGATGACCGTAATCGCCGTATTCGCGTGCAAAGCGCCCCGCATCAAAGTGCGGTCGGCGATAACAGTTTTCATGAATTAGACGGTCATAGGCAAACAGCGGACGATTTTGCGCATCCATGGCCGGCAGAGTTTTATAAGTGATGATATGCGCCACTGTGGCTAAAAAATTATGCGGATTCGGCGGGCAGCCCGGAATGTTAATCACCTGCGCGCCCGGTAAAACTTCCGCTAAACTGACCGCACCTGTCGGGTTACCGCCGCTTGACGGCACGCCGCCCCAAGCCGCACAGGAACCTATCGCAATAATGGCGGCGGCGTCTTTGGCGGCGTTTTTAATGTGTTCGACAATCGGTTTGCCGGCCACCATACAATACACGCCGCCGTCTTTCAGCGGAATGGAACCGTCCACCACCAGCACATATTTTCCTTTGTATTTATGGATCGCGTTATGTTTGTTTTCTTCCGCCTGTTCGCCGAACGCCGCGGATAACACCTCGTGGTATTCCAGCGAAATCACATCCAGCACCAGATTTTCCAGCGTCGGATGGGTCGCCCGCAGCAGCGATTCGGTACAGCCGGTACATTCCTGCGCACCGATCCAGATCACCGGCGGCCGTTGCGGATCGGTCAGCGCCGCGCCGATTTCCGCGCCGGCTTTGCTACTCAGTCCCATCGTCGCCGCCATGGCGGTACATAATTTCATAAAATCCCGGCGGCTCACCTCGTTCAGTGAGAAGATACCGTCCAATTGATTATTCATAGTGCGCTCCATATTCACCTATAATTTATATGGCTTTTCCGATTGCCGCATCTTACTCCTGTTTGCCTGAAAATAAATTGATCTCTATCATAAACAACAATATATTTACAAAATACTTACAAATAGGTAGTTTTGTTAACATTTTTGAGAATTATTCTCATTAATAACAATAAACCAAAGCCATAATCGGACGGGACGAACAGCCCCAAAGTGCAGTACAAAAACATGACAAAAAGTGCGGTATAAAAATACAACGAAAGTGCGGTATAAAAACACGACAAAAAGTGCGGTATAAAAAAAGACAAAATCAGTAGAATTGCGGGCAATAAAAAAGCGGGAAACCCCGCTTAAACCTAACTTCATTGACCGTTTCAGGCATTATGCCATATACAGCCCGCCGTTAACGTGCAGCGTAGTGCCGGTAATATAAGCGGCGTCATCCGAGGCCAGAAACGCCACCGCTTTGGCGATGTCTTGCGGTTCGCCCAAACGGCCGGCCGGAACATTAGACAAAATTCCCGCTTTCTGCTCGTCGCTCAGCACTTCCGTCATATCCGTGGCAATAAAGCCGGGCGCCACCACGTTCACCGTAATGCCACGCGCCGCCACTTCTTTCGCCAGCGCTTTAGTGAAACCAACCAGCCCGGCTTTGGCGGCGCAATAGTTGGTTTGTCCCGGATTGCCCATTGAGCCGACGACGGAACCGATAGTGATAATCCGGCCGTTGCGTTTTTTCATCATACTGCGCAGCATGGCTTTGGATAAACGGAACACCGAGGTCAGATTGGTTTGCAGAATATCCAGCCACTCGTCATCTTTCATGCGCATCAGCAGATTATCACGGGTAATGCCGGCATTATTAACCAGAATATCAATATCGCCGAACGCCGCTTTGATCTGCGCCAGCACGTCATCAATGGAGGTTGCGTCCGCCACGTTCAGCACCAGCCCTTTGCCTTTTTCGCCCAAATACGCGGAAATGCTGTCCGCTCCCTTTTCCGATGTCGCGGTGCCGATCACAAAGGCGCCCTTAGCCGCCAGTTCTTCTGCAATCGCGCGGCCGATACCGCGGGTTGCGCCCGTAACCAATGCAATTTTACCCTGCATGAGATTCTCCTTTATCTTAATCAATCATTTTTATGCTAATAATGCCTGTGCGTTTGCCAATGATGTAACATCATTGACCGCCTGCGCCTGTAATGTTTTCACGATACGCGGGGTTAAACCGGTCAACACTTTGTTCGGGCCGAGTTCAATCAACACTTCAATCCCGCTTTGCGCCATTTTCTCCACGCTTTCCGTCCAGCGCACCGGACTGTAAAGCTGGCGCACAAGTGCGGTGCGAATTTCCTGCGTTTCGCCGGCGATTTTCACATCCACATTGTTAATCACCGGAATTTGCGGCGCTTTGATGGCGATGCTTTCCAGCGACACCGACAGCTGATCCGCCGCCGGCTTCATTAACGCACAATGCGAAGGCACGCTGACCGCCAGCGGCAGCGCCCGTTTCGCACCAGCGGCTTTACAGGCGGCCGCCGCGCGTTCCACCGCCGCTTTCGCGCCGGCAATCACCACCTGTCCCGGCGAATTAAAGTTCACCGCGGAGACCACTTCGCCTTGTTCCGCTTCTTTACAGGCGTTGATGATGCTTTCATTATCCAGACCGATAATCGCATACATGGCGCCGCTGCCTTCCGGTACCGCCTGCTGCATTAATTTACCGCGCAGTTCCACCAGTTTCACCGCATCTTGAAAATCAAGCGCGCCGGCGCATACCAAGGCGGAATATTCGCCCAGACTGTGCCCCGCCATCAGCGCCGGCGTAAACTGCGGGTATTTTTCCTGCCAAACCCGGAAAATCGCCACGGATGCGGTTAACAGCGCCGGCTGGGTCTGCCAGGTTTTGTTCAGCGCTTCGGCAGGCCCTTGCTGTACCAGCTGCCATAAATCATAGCCCAGCACCTCGGAGGCCTGTTTAAACGTGTCTTCCACCAGCGGAAATTCGGCGGCCAGCTCCGCCAGCATACCGACGCTCTGCGAGCCTTGTCCCGGAAAAACCATTGCGAATTTTTTCATTGTCATTTCCTTTAGTTGTTCTGTTTTTTTCCGAGCATGATGATGTTCGGTATCTTTTTATTTGATATGGCGCGGCAAGCGCGTTATGCCGAAAAGTGCGGTAAAAATAACCGCACTTTTTGCTGTCTTGCCGCTGATTTTAGCAGATTAATTAAAATCGCACTAACGCGGAACCCCAAGTCCAACCACCGCCGAAGGCTTCCAGCAGCAAAAGCTGTCCGCGCTGAATCCGCCCGTCGCGCACCGCTTCATCCAATGCAATCGGCACGCTGGCGGCACTGGTGTTGCCATGCCGATCCAGCGTCACCACCACTTGCGACATCGGCATATCCAGTTTTTTCGCCGTGGCGGAAATAATCCGCAAATTGGCCTGATGCGGCACCAGCCAGTCGATATCGCCTTTTGCCAGCTGGTTGGCCGATAGAGTTTCTTCCACAATACTCGCCAGTTCGCGCACCGCCACTTTAAACGTATCGTTGCCTTGCATCTGAATATAGCCCGATTGCGCCTGTCCGCGCTGCGGGTACGGCAGGCTCAGCATGTTTTTAGTATCCGGCGATGCATGCAAATGAGTGGAAATCACCCCCGCCTGTGCGGAGGCTTCCAGAATCACCGCCCCGGCACCGTCACCAAACAAGACCACGGTGCTGCGATCCGTTTCGTCCAGATTGCGCGAATTCAGATCCGCGCCGATCACTAAGGCTTTTTTGACCCGGCCGCTGCGGATAAACTGATCGGCGACGCTTAACGCATACACAAAACCGGTACAGGCCGCCGCCAGATCAAAAGATATCGCATCGGCAATATTCAGCATGCCCTGAATCTGACAGGCCGCACTCGGATAACCGTGGCTGTTGCTGGTGGTGGCGACCACGATCAGCTCAATATCGTCGGGCGCCAGCTGCGCCGCTTCAAGACAGCGCTTGGCGGCGGTAAATCCCATACTTGCCACGCTTTCATCCGCCGCGGCAATGCGGCGTTCTTTGATGCCGGAACGGGTGGTGATCCATTCGTCCGAGGTTTCCACCATTTTTTCCAGATCGGCGTTGGTTCTGATTTGTGCCGGTAAATAACTTCCGGAAGCTAAAATTCTACTATACATAACAATCTCGGCTTAGTTTATAAAGTCTGTTTATTAATATTTTGCTAAACCGGCTAAAATTTTCGCCGGAATCTGCTGACGAACCTGCAACGCGGCATCGGCGATGGCATAAGCGAAACCATCGACATTCGCACCGCCGTGGCTTTTTACCACCACGGCAGTCAGACCGACCAGCGACGCCCCGTTATATTGGTCGGGGTTAATCTGTTTTAAACGCTGATAACTGCCTTTTAAAAAGAGTGTTTTCATCAGCCAGGTGAAAAGCGGTTTTAAAAGATGATTGGTTTTATTTAATGTGGCGTTGCCTTTAAACAACGTAATAACATTTTTTGCCGCCCCTTCCAGCGTTTTTAACGCCACATTACCGACAAAACCGTCATGCACGATCACATCGGCCTTGCCGTTGAGCAGCAAATCGCCTTCGATAAAGCCGATATAATTTAAACCGGTATTGCGGCTAAGCATCTCCGCCGCATCACGGATAGACTTGTAACCCTTGATTTCCTCAATGCCGATATTCAGCAAGGCAATGCGCGGAAAAACCAGCCCCAGACTGTTCTCGGCGAAAATTGAGCCCATAATGGCGAATTGATACAGATTTTCCGCGCTGCACTCAATATTGGCGCCCAAATCCAGCATAACGCTGCGCTCGCCGGTCATGGTCGGGATCATGGAAATCAATGCCGGACGTTCAATCCCCGGTAAAGGCTGCAAAATAATTTTAGACAGCCCCATCAGCGCCGCCGTATTACCCGCACTGACGCAACCCTGCGCCTCGCCTTTCTGTACGGCTTCGATCGCCAGACGCATGGAGGTTCCTTTGCTGCGGCGCAGCGCATAGGCCAGGCCCTGTGTGTTTTCGATCTCGCGCGCGCAATGGCAAAGCGTTAAACGCTGTTTTAAATGATCGGGTACGGAGTGAAGTAACGGATTGATTTGCTGGCTGTCGCCGAACAATAATAAAGAGAGCGTTGGGTCTTTTTCCAACGCTTTTATTGATGCGGGGATAGTAATACGGGGACCAATGTCCCCGCCCATCGCATCTAACGCCAGGGTTAGACGACTCAAGTGATTACCTTTAAGTAACGGATTACTTATTGATCACTTTACGACCGCGATAGTAACCGTCGGCAGTTACATGGTGACGTAAATGTGTTTCGCCGCTGGTTTTATCAACGGATAAGGCAGCAGTGGTTAACGCATCATGTGAACGACGCATATCACGACGTGAACGGGATTTTTTATTTTGTTGAACAGCCATTGGCTATACTCCTAAATTTACTTTTTCTTTAAACTAGCTAATACAGCGAACGGGTTCGGTTTGTTTGCCAATTCTTCAGGCAAGGCGCCAAAAACCTGTTCGTGCGCGGACACTTCACAGTGTTCAGATGAATGCATCGGCACAATCGGAAGACTCAACATCAATTCATCCTCCACCGTACCGACTAAATCTATTTCCCCGAATTCATTGAATTCAATCGGTTCATAAATTTCCGGTAATTCATCGGCCTGATCCAGATTAGCCACAGGACTATAACAGAAATCACAGCTCAGTGTTTGTACAAAAGGCTTGTTGCAACGCTGACATACCAATTCGACCTCAACCGTTGCCCGACCTTTCATCACCACTAATTTTTGCGGATCAATGAAAAACGATAATGTAACCTGTGCATCGCTGAGCACTTTACTTACCGATTCTGTAAGACGCGTCAGGCGGGCGGCGGCATAATAACCGTCATAATCCAATCGGCGCTGCGCATCTTTTACCGGATCAGTAGTTAGGGGTAGTTTTACCTTTTGCATAGGGCGTGAATATTACCTTTTGATCGCCGATTAGTCAAAGGAAATTATCATTTTTTACGCGCAATCCGCGGCAGCAATTCACTGGCACGGATTTCATCGCCGTTATTTTGCCGCTTACCCGTTCAAAAACAGATACCGGCCGCCCTGAGGTTTTATTTTACCTAAGTCACAAATTCATTTTTTGTATCTTTACAGCCTAATGGTTTTGTTTTATTAATAGAATGAAAACATTATGTTGTCACCCAATAACAAAGGAAAAAATTATGGCAAACACAACCTCGAAAACCGTTCTTCACCTCGCACTGACCGCCGCTTTCGGCCTGCTTGCCGGACACAACGCGGCAGCGGCGGATGTTCCGGCCGGTACCGAACTGGCGGAAAAGCAGGCGCTGCGCATCAATAACGGCGCCGATCCCGCCTCACTGGATCCGAATAAAATTGACGGTACGCCGGAAGGCATGATCGCCCGCCAATTGTTTGAAACGCTGGTAATTTCCGATGCACAAGGCCATATTCTGCCCGGCGCGGCGGAAAAATGGGAACACAGCCCGGATTTCAAAACCTGGACATTCTATTTACGCCAGGACGGTAAATGGTCGAACGGCGATCCCGTCACCGCAGAGGATTTCGTTTTTTCTTTCCGTCGTTTAGCCGATCCGAAAACCGCCTCACCCTATTCCAGCTACCTGAACTATCTGAAATTATTAAACTCCGATGCGGTGGCCGAAGGCAAAAAACCGACCTCCGAACTGGGCGTAAAAGCGCTGGATTCGCATACCCTGCAATTAACCCTGTCGGACAGCGTGCCTTATGCCGATAAATTAGTGGAACATTATGTACTGGCACCGGTAAACCAAAAAGTGGTGGAACAGTTCGGCGATAAATGGACGGATGTCAATCATATCGTGGGTAACGGCGCGTTCAAACTGACCGACTGGATTATCAACGAAAAACTGGAAATGGTGCCGAATCCCCACTACTGGAACCATGCCAAAACCGTTTTAACTCATCTGACGTTTTATCCGATCGTATCCTCAAATACCGACGTATCACGCTATCGTGCCGGCGATCTGGATATTACCAATCATGAACTGCCGATAGAACTGTTCGCGAAATTAAAAGCGGAATCGCCGAACGAAGTTTATACGCCGGCGGTGCTGTGTACTTATCAATATGAAATCAATCAGAAAAAAGCGCCGTTTACCGATGTGCGGGTGAGAAAAGCCTTATCCATGGCGATAGATCGCGACATCATCACCGGCAAAGTCACCGCGCAGGGACAGGTTCCCGCTTACAGTTTCACCCCGCCTTACATTAATGGCGGCGAAAAAATCCTGCCGCCGGAATGGGCCGCATTATCACAGGCGGAGCGTAACGAAAAAGCCATCGCCTTGCTGAAAGAAGCGGGCTTTGATAAAAACAATCCGCTGACCCTGAGCCTGTTATACAACACCTCCGAAAACCACAAAAAACTGGCCATCGCCGCCGCCTCGCTGTGGAAGAAAAATCTGGCCGGCGCAGTGAATGTGAAACTGGAAAATCAGGAATGGAAAACCTATCTGGATTCGCGCCGTCAGGGCAATTACGACATCGCCCGCGCCGGCTGGTGCGCCGATTATAATGAGGCGACCACTTTCTTAAATTATTATTTATCCACCAGCAGCAACAATACGGCATTTTATAAAAGCCAGAGCTACGACGACCTACTCGCCTCCTCCTACCGGCAGGAAAGCGACGCCCAACGCGCCGAGGTTTATGCCGCACTGGAACGTCAGTTAGATCAGGACGCCGCGTTGATACCGCTGTATTATTACGTTGCGCCGCGCATGGTGAAACCTTATGTGAAAGGGTTTGCGGTGGGGCATCCGAGTGAAACCTATTATTTAAAAGACGTTTATCTGGTTAAACCTTGATGTTATTTAAGTGCGGTCAAAAAAACGTGGTTAAAATCGACCGCACTTTTTTCTTTTTCGCCTGTTATGGTTTAGATTATCATTATGTTGAAATTAATTCTGCGTCGGCTACTGCAAGCGATTCCGACCCTGTTTATTCTGATTACGCTGTCCTTTTTTATGATGCGTCTGGCGCCGGGCAGTCCGTTTACCAGCGAGAAAAATTACCCGCCCGAAGTGATCGCCAATATTGAAGCGAAATATCATTTAAACGAACCGCTGTATAAACAATATCTCATTTACCTGCAAGATCTCGCCCACGGTGATTTCGGCCCGTCTTTCAAATATAAGGATTACACGGTGAATCAATTGGTATCCGCCGCCTTTCCCGTATCGCTGAAATTAGGCGTCTCGGCGTTTATCGTAGCGTTGATACTGGGCGTCAGCGCCGGCACCATTGCGGCCTTAAAGCAGAACAAATGGCTGGATTACCTGATTATGGCGTTTGCCATGACCGGTGTGGTTATTCCCAGTTTTGTGGTGGCACCGCTGCTGGTGCTGCTGTTTTCCATTACCCTGCGATGGCTGCCGTCGGGCGGCTGGGAAGGCGGCGCGCTGCAATTTATGCTGATGCCGATGTTCGCCCTGTGCCTGTCTTATATCGCCAGTATCGCGCGCATTACCCGCGGCTCGATGATCGAAGTGCTGCATTCCAATTTTATCCGCACTGCCAAAGCCAAAGGCCTGCCGATGCGCCGCATTCTGCTGAAACACGCGCTGCGCCCCGCCTTGTTGCCGGTCATTTCCTATATGGGCCCGGCGTTTGTGGGAATTATCACCGGCTCCATGGTGATCGAAAGTATTTTCGGCTTACCGGGCATCGGCCAGCTTTTCGTTAACGGCGCCTTAAACCGGGATTATTCCCTCGTGTTGAGCCTGACCATTCTGGTCGGCGCGCTGACTATCGCCTTTAATGCGATTGTGGATATTTTATATGCGGTTATCGACCCGAAAATTCGCTATTAACCGTTCAACAGGCAGAGAAAAGGATACCTTATGTTAACTCACCCAAAAGACAGCGCGTTGCTGGAAAATGTCACGGAACAGCTGGAAACCGTTGAAGGACGCAGCCTGTGGCAGGATGCGCGGCGGCGTTTTTTGCACAATAAAGCCGCCCTTGCCAGCTTATGCGTACTGTTTTTGATCAGTCTATTTGTAATTTTTGCCCCGATGCTGATGCCGTACCCTTACGACGAACTGGACTTCGGCGCCATTTCCATCGCACCGGAATGGGACAGTATGCACTATTTCGGCACCGATGCCTCCGGCCGCGATTTATTGGTACGCGTGGCGATCGGTGGGCGCATTTCGCTGCTGGTCGGCATCGCCGGCGCGCTTATTGCGGTGCTGATGGGCACCCTTTACGGTGCCACCTCAGGCTATATCGGCGGCAAAACCGATGCCGTGATGATGCGCCTGCTGGAAATTTTAAATTCCTTTCCGTTTATGTTTTTCGTGATTCTGCTGGTTACTTTTTTCGGGCGCAATATTTTCCTGATTTTTGTCGCTATCGGCATGGTTTCCTGGTTGGATATGGCAAGAATCGTGCGCGGTCAGACCCTGAGCCTGAAACAAAAAGAATTTATCGAAGCCGCCATTGTGTGCGGCGTCTCCGCGCGCCAAATCGTCTGGCGGCATATCGTGCCTAACGTATTGGGCGTGGTCGTGGTTTACGCCTCGCTGCTGGTGCCCGGCATGATTTTATTCGAATCCTTTTTAAGTTTTCTCGGTTTAGGCACTCAAGAGCCGCTCAGTAGCTGGGGCGGACTGTTGAACGACGGGGCGAAATCCATGGAAGCGGCGCCTTGGTTATTGGTTTTTCCGGCTCTGTTCTTAGTGATTACCTTATTCTGCTTTAATTTTATCGGCGACGGACTGCGCGACGCGCTCGACCCGAAAGACCGCTGAGCAAGCGCGGTTGGAGTGAATGATGACAACATCAAATTTATTACTGGACGTGCAGGATTTGCGCGTCACCTTTAGCACCCCCGACGGCGATGTCACGGCGGTGAACAATTTAACCTTTTCCCTGCATGCCGGTGAAACGCTCGGCATCGTGGGCGAATCCGGTTCGGGCAAATCGCAGACCGCCTTCGCCCTAATGGGATTGCTGGCAGATAACGGCCGCATTTCCGGTTCGGCAAAATTTAACGGTCGGCAAATCCTGAATCTGCCGGAAGCCCAGCTTAACCGCCTGCGGGCGGAGCAAATCGCCATGATATTTCAGGATCCGATGACGTCGCTGAATCCTTATATGAAAATCGGCGAGCAGCTGATGGAAGTGCTGATGCTGCATAAAGGCATGGATCACAAAACCGCTTTTGAAGAATCGGTGCGGATGCTGGATGCGGTGAAAATGCCCGAATCGCGCAAACGCATGAACATGTACCCGCACGAATTTTCCGGCGGAATGCGCCAGCGCGTGATGATCGCAATGGCACTGCTGTGCCGGCCGAAATTACTGATAGCCGACGAACCCACCACCGCACTGGATGTGACCGTACAGGCGCAGATTATGACTCTGCTAAACGAACTGAAACGCGAATTTAATACCGCCATTATTATGATTACCCACGATCTCGGCGTGGTGGCGGGAATCTGCGATAATGTGCTGGTGATGTATGCCGGCCGCACCATGGAATACGGCAGTGCGGAACAGATTTTCTATACCCCGAGCCATCCCTATTCCATCGGTTTAATCGGTGCGGTGCCGCGGGTGGACAATCAGGAAGACGCGTTGCTGACCATTCCCGGCAATCCGCCGAATTTATTGCACCTGCCCGCCGGCTGTCCGTTCAAACCGCGTTGTGCCTACGCCACGGAAAGCTGTTTACAGGCGCCGGCGCTGAGCGCACTTCCCGACCGGCGGCTGCGCGCCTGCTTTATTTCCGCCGCGCAATTAACCGGAGGTAACGCATCATGAGTGCCGAGAAAAAAACACAGAAAAAAGTCATTTTAGAGGTCAACGAATTAAGCGTTCAGTTCAGCATAAAAAACCGCCAATCCCTGTGGTTTGCCAAACCGCAGCATTTAAAAGCGGTTAATAACGTCTCTTTCCAACTGTATGAGGGCGAAACACTGGGCGTGGTCGGCGAATCGGGCTGCGGCAAATCCACACTGGCGCGCGCCATTATCGGTTTGGTTAAAAGCAGCGCAGGCAAGATCTTATGGCTGGGGCGCGACCTGACTACGCAATCGGAAAAAGACTGGAAAAAGGTGCGCAGCGACATTCAGATGATCTTTCAGGATCCCTTGGCATCGCTCAATCCGCGCATGACCATCGGCAGCATCATCGCCGAACCGCTCCATATTTATCAGCCGCAGTTAAGCAAACAGGAAGTGAAAGAAAAGGTACGCGCCATGATGATGAAAGTCGGTTTGCTGCCGAACCTCATCAACCGCTATCCGCATGAATTTTCCGGCGGGCAATGTCAGCGTATCGGCATTGCGCGGGCGCTGATCGTCGAGCCGAAACTGATTATCTGTGACGAACCGGTCTCCGCGTTAGATGTTTCCATTCAGGCGCAGGTGGTGAATTTGTTGAAATCCCTACAGCGGGAAATGGGCTTATCGCTGATCTTTATCGCGCATGATCTGGCGGTGGTAAAACATATTTCCGATCGCGTGTTGGTGATGTATTTGGGCAATGCGGTGGAACTGGGCGATTATCAGCAGGTCTATCACAACACCAAACACCCTTACACCAAAGCCTTAATGTCGGCGGTGCCGATTCCCGATCCGAAACTGGAACGCCATAAACGGATCCAGTTGCTGGAAGGCGATCTTCCCTCGCCGATCAACCCGCCTTCCGGCTGCGTATTCCGCACCCGCTGCCCGCTGGCGGATCAGCATTGCATCGCCGACAAACCGCTGCTCAAAGGACAGCCCGACCATCTGGTCGCCTGCTTTAAGGCGGAATAAAACGCACATTCAGCACAGCAAAGTGCGGTCGGTTTTTTATCCGTTTTTAAACTCCGCCAGCGTTTCGAATTGGCTGTCGGGGTGATATCGGCGCAGATAACGGCGTAAAACGCACATTAAGCACCGTAAAGCGCGGTCGGTTTTTTATCCGTTTTTAAGCTCCGCCAGCGTTTCGAATTGGTTGCCGGGATGATATCGGCGCAGATAACAGCATAAAACGCATATTCAGCGCGACAAAGTGCGGTCGGTTTTTTTATCCGTTTTCGAGCTGCGCCAGCGTTTCGAATTGGCTGTCGGGATGATATTGGTGCAGATAACGGCGTAAAAAACGCTGCGTCTCCCGGCTGATGATCTCATCCGCCGGCGGATACAGATTATACACCAGCGCATGCAGGGTAATATTGCGTGTCCGGCATGCCAGCAGGCTGAGCAGGGTGTGATTGATGCTGCCCAGTTTGCCCGACGTAACTAAAATCAGCGGGTAGCCGCGGGCGGCGATATAATCCAGCGTGGTTTCGCTGTCGTTATAGGGCACGCACAATCCGCCGGCGCCTTCCAATAACACATAATCGTATTTCTGCGCCAAAAGTGCGGTGGATTTTGCAATGATTTCGGGCTCAATCCGACGCATCTCCCGCGCCGCCGCCAAATGCGGCGAGCAGGGATAATCGAACACATAGGGGCAGGTAATGCCCTGTTTATCTTCTTCGGTCGGCACGATGCCCTGCATGCGGCGGTGGGTCAGCAAATCCTGCGCAATTCCCCGGCAGCCGGTCTGCACCATCTTCTGCGTGATGACGGAAAACCCTTGCCGCATCAGCTTTTGCGCATACCAACCGGTCGCCACGGTTTTCCCGATATCCGTATCGATACCGCTGATAAAAAACACTGTCGCTGTCATACTTATCCTTTTTTCTGTCACGCTAAGCCGAACGCGCCAGCAAATAAACCGGCGCATAAGTTAAACGCACCTGATCGTGCGCGCTGGCAAACTGCCGTTGATATTGCCGGCAAAAATGCTGTAAATCGCCTTTCGTCCACGCCTGCCGGCCGGTGGCGGTGACGCCGGTGTGTTTCAGGTGCCGCAGCACGGCCAACGGGCTGTCAAAGTGCAGCACAATATTTTCCTGTTCTAAGCTGAGCAGCTCAAACCCGGCACTCAACCAGCGGCGCCACTGCGCAGGCGAAGGATAATTCAATCCTACGCCGGTAAGTTGCCTGATTTCGCTCAGATTTTCCGCGCCGAAAGTGCTGAGTAGCAAAAATCCCCGTTTTTTCAACCGCACTTGACAGCGGGCAATAAATCCCGCCGGATCGGCAAACCACTGCACCACCGAGGCGCCGGCAATCAAGTCATATTGTTCAGGCCATGGCAGCCGTTCCGCATCGCCCGCATAAAACCGAAAAGACTGCGGCAAAACCTGCGTTAAGTGCGGTGCGATATCGCACAGATCATTGAGCGTCCAACACTGTGCGTTTAAATGCCGCATGAGCTGTCGGGTCAGCCCGCCGGTGCCGCAGCCGATTTCCAGAATATGCTGAAAATCGCGCCGCTCCATTAGCGGCAATAACGCCGTCAGACGCTGATGAATCCGCTGCTGCGCCAGCGCCTGTTGATCATAATGGGCTAACGCCCGGCTAAAACGCTGCTGAATCCGTCGCTTATCCATTATTCAGTGCCATCCCAACATTGCGCCCAATGATGAAATTGCGGGAAAAGCAGATGTTCGCCGTCAATTTCGCGTATCGGGCAGCGCTGTTGCCAGTAGCGCCGTTGATTCCGCGCCGGGAAAATTTTGTCTTTATTGCCGATCACCGCATGCGTCCAATCAATCAGATCAGTACGCGAATCCTGCCGTAAGGCCTGATAAAGTGCGGTCAGTTCGGCCTCAATTTGTGCAAGCGCAGGGCGCGCTGCAAGCTGTTGGTAGGCGCTGAAGGCCTGCTGATTGCCGCACATGCGGCGTTCGAATTTCAAACGGTTGGCCGCATTTAACCCCGCCACGGTGGCGGCAAAAATGTCACGCGGAATGCCGAAGCGGTCATCGCAAGGCAGCCCGGTGCCATTAATGGCGGTGGCGGAGGTCAGCGCATAAGGCGCCATCACCCGTTCCGCCGCCCAAACGCCCATTGACCACGCCACCAGCCGAATCTGCCGATAGGCGGTAAAGTCAAACTCGCAGTGTAGCTGACTGTAGTCATAACACAGCAAAACATCGTAATTTTGCGGCGCAAGCAAATGCCCGACCGCACTCGGCGGCGTTCCCCAGCCGGCAAAATAGACGATCAAATGCTGCCCATGATAATCAAAATATTGTGTTTTCATCCGGCGCAAGCCTCCAGACAGGCCGCCAGCCCCGCCACTTCTTCAAAGGTCATATCCGCGGTTAATGAAAAACGGATGCGCGAGGTGCCTTGCGGCACAGTCGGCGGGCGGATCGGCAGACAATAATAGCCCTGTTGCCGCAGCCGCTGCGCCAGCTTCACCGTGCGGTCGTTATCGCCCACAATATAAGGCACAATGCAGCTTTCGCTCGGCATCGGCACATCGAACGTGCGCGCAATATGCCGGCGTAAATTATCGCTCAGCTGCGCCAGATGCCGGCGACGGGCGGCAAAGTGCGGTAGTTTTTGGTACAGAAATAAACTCCATGCCACATTCAGCGGCGGCAGCGCGGTGGAAAAAATCAGCGGGCGCATGTGGTTCACCAGATAATCCTTCATCACCTGATCGCACACCACATAAGCGCCCATGGAAGCCAAGGCTTTGCCGAACGTCCCGACCAGAAAATCAATCTGCCCGCAACACTGCAACGGTTCGGCAAGTCCCAGTCCCTGTTCGCCGTAAACGCCGACGGCGTGGGCTTCGTCCACATACAGCAGCAGATTATCAAACTGCTTTTTCAGACCGACCAGCCGGGTTAAATCCGCCAGATCGCCGTCCATGCTGAATACCGATTCGGTCACTACAATCATGCGCGTGAAAGAGCGGTGGTGTTTGTGCAGAATCTGTTCCAAATGGGCATAATCGTTGTGGCGGTAACGCAGAAAATCCGCGCCGCTTAAGCGGATGCCGTCGATCAGGCTGGCATGCACCAGTTTATCGGCGACGATCAGCGTTTTCTTGCGCGCTATCGCCGGTAAAATCCCGATGTTAGCATGATAACCGCTGTTGAACAGCAATGCGCTTTGGCGCTGAAAACGCTGGGCGAGCAGGGTTTCCAGCTGCTGATATGCGGGAAAGGAGCCGGTTAATAAACGGGAGGAAGATGAGGTTAAGTGCGGTAATGCTTCCGCGTATCGGGCAAAAAACGCCTGTTTTAAGGCGCTGTCGTTCGCCAGCCCCAGATAATCGTTGGAAGACAGATTCAGCATGCGGCGCCCGTCCTGTTCGATATAGCGTCCGCAATGGTTCAATTCGGGCAGACGACGAAACTGTCCGATTTCCTGTAAATGCGTTAATTCCTGATAAAAATCAGTCACATGATTCATGATAAACGTCCCTGATCACCGCCAGCAAGCCGCCGGTCAGGCGGGATAACTGTTCCGTTGTAATAATAAACGGCGGCATAATGTAAACCAAGCGTCCGAAAGGCCGCAGCCAAATACCTTTGGCGACAAATTCGGGCTGTAGCCGCGCTATATTAACAGGTTCTTTCATCTCAAGTACACCGATCGCCCCCAGAACGCGGACCTCTCGCACCGATTTAAACCGCGCGGCGGGCGCCAGTTCGGCTTTCAGCTGACGTTCGATATGACGGACTTTGGTTTGCCAGTCGCTGGCCAGCAGTAAATCGATCGAGGCGCAGGCGATGGCACATGCCAGCGGATTGCCCATAAAAGTCGGGCCGTGCATAAAACATTGCGCCTCACCATTGCAGATAGTCTGTGCCACCGTTTGCGTGGTCACGGTGGCGGAAAGGGTCATATAACCGCCGGTCAGCGCCTTGCCCAGACAGATAATATCAGGCGTTATCGCGGTATATTCGGTGGCGAACAGTTTGCCCGTGCGCCCGAAGCCGGTGGCGATTTCATCGAAAATCAGCAATACGCCGTACTGATCGCATAAGGCGCGGGCGTTTTCCAGATAACGCGGCGAATAGAAATACATTCCGCCGGCGCCCTGCACCACCGGTTCCAGAATTAAGCCGGCGATTTCCTCACCGTGCCGCGCCAATAAATCGCGCAGCGGCTGCATATCCTGTTCGTTCCAAGGCTTGCCGAACGCCGTTTGCGGCTGCGGCAGAAAATACTGCACCGGCAGGCAGGCGGAAAACAGTTGGTGCATGCCGGTAACCGGATCGCACACCGACATGGCATGCCAGGTATCGCCGTGATAACCTGCCCGAATGGTGGCGAATTTGCCGCGTTTGCCCTCGCCTTTGGCCTGCTGATACTGCAACGCCATTTTCATCGCTACTTCCACCGCCACCGAGCCGCTGTCGGCAAAAAAGATTTTATCCAGCCCGTCGGGCAACAGCTTAACCAGACGCTGCGCCAGCTCGCCCGCCGGATCATGAGTAAAACCGCCGAACATAATATGGCTCATTTTCGCCAGCTGCGCGGCCGCCGCCTGATTGAGCGCAGGGTGATTATAACCGTGCAGCGCCGCCCACCAAGATGACATGCCGTCGATCAGGCGCTGACCGTTTTTCAGCGTAATCATCACACCGTCGGCGCGTTCCACCGCATACATCGGCATGTCAGAATCCATCGCGGCATAAGGATGCCAGAGGTGTTGTTTATCCAGTTGCAGTAAATCCTGTTCGTTCATAAGTGCGGTTCGATTTTCCCTGATTTTTTTAAACAGGCTACCCTACCGCGATTTCGCCGCCAAGGCAAGGCATTCGGCTTGCCGTTGCACAAGTGAAATAAGTTGTTATAATCCCAACTCAAATTTCATTGAGGGAATCGTTATGTATAACGCTGAAAAAAAACAACCTGATTACTGGCAGCGCCTTAAAATCGCCTTTCAATATGTGATGCCGCAGCTTTATTTAACCCGTCTGGCGGGCTGGTTTGCCAAGCAGCAATGGGGCGCGGTGACCCATTGGGTGATTAAACTTTTCGCCAAAAAATATGGTGTCAATATGGCGGAAGCGGCCAAAACCGAATTTAGCGATTATGCCAGTTTTAACGCGTTTTTTATTCGCCCGCTGGCGGACGATGCGCGAAAAATCGAGCAAAATCCGACCGCACTTTGCCTGCCGGCGGACGGCCGTATCAGCCAGCTGGGGCATATTGATGACAATTTATTATTGCAGGCGAAAGGGCATTATTTCCGGCTGGAAGATTTACTGGCGGGCGATCAGACATTGGTCGAGGCCTTTAAAAACGGCGAGTTCGTCACCACCTATTTATCGCCGCGCGATTATCACCGCGTGCATATGCCGTGCGATGCCACATTACGCAAAATGATTTATGTTCCGGGCGATCTGTTCTCGGTCAATCCGTTTTTAGCGGAACATGTGCCTAATCTGTTTGCCCGTAATGAGCGGGTAATCTGCCTGTTTGATACGCCGTTCGGTGCAATGGTGCAGATTCTGGTGGGCGCCACCATCACCGCCAGCATCAGCACCAGCTGGGCGGGCGTGATTAATCCGCCGCGCGCAAAAGAGGTGAAAACCTGGACTTACGAAGGTGAAAGCGCAATAACATTCACCAAAGGACAAGAAATGGGCGCGTTTCAGCTGGGTTCGACGGTTATCAATCTGTTTCAATCCGGCCGGGTTGTACTGGCGGATAATCTGAGCGTGGATGTGCCGGTGCGCGTCGGCGAAGTATTAGGCTATAAAAAATAATTTTTAACCATAAGGAAAAATAATGACAGCACAATTTTTTGCACAAATCAGTTTAGATGATGTCTCGGCCAAAGGCAGTTACGGCATCGGTTTACAAATCGGCCAGCAGTTGATCGACAGCAAACTGGCGGTCAAGGCCGAAGCGGTGGCAAAAGGCATTTATGACGCCCTAAACGGCAATGCGCCGGCTCTGGATTTAAACCAAGTCGGTCAGGCGTTACAACAATTGCAGCAACAGGCAGCACAAGCCGCTCAGGCGCAGTTCAAGCAGGTTGAAGAAGCCGGCAAGCAATTCCTTGAGGAAAATGCGAAAAAAGACGGCGTACAGATCACCGACAGCGGCCTGCAATATGAAGTATTGGTGGAAGGCAAAGGCGCGGTGCCGAGCCGTCAGGATCAGGTGCGCGTGCATTACACCGGCACCTTAATCGACGGCAGCGTGTTCGACAGTTCGGTGCAACGCGGTCAACCGGCGGAATTTCCGGTCAGCGGCGTCATCGCCGGCTGGGTTGAGGCGCTCTCGATGATGCCGGTCGGTTCAAAATGGAAACTGACCATTCCTCATCAATTAGCCTACGGCGAACGCGGCGCCGGCGCCTCTATTCCGCCGTTCAGCACGCTGGTGTTCGAAGTGGAATTACTTGATATTCTGTAAACCGCACAACGAAAAAGCAGCCCGCGCTGCTTTTTCACTTTTCAAATTACGACAAACTTAACCGCGGGCAAACATTCTGCGTTCTTTTTCAATCCCGAAAATTATTGCTCCCTTTAATCTGCCCGCCATCCGCGCTAAAGCACGATCATATCGTCGCGGTGCACCGCCACGGCGCCATATTCATAGCCGAGAATTTGTTCGATTTCCTGCGATTTTCGCCCTTTGATTAACGATAACGCGTCGCTGTTATAACGCGCCATCCCCAAGGCAATCGCTTTTCCGCCGCGGGTACAGATTTTCACCACTTCGCCGCGCGAAAAACGCCCTTCCACCGCCACAATGCCCGCCGGTAATAAGGATTTATACTGAATCAGCACCGCACTTTCCGCCCCGTCGTCAATAATCAGCGTGCCGGCGGAAGGCGCGGCAAACAGCCATTGCTTACGGCTTTCCAGATGATCGGTCTGCGCGCAGAAACGGGTGCCGATCGACTCGCCATAGGCCAAATCCACAATCACATTGGCGCGATTGCCCGGCGCAATAATGGTTTCCACCCCGGAACGGGTAGCCACATCCGCGGCGATCACCTTGGTGGACATCCCGCCGGTCCCCAGATGAGTGCCGCTGCCGCCGGCGATAGCACGAATATGATCGGTAATTTTTTCCACTTGCGGAATCAGTTGCGCCGCCGGATTTTTGCGCGGATCGCTGTCGAACAGGCCTTGTTGGTCGGTCAGTAAATACAGTTGCTCCGCCTGCGCCAAAATGGCAACCAACGCCGACAGATTATCATTATCGCCGACTTTGATCTCCGCCGTCGCCACCGCGTCATTTTCATTAATCACCGGAATAATGTGATTATCCAGCAGCGCGTGCAGGGTGTCGCGCGCATTTAAAAAACGCTCGCGATCTTCAATATCGGCGCGGGTCAGCAAAATCTGCCCGATATGAATATCATAAATGGCGAACAATTGTTCCCAGGTTTGGATTAATTGACTTTGCCCCACCGCGGCCAGCAATTGTTTTGAGGCAATGGTCGGCGGTAGTTGCGGGTGAGCCAGATAATGCCGCCCGGCCGCCATGGCGCCGGAAGTGACGATAATCATCCGAAAACCGGCGCGATGCAGCTGCGTAATCTGCCGTACGATTTCCATCATATGCGGGCGGTTTAATTTCGGCGTACCCTGAGTTAAGGTGCTGGTACCGAATTTCACCACGATCGTTTTCTGATTTGTTACATTTTCCATGATTTTGCGTTCTGTGAATTAAGCGTCGCCATAAATTAGCATTAAAAAGTTAAAAAATCATCCGATTTCCACCGCACTTCCATGACTTAGAACAAATTTTATTTTTATCAAGTGAATATAATAAAAGCGAGTTTATCGTCATGGGATCGGATAATGGAAACACAATGCGAACAAAGTGCCCAACACCAGCGCGAAGTGACCCGGCTGTGTGTTCAGGTCGCCTTAATGCTGCTGCAATACGGCGCGGAAAGCACTATCGTGGTGCAAATGGCGCACCGTTTGGGGCTGGCGCTGGGGATGGACAGCGTGGAATGCGCACTGACGCCGAACGCGGTGATCCTGACCACCTTATATCAGGGACACTGTATCACCACCGCGCGCAAAAACGCGGACAAAGGCATTAATATGCAGGTGGTGACCGAAGTGCAGCGCGTGGTGATTACCGCCGAACATAAAATTTACGGCATTCATCAGGTGCGCGAACGTCTGGCGCGGATCAAACCGCTGAAATACAACCGCTATTTCGTGGTGCTGATGATCGGGCTGTCCTGCGCCAGCTTTGCCCATTTATCCGGCGGCGATGCGCTGATTTCGCTGATCACCTTTTTCGCTGCGGCGGGCGCGATGTATGTGCGGCAAAGCCTTGCCCAGCGTCATTACAATCCGTTGATCGTCTTTTCCATCACCGCCTTTGTCGCCTCAATCATTTCGGGCATGGCGTTAAAATATCACCTCGGCAATGATCCGCAAATCGCACTGGCCTCCAGCGTTTTGCTGCTGGTGCCCGGTTTTCCGCTGATTAACTCGCTGGCGGATATTCTGAAAGGGCATGTCAATATGGGACTGGGGCGCTGGACCATCGCCACCATTCTGACGTTCGGCGCCTGTCTGGGCATTGTGTTCGCCCTCAGTCTGCTGAACATCACCAGTTGGGGGCGCTAAGATGATCGAATTATTACTGCACTTAGCCGACGATATGTTCTTCGCCGCCATTCCCGCCGTCGGGTTTGCTTTGGTTTTCAACGTGCCGCCGCAAGCGCTGAAATACTGCGCGATTTTAGGCGCGCTGGGACACGGGCTGCGCACCTTGCTGGTGCATTTCGATATGCCACTGGTCTTCGCCACTTTTTTAGGCGCCAGCCTGATCGGCTTTATCGGCGTGCAGCTCTCGCACCGCTATCTGGCACACCCGAAAGTGTTCACCGTCGCCGCCATTATCCCGATGATCCCCGGCGTCTATGCCTACAAAGCGATGATCGCCATCGTACAGATTCACCATTACGGCTTTTCCGATCAGCTGTTCACGCAAATGATTGACTATTTTATCAAAACCGGGTTTATTCTGGGCGCCATCGTTTTCGGCCTGGCATTGCCGGGATTATTGTTCTATCGTCAGAAACCTGTGGTATAGTAAGAGCCCGTAATCAAGACAGACAGAGAGACAGCATGACTTTAAGCCTTATCGTCGCCATGACCCGCAACCGCGTCATCGGCAAAGACAACCGAATGCCCTGGCATCTGCCGGCGGATCTCGCGTGGTTCCGCCAACAGACCACTGGAAAACCGGTGATTATGGGGCGCAAAACCTTTGAAAGCATCGGACGGCCGCTGCCGAAGCGCACCAATATCGTGCTGTCCCGCACGCCGTATCGACACAAGGGCGTTATCTGGCAACCCGATTTCCAAAGTGCGGTGGATTTTGTGCAAGATTCGCCGGAAATTCTGCTGATCGGCGGCGGCCAACTGTTCAGCCAATATCTTCCCGCGGCGGATAAACTGTACCTCACCGAAATTCAGACCGAACTCGACGGCGACACCTTCTTCCCCGCCATTCATCTGCCGGACTGGCACACCGAATTTGACACCTACCGCCCCGCCGACAACGACAATCCTTACGATTGCCGCTTTTTAATTTTGCGCCGGAAGGGGTAGCGGTAATCCGCTATTTCTTCTGACATGTCGGGCAAAAGAAACTGTTGCGCTGTCCGATCACTACACTTTCGATTTTTGTGCCGCACTTCGGGCAGGGGCGGGCTTTATGGCCGTAAACCTGCAATTCCTGCGCGAAATAACCCGGTTTGCCGTCGGGTTGCAAAAAATCTTTTAATGTCGTTCCGCCCTGTTGAATGGCGCGGGTCAATTCCTGTTTAATGGTGTGAACGAGGCGTTCGCACTGCGCTTTGGTCAGCGTTTTTGCCGTTTTCTGCGGATGCAGTCCGCATAAGAACAAACTTTCGTTGGCATAAATATTGCCGACGCCCACCACCACGGCGTTGTCCATTAAAAAGGTTTTCAGTGCGGTCTGTTTTTTGCGTGATTTTTTAAACAGATAATCCGCATTAAATGCGTCGCTAAGCGGTTCGGGGCCGAGTTTCAGAAACAGGTGAAAATCCGTCAGGTTATCCGTCCACAGCCAGGCGCCGAAACGGCGCGGGTCGTTATAACGCAGCAATTTGCCGTTATTCATCACAATATCCAGATGATCATGCTTTTCCACCGGGCTTGCATGCGGCACAATCCGCACCGAACCGGACATGCCCAGATGGCCGATAATATAGCCTTGCGGCGTATGAATAATCAGGTATTTGGCGCGGCGCGAAAGTGCGGTCACTTTTTGGCCGGAAAGTTGCAGTAATTCGGGGCTTACCGGCCAGCGCAGTTTGGCCTGACGCACAACAATTTTTTCAATCGTAAACCCTTTCAGATAAGGGCTTACACCGTTAAGCGCGGTTTCAACTTCGGGAAGTTCAGGCATTGCAGTTCTCTTATCACCAATGGAGGAAACGACATAAGGCGAATTATAGCCCATTTTGCGGGCAATAAAAAACCCGAACAGGTCGGGCTTTTTAAGTTGGTAAGAGCTAAATTATTTGATTTTAGCTTCTTTATAAACAACGTGTTTACGCACGACCGGATCAAATTTTTTGATTTCCATTTTTTCCGGCATATTACGTTTGTTTTTCGTTGTGGTATAGAAATGACCGGTTTCAGCAGTTGAAACTAAACGGATTTTTTCACGAGCACCTTTAGCTGCCATTTTTTAGCTCCTTAGATTTTCTCGCCACGGGCACGGATGTCAGCCAATACTGCATCGATACCTTTTTTATCAATAATACGCATACCTTTTGCGGTTAAACGCAAAGTTACGAAACGGTTTTCACTCTCAACCCAGAAACGGTGAGTGTGTAAGTTAGGTAGAAAACGACGACGTGTCGCGTTCAACGCGTGAGAGCGGTTGTTACCGACTGCCGGACGCTTGCCTGTGACTTGACAGACTCTAGACATACTAATCTCCAATAAATCAAATATAAGCTCGAGCTTAGGGTTCGGATTACTTCGAAATCGCAACGATTCCGACGCTACCTCGTCAGGCCGCGATAACCGACCCGTACTATATTAAAGGTGGCAAATTATACTGACTTTATTCATGATTCTCAAGTCAAAATACGCCGTTGTGTCAAATAAATGATAAAAATTTGCCCAAAAGCCGGTCGGGATCAGAAAACGATCTCAGATCCAACCGTTTTCGGAAAAGGAAAAATAATCGCCCTTACCAATCACAAAATGATCCAGTACGCGGATTTCCACCAGCTCCGCCGCCTGTTTGATAGTTTCGGTGATTTTCCGATCCGAAGCGCTGGGCTGCGCCACGCCGGAGGGATGATTGTGCGCCAGAATCAGCGCCGCCGCATTGCAGGTTAATGCGCTTTTTACAATTTCACGCGGATAAACCGCCGCGCTGTTAATGGTGCCTAAAAACATCTCTTCTTTTTTTATCAAACGGTGCTGATTATCCAGAAACAGCACCAGAAAAACTTCCCGTTCTTTATGCGCCAGCTCCGCCTGTAAATAGGTGCGCACCGTTTCCGGCGCGTTAAAGGTATGGCTGATTTCCAGTTGCTGCAATAAATAGCGCTTGGTCATCTCCGTGCAGGCGCGCAGCTGGATAAACTGCGTGACGCCCAGTCCTTTTACCGCGCAGAACTCTTGCCGTTCGGCGCTGATTAACGCGCGCAAACAACCGAAATGCGCCAGTACATGATGCGACAGCTGCATCACCGGGCAGTTTTTAATGCCGGTACGCAGGAAAATCGCCAGCAATTCCGCATCGCTCAGCGCAGCGGCGCCCAAACGCAACAGTTTTTCGCGCGGCATCAATTCGTTCATGCGTCTTCCCTCAACAATACATGACCTTACTCTGACGGAATGCGCACCGGCCGGCGAGACGATCATGCCGATTTTGCGCGCCGGATCGCAAAATGAATTTTTTCTTTGCCAAAATTACAGTAAAATGAACCGCACTTTTTGATTGTGATTAAAGGCTAACCATGCAACATATTCAGGGAAAACGCGTCCTAGTGGGGATTACCGGCGGGATCGCCGCCTATAAAACCATTGAACTGATCCGGCTGCTGCGCAAAAATGAAGCGCAGGTGCGCGTGGTGCTGACTCCGGCGGCAGCGGAATTCGTCACGCCGTTAACGCTACAGGCGATTTCCGGGCACGCGGTGGCGCAATCGCTGTTGGATCCGCAGGCGGAGCTGGCAATGGGTCATATCGAGCTGGCAAAATGGGCGGAAGTGGTGGTTATCGCCCCGGCCAGCGCGGATTTTATCGCCCGGCTCAATGCGGGCATGGCCAATGATCTGCTTTCCACCCTGTGTCTTGCCACCGCAGCGCCGATTTTGCTGGCGCCGGCCATGAATCAGCAAATGTATCGCCAGCCCGTCACCCAACAAAATTTACGCCGCCTGACTGAGCGTGGCATTTATACCGTCGGGCCGAACAGCGGCGAACAGGCGTGCGGCGATGTGGGATTCGGTCGGATGTCGGAACCGGCGGAAATTTACACCGCACTTTCCGAACTCGTCAATAAACCGTTGGATCTGCAAGGGTTAAATGTTGTCGTTACCGCCGGCCCGACCCGTGAAGCCATTGATCCGGTGCGCTATATCAGCAACCACAGTTCGGGCAAAATGGGCTTTGCGATTGCGCAGGCCTTTGCCGAAAGAGGGGCGAGCGTCACCTTAATCGCCGGGCCGGTTAATTTACCGACACCCCATCAGGTGAAACGGATTGATGTTATTTCCGCGCAGGAAATGTATGCGCAGTCGATGCAAAGTGCGGTGGAAAACCATCTGTTTATCGGTTGTGCGGCGGTCGCCGATTATCGTCTGGCACAAGTGGCGCCACAAAAAATCAAAAAAAGCGCCGAAAATGATGCGTTAACGCTTAATTTAGTGAAAAATCCCGATATTATCGCCGCGGTCGCCCGCTTAACCGAACGGCGTCCGTTTGTGGTCGGTTTCGCCGCCGAAACGCAACATATCGAACACTATGCCAAAGATAAATTGCAGCGTAAAAATCTGGATCTGATTTGCGCGAACGATGTTTCCGACGGGCAGGGATTCAATGCCGAGCAAAACGCGCTGCATTTATACTGGCGCGACGGCGACCATGCGTTGCCGAAAAGCGACAAAACGGACTTGGCCCGGCAGTTAGTGCAGCACATTATCGAACGCTATAATCGATCCTCTCAACAAGAATAAAAAAGGAACAACATGAAAAAAATCGATGTAAAAATTCTCGATCAACGCATCGGCTCGCAATTTCCGCTACCGACCTATGCCACCGCAGGCTCGGCGGGACTTGATTTGCGCGCATTGCCGGAACAAAGTATTGAATTGGCACCGGGCGCAACCGCATTGATCCCGACCGGTTTATCCGTTTACATTGCCGATCCCAATCTGGCGGCGGTGATTCTGCCGCGTTCGGGCTTAGGCCACAAACACGGGATCGTGTTGGGCAATTTAGTTGGGCTGATTGATTCGGATTATCAGGGCCCTTTAATGGTTTCAGTGTGGAACCGCGGTAGCCAGCCGTTTAGAATTGAAGTGGGCGATCGCATTGCGCAATTGGTTTTCGTTCCGGTGGTGCAGGCCCAGTTCAATATCGTCAATGACTTTGACCAAACCGAACGCGGCGAAGGCGGTTTCGGTCATTCGGGTACGCAATAATGGAGAAACCGGCCAAACGCAGCGTCAAAGAGCGCCGTCAGCAAGTGCTCACCGTACTGACCCATATGCTGCATTCGGAACGGGGCATGGAACGGATGACCACCGCACGTCTGGCGCAGGAAGTCGGGGTGTCCGAAGCGGCGCTGTATCGCTATTTTCCGAGCAAAACCAAGATGTTCGAGGCGCTCATCGACAATATCGAAACCAATTTGCTCAGCCGCATTGCGCATTCCATCAAAAATGAAACCAACACCATGCAGCGCATCCGTGATATTATGCAGATGATTTTGGATTTCGCGCGCAAAAATCCGGGTCTGACCCGCGTGCTGACCGGTCATGCGCTGATGTTCGAAGATGCCCGCCTGCAGGCTCGGGTGGCGCAGTTTTTTGATCGTCTGGAGCTGCAATTCGTCAATATTCTGCAAATGCGCAAACTGCGTGAAGGCAAAGCCTTCGCCGCAGACGAACGCACCATTGCGGCTTATCTGGTGACATTTTGTGAAGGACAGTTTATGCGCTATGTGCGTTCCAACTTCCGTCACAGCCCGAATCAGGGCTTTGAGCAGCAATGGAAACTGATTGAAGTGCTATTTGCATAATCCGAATTTTTAGGTAACATTATGATTATCCCCTGGCAGACACTGAAAGAAGAGACGTTACTGAATATCGTAGAAAGTTTCGTGCTGCGCGAAGGTACCGATTACGGCGCCGCAGAACTCTCTTTAGAGCAGAAAACGCAGAATCTGTTAACCGCGATCCGTCAGGGAAAGGTAGTGATAGTCTGGTCAGAATTACATCAATCCATTGATATCAAAAATAAAATGGAATTTCTTAAGTAACGGAAACATAACATTACGGGGGCTTCAGTGCAAGAACAGCAAGGTCAAATGACACAATCAATGGATCCAACCTTAGAATGGTTTCTTTCACATTGTCACATTCACAAATATCCGTCCAAAAGCACATTAATTCACGCCGGCGAGAAAGCGGAAACCCTTTATTATCTGATCAAAGGCTCCGTTGCCGTGCTGGTTAAAGATGAGGACGGCAAAGAAATGATCCTGACGTATCTCAGTCAAGGTGATTTTTTCGGTGAGGCCGGTTTGTTTGAAGAAGGTCAGTCGCGCTCCGCTTGGGTAAAAGCCAAAAGCTCCTGTGAGATCGCGGAAATTTCCTATAAAAAATTCCGCCAGCTCATTCAGGTTAACCCTGAAATTCTGATGTATCTGTCCGCCCAGCTCGCCCGCCGCCTGCAAAACACTTCAAGACAGGTCAGCAATCTGGCGTTTTTAGACGTCACCGGACGCATTGCGCAAACCTTATTGAATCTGGCCAAAATGCCGGATGCCATGACGCATCCCGACGGAATGCAGATTAAAATTACCCGTCAGGAAATCGGCCAAATGGTCGGCTGTTCGCGCGAGACCGTCGGGCGAATTCTGAAAATGCTGGAAGATCAACATCTGATTTCCGCCCACGGCAAAACCATTGTGGTGTACGGCACCCGCTAATCCGGCCGACAAAAAAAGCAAAAAGTGCGGTGAAAATCACCGCACTTTTTTGTATTCCACGCAAGTTATCACTGCCCGGTTAACGCCAGAAACGCCTCTTCCGTGAGAAGCTGTACGCCCAACTCCTGTGCTTTAGTCAATTTCGAGCCGGCGTTTTCCCCGGCAAGTACGAAATCGGTTTTTGCCGACACGCTGCCGCTGACTTTCGCGCCCAGCTGCTGCAACAGGGCTTTCGCCTCATTGCGCCCCATGCGGCTTAATGTGCCGGTCAGCACGACGGTTTTACCTTTCAGCGGGTTGTCTGCCGCCTCGTTGCTTTCCACATCGTCCCAATGTACGCCCTGAGCGATTAAATCCTCGACCACTGCCACATTATGCGCCTCGCGCCAGAAAACATAAATGCGGTTCGCCACCACTTCGCCCACATCCGGCACCTCCCGCAGCGCCTCGATGTCCGCCGCTTTCAAGGCGTTAAGACATTTAAAATGATTAGCCAGATTCAGCGCCGTCGCCTCGCCCACATCACGAATACCCAACGCGAAAATAAAGCGCGCCAAGGTGGTTTTTTTCGCTTTTTGCAGGCTGTTTAGCGCGTTTTCGGCAGATTTCGACCCCATGCGTTCCAAACGCATTAACTGCGCCGCATCCAGTTTAAACAAATCCGCCGGCGTGCGAATCAGTTCGCGATCCACCAATTGTTCAATCAGTTTCGCTCCGACGCCGTCAATATCCATGGCTCTGCGCGAAACGAAATGCTTCAACGCTTCTTTGCGCTGAGCCGCACAAATCAAACCGCCGGTACAACGCGCCACCGCTTCGCCTTCGATACGCACAATCTGCGAATCGCACACCGGGCAAGTCTGCGGAAAGACGATCGGTTGAGCATCCGCCGGTCGGCGTTCATGCAAAACGCCGATAATCTGCGGGATCACATCACCGGCGCGACGAATAATCACCGTATCGCCGATCGCAATATCCAGCCGCGCGATTTCATCGCCGTTATGCAGCGTGGCGTTGCTGACGGTAACACCGGCGACAAAAACCGGTTGCAGCTTCGCCACCGGCGTAATCGCACCGGTGCGTCCGACCTGAAATTCCACCGCGTTTAAAATCGTCAGTTCTTCCTGCGCCGGAAATTTATAGGCAATCGCCCAACGCGGCGCTTTCGAGATAAAGCCCAGTTGTTGTTGCAGCGCAATGTCATTGATTTTCAGCACGGTGCCGTCAATATCATAGCCTAAGGTAGTGCGCTTGCCGGCAATCGTGCGGTAAAAATCCAGCGCCTGTTGCGCGCCGTTGCACAGGCGGATTTCAGGATTTACCGGGATACCGATGGATTTCAGCCATTGCAGACGTGCAAAATGGGTATCCGGCAGGCGCACGCCTTCGGCGATGCCGATACTATACGCATTGAGTACCAACGGGCGACGGCTGGTGATTTTCGGGTCAAGCTGGCGCAACGAGCCGGCGGCGGCATTGCGCGGGTTGGCGAAGGTTTTTTCGCCCTTTGCCAGCGCCTCTTCGTTCAGTTTTTCAAATCCGGCCTGCGGCATAAATACCTCGCCGCGCACTTCCAGACGAGCCGGCGGATTATCGGTTAATAAACGCAGCGGAATATTGCGCACGGTGCGGATATTGGCGGTAATATCTTCGCCCGTCATTCCGTCGCCACGCGTCGCCGCCTGCGTCAATTGACCGTTCACATACAAAATGCTCACCGCTAGCCCGTCCAGTTTCGGTTCGCAGCAAAACGTCAGCGCTTCCGGCAATAACGGCAGGCGATCCTCAATCCGTTTGACGAAGGCATAAAACTCCGCATCGGAAAAGGCATTATCCAGCGACAGCATCGGAATTTCATGGGTAATCTGCGCAAAACCGGCCAACGGCTTGGCACCGACCCGCTGAGTCGGCGAGTTTGCGTCGGCAAATTCGGGATGCGCCTGCTCCAGCGCTTTCAGCCGGTGAAACAAACGGTCGTATTCCGCATCGGGAATCAGCGGATTATCCAAGACGTGATATTGATATTCATGATAGCGTAAGCTGTTTCTCAAGGCTTCGATTTGTTGTGAAACCGATTCGGGCATAATACATTCCTTATAAAAAAACCGCCGATATTCGCACCGCACTTTCGTGTTGCCGGCGCCCTGCAAACGACTTTCGCGCAAACAGGCGGCGGCTTATTATAGCAATTAGCCGGGCGAATACCTATGTTTAAAAATAACAATCCGCACTCAGGTCAAAGCCTCAAGTGCGGATTAAAAGTGCGGTGAAATTATTCGCCGTTTTCAGCTTAGGCGGAAACCCGGCTTAAATAATCCTTTTCCGCCTGTTCATTGAAAATAGCCTGTTGATCCGTCAGCACGAACCCGCCCAGTTCGTCGGCAATGGTTTTTGCCGCGCGAATCATCATGCGCAGGTTGGCCAGATCATTACCGTGCGACGGCAGCTGCATAAATAACGCGATGCCCACAGTATAGAAATCCGCCATATTCTCCGCATCAAAGGTACCCGGCTGCTGAATATTCGCCGCACTGAATAAAACCGGGCTGGCGACACTGAGATCCAAATGGCGGTGGTAAATCTGCTGCTCGCCGAAAATAAACCCGAGATCGTCTAAAACCTGAGCAAGATTGCTGCCGTTAAACTCGCGGTTTTCCGGCGCCACCACATACAGCATGAGAAACGCGTTCGCCGGCTTCTCCTGCCCCGCGTTATCGGCCGGCGCCGTTTGCGCTGAACTCGCCGCGGGTTCGTCCGGCTCGGAAAACGGTTTTTGCGCCGCCTCGGCCAGCTGTTCACGCAACGCGACGGAAGACGAATTAATACCTTCGTTGACATCGACGGAAGATTCGATATCGGCAATCGTGCGCTCGCCTAAATGGGAATGCTGCGTGTAAGACGGCGGCTCAATAGTGGCATTGACCGGCTGCGGCGAATCCGGCAGGCTGATTTTGATCCGGCTGACCGCCTGTTCCACATTGAGGGTTTCCTGCCCGGCGACAGACTGCGCGCTTTCAAAATCCAGATTTTGCTGAGTCGGCTGCGGCGGACGGGATTCGCTGCGGGAATAATCCGGTACGGGGGTTTGCAGGTTCGGATTCGGATTAACATTGTCCTGCGCCTGACGAATACGGGAATCTTTGGTAAAGGTATTGGCATTCTGGAAATAGCGGGATTTTTCACGGCGGTTTGCCCATAAGCCGTGCGCGACTAAAATAATTAATGCGATTACACCTAAAATAATTAAAATCGTATTTAAATCCATTATCTCTTCTCCCATTGCGTCTGCGGGCGAAACATTACAAATTGCGGTTAGCTTACCATATTTTCTCAATCCGATGATATGCAAAAATTGATTTTTTTCACCGCACTTTGCTATTCTTAAGCGCCTATTTTATGCAGGAAACTTATTATGTTACAAACAACCGAATTCAAGCTGGGATTTCATTATTTTGTGCTCGGCTGGCACTTAATCGCACAGAAAGGTTTACGCCGCTTTGTGATTATGCCGATTTTACTCAACATACTGCTGTTAGGCGGTTTATTCTGGCTTTTTCTGTCGCAAATGGAATCGCTGATCGACGGCATTGTCAGCTATATTCCGGACTGGCTGAGCTGGCTCGGCGCCGTTTTGCTGGTATTATCCGTCTTTATGGTGCTGATTTTGTTTTACTTTATTTTCACCACCCTGTCCGGCTTTATCGCCGCCCCGTTTAACGGGCTTTTGGCGGAAAAAGTGGAGAACAGGCTGACCGGGGAAACGCTGATTGACATGAATACGCTGGATTTTATTAAAGATATTCCGCGGATGTTACGGCGCGAATGGCAAAAACTGGTTTACAGTTTGCCTAAATTTATCCTGCTGTTTTTGCTCAGTTTTATTCCGCTGCTCGGGCAAACGCTGATTCCGCTGCTGACGTTTTTATTCAGCGCCTGGATGATGGCGATTCAATACTGCGACTACCCTTTTGATAACCACAAAATTCCGTTTTCCGTAATGCGGGACGAACTGAGCGGTAAACAAACCTTAAATATTACTTTCGGCACCTTCGTCACGCTCTGTACGCTGGTGCCGGGCGTCAATCTGGTGATTATTCCGGTTGCGGTCTGCGGCGCCACCGCCATGTGGACGGAACAATACCGCACACGACTGCTGCATCGTGCCAACAGCACCGAAGGCAGCACGCTGCCCGGCAGATTCGGCGCCGGCAGCCCGTCGGTTAAATAGCATTTGGTTATAAAATATAGCCAATAACTATTTTTTGATTATTAAACCTTATGTTAAAACTAGTATCCGCTTAATACAAAAAACCAAAAGGGGAGAGAACATGACCATCTATGCAGACAATTCCTATGCTATCGGTAACACACCTTTAGTCCGTTTAAAACACTTCGGTCATAACGGTAACGTTGTGGCCAAAATTGAAGGCCGCAACCCGAGTTTCAGCGTGAAATGCCGTATCGGCGCCAATATGATCTGGCAGGCGGAAAAAGACGGTACACTGACTAAAAATAAAGAAATCGTCGATGCCACCAGCGGCAACACCGGTATCGCGCTGGCTTACGTTGCCGCCGCCCGCGGTTATAAAATCACCCTGACCATGCCGGAAACCATGAGCCTTGAACGCAAACGCTTATTGCGCGGTCTGGGCGTGAATCTGGTACTGACCGAAGGGGCGAAAGGCATGAAAGGCGCTATCGCCAAAGCGGAAGAAATCGTTGCCTCCGATCCGAACCGTTATATCATGCTGAAACAGTTTGAAAATCCGGCTAACCCGGCCATTCATCAGGAAACTACCGGCCCGGAAATCTGGCAGGGCACCGACGGTAAAGTGGATGTTGTGGTCGCCGGCGTCGGCACCGGCGGTACGATTACCGGTATCAGCCGCTACATCAAACAGGATCAGGGCAAAAAAATCATCTCCGTCGCGGTGGAACCGGAAGAATCCCCGGTTATCACGCAAACCTTAGCGGGCGAAGAAGTCAAACCGGGTCCGCATAAAATTCAAGGCATCGGCGCCGGATTCATTCCAAAAAATCTGGATTTATCCTTAATCGACCGGGTAGAACGCGTCAGCAGCGACGTCGCTATCGCCACCGCTCGTCGCTTAATGGCCGAAGAAGGCATTTTAGCCGGTATTTCCTCCGGTGCCGCCGTAGCCGCCGCGGATCGTCTGGCAAAACTGCCCGAATTTGCCGATAAACTCATTGTGGTGATTCTGCCTTCCGCCGCGGAACGCTATTTAAGCACGGCCTTATTTGAAGGTATTGAGGGCTAACGATTTTCCCCTTTACGGTTAGCTTTCCGAGGTGGAACTAACCGTCTTTTTATTCCGTCGGAAAGTGCGGTGTGTTTTGTTAAAATTTTGCCAAAAAACACCGCACTTTTTCTATTTTTATACATAATTTATTCGGCATCGCTTGTTCTTTCAGGCGCGCGTGCATCATCCCGCCGGCAATTTTTGTGTATAATACACGACTTTATCGACGATCCATCTGAAAAAACACTATGAAAACAAACCTTATCACTCTCACCCTGTTAGTTTCTTTTTCCGGCATGGCGCTGGCGCAACGTGCTCAAACGGAAAACGAATTAGACGAAATAAACGTTTATTCCGCCTATGCCGCGCCGGTTAATCAAGACAAAGCGGCTTCGTCGGTCACGGTTTTAACGGAAAAAGAGTTCGCCGAACGTGACGCCACTTATGTAAGCGATGTGTTAAAAACCGTGCCGAGTGTGGCAATTTCATCAAGCGGCGGACGCGGCACCTTAACCAATTTTTATCTGCGCGGCGCAGACGCCAACCATACCGCTGTGATTATCGACGGTGTCAAAATGAACCCGGTTTCAGGTTACGGCTTTGATTTCGGCGGTTTGCCGTTAAGCAATATTGATCGCATTGAAGTGTTACGCGGCGAACAATCGGCACTCTGGGGCAGCGACGCTATGGGCGGCGTGATTTATATCACCACCAAAAGCGGCTTACACAAAGATAAACCGTTTAACGTGGATTTTGATTTAGGCACGGGCTCGCACCGCACGCGCGATGCTTCCGTCACCTTTTCCGGCTATGAAAACGGCTTCTATTATACCCTTCACGGCGACAGTCACCGCACCGCGGGCATTTCGGCGTTAAGCAAACATCAATTTGCTTACGCCGGCGAAACCGGCGGCGATGTGATAACCGGCGGCGCGGAAGAAAACGATAAATTCCACCGTGATAATGCCTCGTTAAAACTGGGCTACGACGACGATCACAAAGGGATTGAGCTCCTTGCTTCACATTTCTCACAAACTGCAAATTTCGATAATAATGTGGGCGATGAAACCGACCACCGCACCCGCAGCCGTGAAACCCTCTTTAAATTAGGCGGTTATGTCGGCGGCGATCAGGATCTGTTCAAACATAAAGCAAGCATTAGCCACATCAAAACCGACAGCGATACCTTTGGCTATTCAAGCGCTTATGACGCTAAAAAACTGAATGCGAACTATCAGTTAGATATTAATTTTGATCGTGAAGGTGATGTAACCCAAGCGCTGAGCTTATTGGGCGAATATCAAAAAACGCATTACGATTCGACTTACTTTTCTCCGCATGGTGAAAAAACGTTAATTGAGAAAAGCGTGGCGGCCGAATATCGCCTCTTTACCGAAGACGATCACAGCCTGTCGGTAAGCGGCCGTTTTACCGACAGTTCAGAATATGACGATTCGTTTACCGGACGCATCGCAGGCGCATATCGCCTTGCGCCGAACCTCAAAGCGCACGCCAGCCTCGGCAGCGCGGTGCAAAACCCAACGATAACCGAATATTACGGCTACAACGGCCGCTATATCGGCAACCCGGATTTAAAACCGGAGAAAAGCCGCGGCGGCGATGCGGGTTTGTTATTCGAAAGCAACGACAAACGCCACAGCCTTGATGTGACCTATTTTGCCCGCAATGTGAAAAACTTTATCAGCAGCCGCACCGTGGGGAACGCAAGTCAGGCCGTTAATCTTGACGGCACAACCAAAATCCGTGGCGCGGAATTCGCTTATCACGGCAACTTGACCGATGCACTCAGCGCTTATGCCAACTACACCTACACCCGCGGCAAAGACAGCCAAAACATGACATTAGTCCGCCGGCCGCGGCATCTGGCAAATGCGGGATTGGCCTACCAGATAACGCCTGAGCTTGGCGCAAACGCCAACATTTCCTATGTGGGTAAACGCAAAGATACTTATTTTGATCCGCTCACGTACGCCCAATCCCGGGTGAAACTGCCTTCTTACACGCTGCTTAACTTAGGTGTGGATTACCGGCTCAGCCAAGCTTTAACCGTTTATGCCAACCTGAACAACCTGTTCGACAAAAAATATGAAAATATTGTCGGTTACGGACAAGACGGTCGCAATCTGTATGTCGGTTTGAAAGGGAGTTTTTAAGAGCTTGACCGTGATTTTTGCTAACCCTGCGGGGGCTGGCACCTCCGTCTGCCCCGGCAAAACCGCGCGATGCCGAATATGTTAAAAACTCGCTCGTTTTTCACCGCACTTTTTCTGCTCTGCGCCGCGGATTTGCCACTCCCCGCCCAAGCCGAGCAGTTCATTTCGCTCAATTTGTGCAGCGATCGCCTGCTGATTGAGCTGGCTCGCCCGGAACAAATTGCGGCCATGTCGCCGTATTCTCAAAAGCCGTTGATGATGCTGGAGAAAGTCAACCGCACCAAACCCGTTGTCGAACCGAACTTGCTTGAACTGTTGCCCTATCAGGACAAAACCATTTTGCTTAACCCGCAGTTCTACCCCCGGCTGACCGAACAGCTCAAGCAACTCGGCGTAAAGGTGGTGCCGGTCAGCGATCCGCATACCGCCGAACAGCTTTTTGCCTTAATTGAACAATTAGGCGAACTGACGGGCAATCCGGATAAAGCCGAACGGTTAATCGAGCAATTACGCTTACCCAAAACCCGGCTGAACACCGCGCTTACCGACACGCTGATACTGACCGAAACCGGCGTGGCGGATCAGCATTTGCCACGATATCAGGCTTTGCTGGATTTGCTCGGCTTAAGCGCACTGAAAGAAGCGCTGACGCCGCAAAATTTCTCGTTGGAAACACTCCTGCTCGCCCAACCGAACCGGCTGATTTCCATTACCGACAAACAAAGCTACAATGCCCAATCGGCGCTGCTCAGTCACCCGATTTTACAAAAAATCTTCCCGCACCGAACCTTGGCAACGCTCCCCATGAAATACACCTATTGTTTTGATCACGGCCTCTGGCAAGGGGCGGAGCGGGTTTATCGGCAATTAAAATAACGGACGAAATATCAAGAACAACGATGCTAACCAAAATCACAAAACTCAATGTATGCCTCGGCACGCTGTTGCTGGCGATTCTCGCAATTGCCTGTTATGCCAATTTGTCGGCGTTTATCGCATTAAAAAACGCCGACGGCGTGCTGACGGATATGCGCTCGCTGGTGCTGTGGGACATTCGCCTGCCACGGTTGTTGCTTGCGGTACTGACGGGCGGCTGTCTGGCGTTGGCCGGCAATGCGATGCAGGGCGTGCTCCAGAATCCGCTGGCAAGCCCCGGCTTACTCGGCAGCGCAAACGGCGCAACCACCGCCAGCGTAGTGATACTTTATTATTTTTCGCTTCCGTTCGGCGGATTAGTCGTCGGCGGTATTAGCGGTGCGCTGTTGAGTTTTCTGCTGGTTTATCTGATTGCGAAAAATCACGGCACGACGATGATGATCTTAAGTGGCTTGGCGGTGAATATGTTGCTCGGCGCCATGATCGCGCTATTGCTTTCCAACGCCGACAGTCCGTGGGCTTTGGCGGAGCTGTATCGCTGGCTGCAAGGCTCGCTCGCTTGGGCAACATCGGATACGCTGTTGCTTTCTTTGCCGTTCGTGCTGTTGGGGATATTTTGCCTTTATTCACAACGCCGTTATGTGGATTTGCTCACCTTCGGCGAGGAAACCGCCGCCACTATGGGCGTGGATCTCAAACGCAGCTTTTTTATCACCGCTTTCGGCGTGGCGTTGCTGGTGGGCGCCACCATTCCGCAAACCGGCACCATCGGGTTTATCGGTTTAATCGCCCCGCATCTGGCGCGCATGTTGCTGCCGGCACCGCCTTCCCGGCTTTATCTCAGCAGTGCGTTATTCGGCGCCTTGCTGCTTGTCTGCGCGGATTTAGCGATTATCCATATTCCGCTGTTCGCGCATATTTATATCGGCACGCTCACGGCCATGATCGGCACGCCGTTTTTGATTTGGATATTGCTGAGCCAACGGAGAAGTTACCATGATTAAAGTTGAACATCTTTCGCTTGCCTATGGTTTAACGAACGTCAGTTGTCACATTCCACAGGGCAGATTGGTCGGCATTATGGGCGCAAACGGCGCGGGCAAATCCACGCTACTCAAAGCAATTGCCGGCATTTTACCGGCGGTCAGCGGTCGGATTTTGCTAAAAAATCACCCCATCGGCGAAATGACGGCCAAACAACGCAGCGAACAGATTGCCTATCTCGCGCAAAATCCGCAGGTTTATTGGGATTTAAGCGTTTATGATGTGCTCGCCCTCGGTCTGCCTTATGGGCATAAAAAAACGGACGAACAGGTAAAAGTGCGGTCGGTTTCCGCGCAGTTTTCCATCACCCATTTACTGCATAAACCCTTCCGCCGGCTTTCGGGCGGCGAAAAAACACGGGTGCAACTTGCCCGTTGCTGCATTAAAAACGCCCCGCTGTTACTTGCCGACGAACCGATTGCGGCGCTTGATCCTTATTATCAAATCGATATTATGCAGCAACTCAAAGCGCTTACCCCGCAACACACTTGCGTGGTGGTGATTCACCATTTATCGCTGGCGTATCGCTTTTGTGATGAGGTGGTGCTATTGCATCACGGCCGTTTGGCCGCAAGCGGTGCAACCAAAAGCGTACTGACCGCGGAGAATCTCGCTCAAAGTTTCGCTATCAAAGCGGAAATCTCGCCGCAGCGGGGTGAGATTTTTGCCGTGGATAAATGCTAAACTGCATTTATCCGCCCCGGCACGCCAACCACAGTGTTCCGTTTTTATAGTATGCCGAATGAGACTGGCGGGCGATTAAATCCACATAGGCGCCGTCAATCGGTCGATAGGAGCGATAAATCACTTCAAAACGCGTGGCACGGGCATTTAACGGCTGGTTCACAATATGGTCAAAGGGTTCGACCTGACCGCCATCCAATTGAAAATAAATGCCGAAATTTTCAGGCTTGCGGCTTTCCCGCGAGAGCGGAAAATAAGTGATCAAATAAGAATTTTGCGCCGTTTCAAGGTTGCTACAGGTGTAATAATAACGCTTGAAATTAGCCGGATTAGCAAGTTCGGCCGCCGAAATCTCGGTTTTTAAATAACCTAGTTGCGCGGTTTTTGGGGTTTTGGATGACTGACTCGTACAAGCGAATAAGGCCAAAAGTGCGGATGAAAATAAGATAAGTTTACATTTGTGCATAAAATCAGGTTCCGATAAAAAAAGAAAACGGCGGTTATCATAGCGGAAATTAAAGCCGGTGCAAGAATAAGCACGCGAATTTACCTTGCGCTGAATAAATCTGCCTGTTGTTCATCATCAACCTAAAACAAACTCTGCTGCCCGGTCAAAAATTCGGGCGGCGCTTTCAGGTTAAAGCCGCATTCTGTCAAATACCCTTTCAGGCTTGCGATATTATAGAACGCATGGCCTTTGGTGGTGTTTTGAAAATAAAGATACAGCCGGTCAAATTCCGCTTTTCGTTGCTTTAATAAGGCGGCGAGATGCCGTAATTCCGCATCGTTATACCGATAATCGTGCCGCTCTTTGGCGGATTGAGCTTTCCACCAATTCGGATTGCGGCCGTGCAGGCGCAAATAAGCCGTGCGTTGGTTGATATAAAATTGAAAGGCCGGCAAACCGATATCGGGCGGATAATCCACATTGCACCAAATCAAATTTTCTTTGCCACGAAAATACTCCAACACCGCGGGCGTATGCCAACTTGCGTGACGAAATTCAATGGCAAGGGGATAACCGTTAAACATTGAGACCAATTCGGCAAGATAATAGCGGTTAGTCGCCGTACGCTCAAAACGGGCGGGAAACTGCACAACCAAATTGGCTAAACAATGATTTTCCCGCAACGGTTGCAAGGCGTTCAAAAATGCCTGTGCCTGCTCGGCGCTTGCGCTGCGTTGATGGCTGAAATCCTGATGCAGTTTCACCGAAAACTGCAACCGCCCTTCCGCCTTTTCCACCATTCCCTGCAACGCCTTCGCCCCAATCGGCGCGTGAAAAGTGCTGTTGAGCTCAATGGCATCGTAATGCTGACTGTAAATCGACAAAAAATCGGCGTTATCCGTGCCGAAAGGATACAGCGAACCGATTAAATCCGTATCGCTATAACCGCCCGTGCCGATGTAAATGTGGGGTGTTTGCATTTTGGTTTGCTGAAAGTGAAAAACGGATAGTTTAGGGGGAATGGGGAGAAATGCAAACGCTTTTTGAACGGTTTAAATAAAAAGTGCGGTCGGATTTTTATTTATTTTCGCCGATTTCCCTCTTGACAAGGGTGCTATACTCAGAGCGTTTTTGCTTTTTCAGGAGAATATATGAATACAAACAAACCTTTTCCTTTACCAACGGGATATTTCGGCATCCCCCTTGGCTTGGCGGCGCTTTCGCTTGCCTGGACACGGTTTAGCCACTTTTCTATTTCAACGCTTATCAGCAATATCTTAGGTATCGCCGCCATTTCGGTGTGGTTGGTTTTTATCGGCATGTATCTGTATAAAATCCGCTATTACCGCCATGAAGTGCGAGAAGAATATCATTGCCCGGTGCGCTTCTCATTTCTGGCGTTAATCCCGATTACGACCATGCTGGTGGCGGATATTTTATACCGTTGGCAGCCTTTTATTGCTGAAATCATGATTTGGGTCGGCACAGTCGGACAACTGCTTTTTTCCTCCCTCCGCATCAGCGAATTATGGCAAGGCGGAGTTTTTGAACAAAAATCCACGCGCCCGCCGTTTTATTTGCCAGCCGTCGCGGCCAACTTCACCAGCGCCAGCTCACTGGCATTGCTTGGCTACAACGATTTAGGCTTCTTATTCTTTGGTGCGGGCTTAATTGCATGGATTATTTTTGAGCCGGTGTTGTTGCAACATTTACGCATTCAATCCATCGAACCGCCATTCCGGCCGACCATGGGCATCATCCTCGCCCCGGCATTTGTGGGGGCGTCCGCCTATTTGGCGGTGAATCACGGCGAAGTGGATACGTTTGTGAAACTCCTCTGGGGCTACGGCTTCTTGCAGCTTTTTTTCTTAATCCGTTTGCTACCTTGGATCGCCCAAAACGGCTTGAATATCGGCTTCTGGAGCTTCTCATTCGGACTGGCCTCCATGGCAAACAGCGCCGTCGCATTCTATCACGCCGGCGTACTCACCGGCGTCGCGATAGCCGCCTTTGCATTTGCTAATGTAATGATTTTAGGACTAATCGGTTTAACCTTTTACAAACTCGCCAAAGGGCAATTCTGGCTGAGAAAATAAGCATTTATTGAGATTTACTTATTTAAAGCTGAACCTAAAAGTTCAGCTTTATTCGTTTTAAAATAGAGAAAATTTTGACCGCACTTTTGCTCGGACAATCCACTTTGATGGCGCGTGTGTCCTAATGCGTGCCCAAGGAATTAAAAGTGCGGTTGGTTTTGGGATTGTTTTTAAGGACTGGAAATTAACTTCCAACTTAATGTCTACCTCAACAAATTGGAAGTTGAATTCCTATTTATCCCCACGGCTCACGCCATGGGTTAAGCATCATGTTGTGCCTTTGGCACAAAGTGAGCTTGGAAAGTGCTGTTAATTTCAATCGTGTCGTAATGCTGGCTATAAATCGATAAAAAGTCAGTTTTATCCGCACCAAAAGGATACAGCGAACCGATTAAATCCGTATCGCTATAACCGCCTATGCCGATGTAGATTTGGGGTGTCTGCATTGTTTTTAGGTATTTGACTAGTTTGTATCACTTACCTAAATTTACTCGGTAACTGAGTTATTCGGAAATACCGAATAGCTGAAAACCAATGAAGTTTTCTTAATAGATTTCAATACAAGCTGGTGCAAACATCCACGCTTGTATCCTAAATTACTTTTCTTTTCAGCTAAAATAACAAATAAGTAATTTAGATTAGGAGGCACAAATATGAATGCTTATACCATTTCCTTGGATAAAAAAATAGGGGATTCTATTAATCTAGATATTTCTCTAAGAGTTCTAATATAGAAAGAATAATTACTTTCTCTTTTTTCATTGTTAACCCAAGATTTCAGATAGTCATTAGGCGATATGACTTTACTTTTATCAGAACTAAACATCTTATTAGTATATTTCCTTAGGGACTCTTCACTTTCATGAGCAATATGGTTTCGGATTACTCTTAATTTTTCAAAAGCAGGGGCATAATTTTGATCAGAAATTAAAATATCAAAAGGATTTTGATTATCTTTAAATATATGCTTAGATAACAACTCTATTTTAGATATATATTCTATATACGTTCTATCTCCTTTTAAGAAAGCTTTGAAATGTTCTGCGTTATCAAACTTTAATTTTCGTATATCTTTATCTTCTGAACTGGATGGGGTAGTTGAAAATTCAATGAATTTTTCTATGAGAAATTTTTCAAATTTAATCCAACATCTAAATATTGCTATATCAAAGAATTCTGTTTCTTGTGCCCATTTATCTTGGGCATCTATATATTGCTCAAGATCTCTAATATTCATATTAGTCACCTAAAAGTCTAAAAATTCGTAAGATTCGTTCTTGTCTTTTATTTTTGTCAGTCGTATGTCTTCTATGCAGTTCATTAATTTCTTGATAAGTTGATTTTCTATCTGGACTCATTGTTGAATCTTTAGATAAGGCATTTTCAATATTAGAAATAAATTCATCTAGCTTATTATTCAAATTAAAACCATCTCTTTTCATTATGGATGCTGAGTTAGTGATACCATCTGTTAAATTAGATATAAAGCCTCTTTTTATTGCTAAAATTGCAAATAATGTATAGAAATAATTTTTATTGCTAAATATATTTCTTTGGATGAAAAATGAGAATAATTCAAAGATGTCATTCATCAGTAAATCAAATTTTTCGATAATAACATTAGAACCTTCGAAATTATCATTAAATTCCTCATATACTTCATCAATATATCTAGGATTCTCAGAGACAATACCTTTTATTAACAAAATTAAAAGAGAATTAATTAACTCAGCATCTTTCATTCTAGAAACTTCTTTTTCTGTTACAATTTTATTATCTATAATAAATGATCTATATTTTGATAATAGTTGGTATACTATAACCTTAAAATCCCCCCAATATTTAGAGTTTCTTATTTCTTGTTTATTTAATACTACATTGTTTGAATTTAATCTAGAGAACATATCATAAATAACTGATTCATCTTCTTCATTTATTACTTGAGCAACAATCTCATATTGTAATATTTCTCTTTTATAATCATCATCAAGTTGTTCAAAATACATATCTCCGACATCTTGATTATGCTTCTTCATAATACTAAATGATTCATTATGGACAAAATCAATAATTGCTCTTAGTCTTTGTTGTCCATCTATGACTTCTCTATTGTTTTTTCTAGTAGAAATATCTACTCTTTGATGTAAAAAAATAGGAGGTATAGGCATCCCTCTTATTATTGTATCAATTAAATAAGATTTGGCATTATTATTCCAAACACTATTTCTTTGATATTTTGGGGAATAATTAATTTCTCCCTTCGAATACCATTCGACAATATCACTAATTTGTACAATTTTTGCTGTAAATTTTTTTTGCATATATAACCTCTCTGCTATATTAAGAAATTTTCTTATGGAACTATACTAAATAGTCTAATTGATAAAGTAACATTTTATGACTCTAAGTCTAGAGCCGGCAGACTATTTTAAAATACCTCTAAAATCAATGAGTTAAAATTTATACCCTACTTCATCGCCACAGTCAACCACTTGTGAACCATTTCATCGTCCCAGCCTTTGCGTTTGGCGTAGTCGTCGGCTTGATCTTGGTCGATTCTCCCGAGCGTGAAGTAGTTGGACGCTGGGTGGGTGAAGTACCAGCCGCAGACGGAAGCGGCTGGGAACATTGCGTAGCTTTCGGTAAGTTTCATTCCGATGCGTTGTTCCACTTCGAGTAAGTCCCAGATAATTTGTTTTTCCGTGTGTTCTGGGCAGCTTGGGTAGCCTGGCGCTGGGCGAATGCCGACGTAGTTTTCGGCAATTAAGCCATTGTTGTCGAAGGTTTCATCGGAGTAGCCCCACACTTTGGTGCGGAGTTCAAAGTGCAGGTATTCCGCCATTGCTTCGGCTAAGCGGTCGCCGACGGCTTGCAGCTGAATTGCATTGTAGTCATCGCCTGCGGCTTTGTAGCCTTCAACTAACTCATATTCTTCCACGCCTGCACAGACGGCGAACATTCCAAACCAATCTTGCTTGCCGCTTTCACGGTCGGCGATAAAGTCGCTCAAACAAAGGTTGTGGGCGTTTTTGCTGTTTTTGCCACGTTCGGTTTGTTGGCGGAGATTGTAGGCTTTGCCAGCCAATAAAGTGCGGTCGGTATCTTGGTAGATTTCGATATCATCGCCCACTCGGTACGCTGGGAAAATCCCCATTACGCCGCTTGGTTTGAGCTTGCCTGTTTGTTCGATCTCGTCTAGCACTTTTTGTGCGTCGTTCCACACACGGCGTGCTTCCGCACCGCTTTCTGGGTGGTCGAATGCGTCTGGGAAGCCGCCTTTTAAGCCCCATACCATAAAGAACGGCGACCAGTCGATAAACTGGCGAAGCGTCGCCACTGGCACGTTTTTGTATTCCACAATGCCTGTCTGCTTCGGCGTTGGCGGCGTGTAGTCTGCCCATTCGCCGCTGAATGGGTCAAATCGATTGGCACGAGCTTCTTCAATGGCAAGCTGTTTGCGTAACGGCTTGCGGTTGGCAAAGGATTGCTGGATTTTTTCGTAGTCCGCTTTGAGTTTCGCCCACAATTCCGCTTTGGTGTCAGGGTTCATCAAGGCGGCACAAGCAGAAACGGCACGGGAAGCGTTGGTGGTGTAAACCACTTCGTGCTTATATTTTGGATAAAGTTTAATCGCTGTATGCTCTTTGGACGTGGTCGCGCCGCCGATCATCACAGGCAAGTTGAGATTTAAGCGAGTCATTTCGCCTAAAAAATACTCCATTTCGTCAAGCGATGGCGTAATCAAGCCGCTTAGGGCGATCACGTCCGCTTTTTCCCGAATGGCGGTTTCGATAATACGATCCGCAGGCACCATTACGCCCAAGTCAATCACTTCAAAGTTATTACATTGCATTACCACGCTTACGATATTTTTGCCGATGTCGTGCACGTCGCCTTTCACGGTCGCAATGACCACTTTGCCGTTCGACACGCCTTTTTGCTTGGTGGCGTTGATAAACGGCTCTAAGTAAGCGACCGATTGCTTCATCACGCGTGCCGATTTCACCACTTGCGGCAAGAACATTTTGCCGTCGCCGAACAAATCGCCGACCACGTCCATTCCGTCCATTAGCGGCCCTTCGATCACTTCCAGCGGCGAGCTAAATTTTTGGCGAGCTTCTTCGGTGTCTTCCACAATGTAGGTGGTAATCCCTTTCACGAGAGCGTGCTTCAACCGCTCTTCCACCGCCCAAGTTCGCCACTCTGCAACACCAGTTTCTTCTGCGGAAACGGTCTGATTTTTCAATTTTTCGGCAAAATCAAGCAGGGTTTCGGTTGCGTCCGACTTGCGATTTAACACCGCATCTTCCACCACTTCACGCAGTTCCGGATCGAGATCGTCATAAATCGCCAGCTGCCCAGCGTTTACGATCCCCATATCCATACCTTGCTTAATGGCGTGATATAGGAAGACGGCGTGGATTGCTTCACGCATTGGGTTGTTGCCCCTAAACGAGAACGACACGTTCGACACACCGCCCGAGATTTTGGCGTGTGGCAGCGAGCGTTTAATCCGACCTGTGGCGTTGATAAAATCCACGCCGTAGTTGTTGTGTTCTTCAATCCCCGTGCCAATCGCAAAAATGTTCGGGTCGAAAATAATATCTTCGGGCGGGAAGCCGACTTCATTTACCAAAATGTTGTAAGCCCGAGTACAGATTTCCACCTTGCGATCTTCGGTGTCCGCTTGCCCCACTTCGTCAAACGCCATTACGACCACCGCCGCCCCATATTTGCGGACGAGCTTGGCTTCACGCACAAATTTTTCCACGCCTTCTTTAAGCGAAATGGAGTTCACAATCGGCTTGCCCTGCACCACTTGCAAGCCTGCTTCGATCACGTCCCATTTGGACGAGTCGATCATAATCGGCGCTTTTGCCGCTTCGGGTTCGGTGGCGAGAATGTTCAGGAATTTGGTCATCGCCTTTTGTCCGTCGAGCAAGGCTTCGTCCATATTCACGTCGATGACCTGTGCGCCGTTTTCCACTTGGTCAATGGCAATCTCAATCGCTTCCGCATATTTTTCTTCTTTAATCAGCTTTTTGAACTTCGCCGAACCTGTTACGTTATTGCGTTCGCCGACGTTCACAAACAAGCTGTCGTCATCAATGTTAAGCGGCTCTAAGCCCGACAAACGCATTGCTGTTTTAAAGGTTGGAAGTCTTCGTGGTTTCACGCCCTTGGTGACTTCCGCAAAGGCTTTGATATGTTCAGGCGTTGTGCCACAACAGCCGCCGACAATGTTCAAAAAGCCGCTTTCCGCCCACTCTTTGATATGCTCCGCCATTTCATCTGCACCCAAATCATAGTCGCCAAAGGCATTCGGCAAGCCTGCGTTCGGGTGAACAGAAACATAGGTTTCGCAAATGTTGGAAAGGGTTTCCACATAAGGACGCAACTCTTTCGGACCTAAGGCACAGTTCAAGCCAAAAGTGATTGGTTTAGCGTGGCGGAGCGAGTTGTAAAAGGCTTCGGTGGTTTGCCCCGAAAGGGTTCGCCCCGATGCGTCGGTAATCGTGCCTGAAATCATCACAGGCAGCCGAACGCCCAGCTCTTCAAACACATTTTCAATCGCAAATACCGCCGCTTTGGCGTTGAGCGTGTCGAAAATGGTTTCGATCATAATCAGATCCGAACCGCCTTTGATTAAGCCTTTGGTCGCTTCCGCATAGGCTTCCACGAGCTGCATAAAGGTAACGTTACGAAACCCAGGATCGTTTACATCAGGCGAGATTGACGCTGTTCTATTCGTTGGACCGAGAATCCCAGCGACAAAACGGGGCTTGTCAGGTGTGGAGAATTTATCCGCCGCCAAACGTGCGAGTTTTGCCCCTGCGAAGTTTAATTTATAAGCGTAATCTTCCAGTTCGTAATCCGCTTGGGCAATGGTGGTGGAGCTAAATGTGTTGGTCTCAATAATATCCGCCCCTGCTTCCAAATATTTTTCGTGAATGGCGGAAATCAACATCGGTTGGGTGAGGGTGAGCAGGTCATTATTGCCGCGTAAATCCACCGCACTTTCTTTAAACGCCTCGCCGCGGAAATCCGCTTCGGTCAGTTTATATTGTTGGATCATCGTCCCCATCGCACCGTCTAAAATCAGAATCCGTCGGGCAAGGGCATTATTCAATTGCTGGATTGTGTTTTTCAAAGTCAGATTCCCGCTTACAGATATGAGTTCAATAAACAAAGATAATAGGAAGATGGAAACAGGCTGTCAAACATTATCATCGCGGCACCAAGGCGTTACCTACCGCCGCAATATCACTATCGTCGGAATGCAGCGCAATGCTATTTTTTTAGCGATAACAAAAAACAAGCGTTTGCCGACAATCCGGTATCGCTGCAATACCTTGCTTGACGGCAAACACTTATTCGCACATAACCATGATCATTTATAAGCGGATAATCAATTTATCATACGCCCGTTTAACTTTTTCCACCGCTTGCGCCACAGAAATATCGCGCGCCAGCACAACGCCCATACGGCGGTGGCCATTCACTTCGCCCTTGCCGAATAAACGAATATCGGTATTCGGTTCCGCCAGCACATCGGCCAGATTGCCGAATTGTACCTGTGCAGATTGCCCGTCCACCACAATCGCCTTGGACGCGGCAGGGCCGAGCAGATTAATAACGGGAATCGGTAAGCCCAGAATCGCACGGGCATGCAGGGCAAATTCCGATAATTCCTGCGAAATCAGCGTCACCATGCCGGTATCGTGCGGTCGCGGCGAAACTTCATTGAAAATCACCTCATCGCCGCAAACAAACATTTCGACCCCGAAAATCCCGCGCCCGCCCAGTGCGGCAGTGATTTTGGCGGCGACATCCTGCGCTTTCGCCAGTGCGGCCGCCGACATCGCCTGCGGCTGCCAGGATTCGCGGTAATCGCCGTCCTGCTGACGATGCCCGATCGGCGCCAGAAATGAAGTGCCGTTAATATGACGCACGGTCAGCAAGGTGATTTCATAATCGAATTTCACGAAGCCTTCCACAATCACCCGCCCGCCGCCGGCACGTCCGCCCTGCTGGGCGTAATCCCAGGCTTTTTGTATCTCTTCCGCCGTCCGCACAACACTCTGCCCGTGACCGGAAGAAGACATAATCGGTTTAACCACGCAAGGAACGCCGATTTTTTCCACCGCACTTTTAAAATCGGCAAAATTATCCACAAACTGATAAGGGGATGTCGGCAATCCCAGCGTTTCCGCCGCTAGACGGCGAATCCCTTCACGATTCATGGTCAGCTGTGTGGCTTTTGCCGTCGGCACCACATTAAACCCCGCCTGTTCCAGTTCGACTAAAGTCGCCGTAGCAATGGCTTCCACTTCCGGCACGATATAATCCGGCTTCTCTTTTTCCACCAACGCTTTCAGTGCCTCACCGTCCAGCATGGAAATCGTATAGGCGCGGTGCGCCACTTGCTGTGCCGGTGCGTTGGCATAACGGTCCACCGCAATCACTTCCACCCCTAAGCGCTGTAGTTCAATGGCAACCTCTTTGCCGAGTTCACCGGAACCGAGCAGCATCACTTTGGTTGCCGTCGGCGTTAACGCCGTGCCTAATGTTGTCATTTGCTTTATCCTTATGCGGTTATGAGTTGAGGAAACTGTCGTCTAATAATAAATCGGCATTTTTATTGATACCGATCCCGCGCGCAAGCACATGTTCGGCGATCGCATGCGCTTCCGGCAGGGAATGTTCGGTATAAGTGCCGCACTGATATTCATTTAATTCCGGAATGGCTTTTTGCTCGCGCACAGTCAGAATATCCTGCATCGACGCCCGCCAAGCATCGGCAACCTGCTGTTCGTCCGGCGTGCCGATCAGCGACAGATAAAACCCGGTGCGGCAACCCATCGGGGAAATATCAATGATTTCCACTTTGTCATCATTTAAATGCTCGCGCATAAACCCGGCAAACAGGTGCTCCAGCGTATGAATCCCTTTCGGCGGTAAAATTTCTTTATTCGGCAGGCAAAAACGCAGATCAAAAACGGTGATGGCGTCGCCTTTCGGGGTGCGCATGGTTTTCGCCACGCGAACCGCCGGCGCCTGCATTCTGGTGTGATCCACTTTAAAACTATCAAGTAACGGCATAATTTCTCCTCAAGTATAAATTCTCAACGTTGTGCTGAACTTTCCGGTTAAGGCTCTGTCCTATAAAGTACAGCAACTTGCAGTTGTTTTAATAAAATTGGTTCCTTAGGTTATCCGCCGCCCGTTTCAGGCGGCCTTTCTTATCCCTTGAATTTTGTAAAGCTATGTAAACGACAAATACCGACATACCGGTGATAACATCTCATACAAAAGAGATAATCTTTTGATAATTATAGCTTTTCGCACCTATCATAGAAAAACCTTTCCGGCTCACTCATTTTTTTTCGAAAAAATGTAAATTTTCGTAAAGATTTAACCAATTTTATGCTAGACTACAATCTCTTGAAAATAGCAACTTGCAGTTGTTCAATAAAAATTGGTTCCTTAGGTTATTTGGCCGTCTGTTCAGACGGTCTTTTTTTTATGAATGAGATAACGTGCGGTGTAAAATTCGCCCGAATTCGCACCGCTTGTCGATTAAGGGCGCAGATAGCGTGCTATGTAATCGTCGCGATCCTGTTCCGTGATATTGCGTATCACCCGGCAGGGATTGCCCACCGCCAGCGTATTCGCCGGAATCGCTTTACTGACCACCGACCCCGCCCCGATCACCACATTATCGCCGATCGTCACGCCGGGCAAAATCACCACATCACCGCCGACCCAAACATTATTCCCGATAACAATCGGCTTTGCCTGTTCCCAGCCGTCGTTACGCAGCTGCGGATGCAGCGGATGACCTACGGTATAAAGACTGACATTCGGCGCAAACATTACGTTATCGCCGATTTTCACCCCGCCGCTGTCCAGGATCGTGCAATGATAATTGGCGAAAAAATTCTCGCCGACTTCAATGAAACAACCGTAATCACAAAAAAACGGCGCATTAACGTGCGGCGTATTTTTGGCTTTGCCGAAAATGGCTGAAATCAACCGCACTTTTGCCGCCTCATCAGAGGGGCGAATCTGCGTATTATATTCAAACAGCCGTTCTTTGGTTTCCAAACGCAGCCTCGCCAGTTCCGCCGAATACGGCTGATGCGCAAGGCCCGCTAGCATTTTTTCTTTTTCCGACAACATCAGATTTTATCCCTTAATCACTCGGTTAATTCGTACATCAAACACATCCATGCCCGCGGCCAATCCCGCCTGCACCCCCAGATCCGCATCTTCAAACACCAGACAATCCGCCGGTTTCACCGCAATCAACTCGGCACAGCGCAGAAAGGTATCCGGCGCCGGCTTGTGTTTTTGCACGTCTTCCGCCGTCACCACCGCATTGAAATACGCATGCAGCCGGAACTTATCCAGCAAAATATCCGTCATTTTACGGTGCGAGCCGGTACCCAGCGCCAGAGGCTTTTTACCGACAAAGGTCTTCACTACCTGCGCGGCGGGCAGCAGCGAGGAGTGCTGCATAATCAATTTAACGCCATATTCGCGTTTCAAGCTAATCACCTCATCAAGCAACGCCGCCGGCATATTGGCTTTCTTCATCATGGCTTGCGCAATCGTCCGCACCGGCGCGCCGCCAAGCTGATACATAATCTGCCCGTCCAGCGGATAGCCCATTTGTTCGCCCACCATATCCCAGGCTTTTTTATGGCTCGGCATGGTATCGATAACCGTTCCGTCCATATCAAAAATCAATCCTTTATATCGCTCAAAAAGCCGTTTATCCAACATCCTGCCACCTTCACAAAAAGAATTTCGGCTATTTTGCTATAAAATTGTGATCTTCGCACTATTTCATTGACAAATATTCGGTTAAAGTAACGCCTGATTAATCAATTCGTCGTGATAACGGAAATGGATCTGCAACAACGCCTTATTTTTTTACAACAGCGCCGGCTGATTGATGACAATGTGTGTCAGCTTGTGCTGGAGATTCGCACATATCTGTTCGAACACTGGCATGCCGATGTGGAAACCAAACAAGCCGGTATGCTGTTTATTCATCTGGCGATGGCGCTGGGCCGAATTAAACGCGGTTACGCCGCGCAAAGTCTGCACCGGGATATAGTGGCGGAAATCAAAAGTGCGGTCAGTTTTCCGCAAGTTTTACAGCGTCACCGCGAAATTCTGACGCTGATTCCGTTTGCCGTGCCGGAAAGCGAGCAAACCCATTTCATCGCCAATATTTACGCCCTGTCGCTGGCTCAACCGGATATTCTGAAAAATCTGTGAAATAAACTGAAGATAAGAAGAGAAATGAAATGGCGCACCCGAAAGGATTCGAACCTTTGACCGCTCGGTTCGTAGCCGAGTACTCTATCCAGCTGAGCTACGGGTGCGCATAATCGTGTATGCCGACCTGTCATTTCATCATTTTAATCTTATTGTAGAGTTCAATAAGATGGCGCACCCGAGAGGATTCGAACCTCTGACCGCTCGGTTCGTAGCCGAGTACTCTATCCAGCTGAGCTACGGGTGCCCTGAGTAAATGGCGGTGAGAGAGGGATTCGAACCCTCGATGGAGTTTTTGACCCCATACTCCCTTAGCAGGGGAGCGCCTTCAGCCTACTCGGCCATCTCACCACAATCGGTTTGTGGGCGGTATGATACGAATAGACCTGTCATAAGTCAAATTATTTTTTCTAAATCGCGGCTCATTTGCATGATTTATCTACAACACCATGCGGCAACGTTAGCCGCGCAGGATAGCGCGCAGGTTGGCGATATGGCTTTTCGTGGTTTCCTGTTTCTGTATCTCGCTTTGCGGCGGTTTATCCCGCTCCCACTGTACATCATCCGCCGGCAGCTCGGCTAAGAACCGGCTCGGTTCAGGTCTCAGCAGTTCACCGAACTGACGCCGTTCTTTGCATAAAGAAAAGGTCAGCGTTTGCTGAGCGCGGGTAATGCCGACGTAAGCCAAACGGCGCTCTTCCTCCACATTATCTTCGTCGATACTGCTCTGGTGCGGCAGGATATTCTCTTCCATGCCGACCAGAAAAACATGCGGAAATTCCAGCCCTTTTGAGGCGTGCAGCGTCATTAACTGAACCTGATCGGCCTCTTCATCCTCCTCGCCGCGCTCCAACATATCGCGCAGCGTCAGCCGGGTGACAACCTGACTTAAACTCATCGGCTCATTAAACTCATCGCCTTTCAGCATATCCGCGACCCATTCGAACAAGGTTGCCACGTTTTTACTCTGCATTTCCGCCATCTTCGGGCTGGCGGCATGTTCGTACAAATATTCTTCATAGCTCAGCTGCGCCAGCATACGGCGCACCGCCTCTTCCGGCTCGGCACGCAGCAGCTCGTCGTTCAGCTCCACCATCCAGCGGGCAAATCCTTGCAGCGCATTATAGGCTTTCGGCGTAACCCGCTGAATCAGCTCAAAATCAAAAATCGCCTCAAACAAACCGCACTGTTTTTCCTGCGCCAACACACCCAGTTTTTCCAGCGTCGCCGCGCCGATTTCCCGTTTCGGCGTATTAATAATCCGCAGCAACGCCGAATCGTCGTCCTGATTGACCAGTAAACGCAGATACGCCATCATATCCTTAATTTCCGCCCGCGCAAAAAACGATGTGCCGCCGGAAATCTTATACGGAATCCGGTTCTGCATTAATACTTTTTCAAACAGGCGGGATTGATGATTGCCGCGGTATAAAATGGCATAATCACGATATTTGGTCTTCCGCATAAAACGGTGTGCGATTAACTCGCCGACCACTCGTTCCGCTTCATGTTCTTCATTTTTCGCTTCGATCACCTGTAGTTTTTCGCCTTCTCCCAGCGTGGAAAACAGTTTTTTGTCAAACACATGATCATTATTGGCGATCAGGATATTGGCGCAATGCAAAATACGTTCGGTGGAACGGTAATTCTGCTCCAGCTTAATCACTTTCAGGTGCGGAAAATCGTTTTTCAGCCGCATCATATTCTGCGGCCGCGCCCCGCGCCACGAATAAATGGACTGATCATCATCGCCGACCACCGTGAAACACGCCCGCTCGCCGACCAATAATTTAATCAGTTCATATTGGCTGGTATTGGTATCCTGATATTCGTCCACCAGCAGATAACGGATTTTTGTCTGCCATTTCGACCGCACTTCGGCGTTGTGCCGGAATAACAACGTCGGCAACATAATCAAATCGTCAAAATCCAGCGCATTATAGGCGCGCAGCTGATTGGCATAACGCGCATAACAGCGGGCGAAAAGCTGCCGTTTCTCATCCGTTGCCTGCATCAGCGCCTGAGGCGGCAAAACCAAATCGTTTTTCCAGTTGGAAATGGCGCTCATCAGCTCGCGCAGGGTTTCTTTATCTTCCTCGGGCAATAAATCCGTCGTCAATTCCTTTAATAGCGCCGCCTGATCATGTTCGTCAAACAGCGTCATCGCAGATTTCAACCCCAACGGCTTATATTCGCGTTTGATAATATCGAATCCCAGCGTATGAAAGGTGGACACCATCAAACCGCGGCTTTGCGCCTTACCGATTGAATGCGCCACCCGCTCTTTCATTTCGCGCGCCGCCTTGTTGGTAAACGTCACCGCTGCAATATGTTGCGGTAAATAACCGCACTTTTCCACCAGATACGCGATTTTGTTAATAATCACCCGGGTTTTGCCGGATCCCGCCCCGGCCAGAACCAGACAAGGGCCGGATACATAACTCACCGCCTGTTGCTGCTGACTATTCAGTTTCATCACTTATTCCTGCAACCAAACGTAAGGCAGCAACGCCGTATCCAATAAAAACGACAACGGCAGATCCAAAATCGGCAATCCCCATCGCTGTGTCATCTCCCAATCGTATTTTGTCCCGGCATAAGTCGTATAAGGCGCCGTCGGATCAATCAGTTTCACCACCGTCCCGCAGGCGGATAACCCGCAAAGTGCGGTGAGAATGAGTAAGGTTTTATACATACAATTCCATATTAATTTTTTGCCCCATTATAAGGGAAATTATCCGGACAGCGAGAAAAAATAAAGCACCGTTTTATACATAAAACGTATAACCGAAATCAGAAAAAGAATTTCTGTCCACATTTTAGCCCATGTTACATTTCCTCAAAGCACAGAAGCGGTAACGATTGTTCTGTAATCCCAATCCGACACAAGAGGTGAGTATTATGGCTGAAAAAGTAATTCTAACCGCCGCATTAACCGGCGCCGTCACACCAAAAGAAATTGCACCATCTATCCCGATTACGCCCGCAGAAATCGCCGAAGACGCCTATCAATGCTGGAAAGCCGGCGCCTCTGTCGTGCACTTGCATATGCGCGATGAACAAGGATTAGGTACGATGGATAAACATAAATTTAAAGAAACCATTGACAGAATTAAAGACAAATGTGATGTGGTTATTAATGTGACCACAGCAGGTGATCACCGGGCAACCGATGAACAGCGAATGGAACATTTGGCTTACGTTCAACCTGAAATCGCTTCTTTTGATGCGGGTTCGTTTAACTGGATGCCGGGCGGTGTGTTTGTGAATTCGCCGCAGTTTTTATCCCGATTAGGCTCAACCATGTTAGCGCTCGGTATTAAACCTGAAATTGAAATTTTTGACAGCGGCATGGTTCATGCCTGCAAGTATTATCTGGAAAAAGGTCATTTAACCGCACCGCTGCATTTTCAGTTGGTTCTAGGTGTCTTGGGTGGTGCGATGGCCAATGTCGAAGATCTTGTGTATTTAAAAAGTTTACTACCCGAAGACGCTAGTTGGGGAGCGTTTGGTATTGGACGCAGCCATTTGCCGATCATGCTGGCGACGCTCGCAATGGGCGGCCATATCCGCGTCGGATTGGAAGATAATGTTTACTATTCCAAAGGCGTACCTGCAACCAATGTTTCACTGGTGGAACGCGCAATTCGTATTATTCATGAAGCCGACAAAGCCGTCGCGACACCAAATGAAGCAAGAACCATTTTAGGGTTAAAACAAAGAAGTTAAACCACGCCGGTTAAAAGAGAGGAAATAACAATGTTTATCACAACGTCAGCTAAAAAAGTTGTTTTATCCTTCAGTACAATTGCAATAGCTATGGCAATCAGTTTTTCTTCCTCCGCTCAAGAAGGAGTCACGCCGTTACAGCCCGGCGCAACGACGGGCAATCATGCCGGCGCATTACCTCCGCCAGGGCTGTATTTTTCTTATGACGTAGATTACGAATGGGGTAAGTTACATTCTCCTTATGTTAATATTAAAGCCAGCAATGTCAGCATGGCGGCGGCATTACTATGGTCAACTCCCTACAAATTCCTTGGTGCGAATTATGCGCTCGGCATCGCACAACCCTACAAAATTGCCCATACGACACTAAATACGCCATCCGGCGAGTCTAAATATTCCAATCATGGTTTGATGAGCACGACTATTATGCCGTTACTTCTATCATGGGATTTAGGTAACGGATTCCATTTAGGAACAGGGACGGCTTTTGTCTTTAAGAACGGTAAACATGCTACCGTCTGTCATAACGGTTCGTGCGCGAATACGCCGGAAAACCTGGCAAACCGTTATTATACCGTTCAGCCTAATCTTGCCCTAAGTTATTTTCATAACGACTGGGCGTTTACGATGAATAACACCTTTGATTTCAATACCAGAAATAAGAAAACGGATTACCGTTCGGGTAACACCTATTATTTAGATCTGACCGCCACGAAACGTCTCAATAAATGGACTGTCGGATTAATCGGTAACTGGACTAAGCAGTTTACCGACGATAAAAAAGGCGGACGCGTAGTACAAGGTCTGTATTCGGAAGGCAGCCGTGTCGAACATGTTATGTTCGGTCCGATACTGGGATATGATTTCGGCACGTTTTCCCTAACCGCCAGATTTTTAGCATCCGTCCATTCGGAAAACGATCCTAAGATGCGCTTTTTCCATCTGGGCGTCGCTATTCCGCTTTAAACCCTGAACACAATGGCAGGCATGCCTTTCAGCAAACATAAAAGGAATCCGTAATATGGTGAAAAATAAGATCTACTCAAAGGCAGAAATTGCCGAAAAATTTCATGATGGAATGAAGTTAATGGCCGGTATCTTTGCTTGCCGGGGTTGTGCCGATAGACTCGTCGATATTATCGTTGAAAAAGGCTGCAAAAACTTAGAACTCATCGCCAATGATGCCGGTGATCCGGGAGTGGCATTAGGTAAACTTTATGATGCGCATTTAGTCACCAAAGCGCATCATTCACATATCGGTATGAATCCTTATGTCACAGAGTTAATTAATCAAGGCATTCTGACCGTTAATCTCTATCCTCAGGGCACACTGGTTGAAAAAATCCGCGCCGGCGGAGCGGGACTCGGCGGAGTGCTGACCAAAACCGGATTGGGCACTATGGCTCAGGAAGGACGCCAAGTGATGGAAGTTGACGGGCAACAGTATATTTTCGAGAAACCGTTCCGAGCCGAAATTGCGTTGATTCGTGCGGCGAAAGCCGATAAATCGGGCAATTTAGTCTATAAAGGTTCAGCACGAAATTTCAACCCGGTCATGGCAATGGCGGCGGATTTAGTGATTGTGCAAGCCGATGAGATCGTTGATGTAGGAACGATTGATCCGGAAGCAGTAATCACGCCGGGAGTTTTTGTCGATATGATTTTAACTAATGAGGAATAACGATATGTCTGATGCAAAAGAACTGATTGCCCGAAAAATAGCAAGCTTTTTTCACGCAGGTGATGTGGTAAATCTAGGTATCGGTATTCCCGGTTTAGTGAGAAATTATATTGAAGAGGGCGTACAGCTTCACGCGGAAAACGGTTTACTAGGCTATGGAGGCTCGCCAAAACCGGGAGAAGAAGAACCGGATTATGTTAATGCCGGCGGTCAAATGGTCACACTCTTACCCGGTGCCTCCGTTTCCGACAGCGCCGGGGCATTCGCGCTGGTTCGCAGCGGAAAATTAACCGCCGTCGTACTGGGTGCGCTGCAAGTGGACGCCGAAGGCAGCATTGCAAACTGGAGTATTCCGGGCGGACGTATTATGGGAATGGGCGGTGCGATGGATTTGGTATCCGGCGCCAAACAGGTAATCGTCGCCATGGAACATAACGCCAAAAATGGTGCGCCTAAAATTTTATCCCGATGCAGCTGGCCGCTGACCGGCTACAAAGTCGTAGATATTATTGTTACGGAATTAGGTGTCTTTGATATCACCGCTAACGGTGTGGTGGTCAGAGAATTATTTCCGAACATCAAGAAAGAGGATGTGATTAAGCGTACCGAAGCACCATTAATCTTTAAAGATTAACCGAAAGTGCGGTGTTTTTCAGACAAGTTTAAGCCAATATAAGGAGAATTTTATTATGCGTGAAGCCGTGATTGTGTCTGCGGTACGAACTCCCGTAGGAAAAGCAAGAGGTGCGTTGGCTTCTGTTCCGGCCTGGGAATTGGGCAGATTAACGGTACAAGAGGCGGTGAAACGGTCAGGCGTTGAGCCTAAGGAAATCGACGAAATCATTTTCGGTAACCTGCTGAATACGGATTGTGTCAATATGGCGCGTGTCGTCGGGTTAGCCGCCGGATTGCCGATGACCGTTCCCGGCATTACTTTAAATCGTCAATGCGCCTCGGGTATTAACGCTATCGCCTATGCCGCCGCCTTAATTCAAGCGGGTTATGGCGACATCATGGTTGCCGGCGGCGTAGAAAGCGATTCGACTCGTTGCTATATCATGGAAAAACCGACAACGGCATATCAGACCCGCCCGCCGGCATGGGTCGTACCGATTTCGGCACCCAAAGCAATCGATATTCCGATGGGCATTACCGCGGAAAATTTAGCGCAAAAATATCATCTGACCAGAGAAGAATGCGATCAGTTTGCCGTGGATAGTCATAGAAAAGCAGCAACGGCCTGGCAACACGGTTACTTTGATCAACAAATCGTGCCGGTAACAGTTAAAAACCGCAAAGGTGATAGTGTAATCACCCGAGACGAAGCATTACGTCCGGATTGTAATTTGGAGGCGCTGTCCAAATTACCGCCGGCGTTTACTGAACAAGGTATCGTCACGGCCGGAAACAGCTCGCCGATGAGTGACGGTTCCGGTGCCGTTGTGGTGATGGAACGCAAAAAGGCAGAGGCCTTAGGATTAAAAATCTGGGCCAAAGTGGTGAGTTTTGCCGCTACCGGCGTTGATCCGTCAATTATGGGTATCGGTCCGGTCAGTGCGACACAAAAACTGCTGCACAACCTGAAAATGTCGCTTGATGATATTGATTTAATCGAAATGAATGAGGCCTTCGCTGCGCAATCTATCGCCTGTATCCGGGAATTAAATCTGGATACCGCCAAACTTAATGTCAACGGCGGTGCACTCGCGCTAGGTCATCCGCTAGCCGGAACGGGCGGTATTTTAGCCACAAAACTTGTTTATGAACTTGAACGCCAAAATTTAGGCACGGGGTTAATAACCTTCTGTGTTGGTGGCGGACAAGGTTTTGCCGCATTATTAGAACGGCTCTAAAACGGAGATAAAATAAGGCTTATAACTAAGCCTTATTTTGACCCTATACAGTACGGTTCATATCACTTAAAAAGTCTGCAAAATATCACCGCACTTTTCTTATTCAGATGGGGAGAGTTGTTGATTTTGTGCTAATAATCGTTCAAATTCTTTAACAAATTTCGGAATGCTTGAATTCGGGTTACGGGGATCCCAAATTAATTCCATAATATAATGATAATCTTCTTTAATATTAATTAACGTGCTGTTTGGCCCAAGTAATTTTGCTCTATGTTTTGGAATTAATAATACTACATCTTTATTAATCTCCAAATTAAAAGCACAGGTTTTTAAATTCGGGTATTCTTTATATAATTTAAAATCCAATCCCTGCATTAATAATACATCCGTACTAAAAATTTTGGAAAATAAAAACCGTTTAGGATCTTCACGAATAATTAAACAATTCTCCAGCTCCTTTAAAGAAATCGTTTCCCGCGCGGCCAGCTGATGATGTTTATTTACCGCTATACACAACGGGTCAGTCTGAAACGATAATCGGTTAAAATTAAATTTTTCTTTTAGCCATCGTCTGGTTGTGCGATTAAGAAAATTCGGGCGTAAAACAAATCCGACATCATATTCTCTTAATGATAAGAGATTTAATGCATCATCAAGTTCCGCGTCATGATAGGAAGTCGCTATATCAGGATATTTTTGCTTAAAATTGCTTACCACGCCACTAAGCAAATGACTAAATGCATCCCCCAAATAAACGATGGATAATTTTAAACGACTTTTTCCGGTAAAACGATGAATTACTGCGATTGAATCATCATATTGCTGAAGAATTTTTTTAGCCTCAATAAATAAAACTTCTCCGGCACTGGTTAACGCCACTCGATGAGTATCGCGAATTAATAACTCGGTACCGATACTGGCTTCTAATTCTTTTATATGGCGACTTAATACCGGTTGAGTCATATATAATCGATTAGCGGCTTTAGTAAAATTAAGCATTTCGGCTAAAGCGACAAATTCACGTAAAAGTTGCAGTTTCATAACATATATCCCCTTTCATTCATTTCATTTACTCTCACATTCTGTGAGAACCCATATGATTTTATTAAATATAAAGATTACGCTCTAATAATGATTAGTGATTATGCAATATTCACATAATGAAAAAGATAAAAAGAATTTCAACCGAAAATGTACGCACGGTAATCTTTATGACAAGTCAGGATTATGATTGAGACCGTAAGTTCTGACGTGAAAGTTTAAATAAATGATGATTAAGGAGTCCGCTATGACTATCAAAGCAAATTATGAATCAGATTATGATAAACGTAAAGAGATGTCTCACGAAGAGCTTGGTACGCTGCCACATATGACATTTGAGGAATACTCAGAAAAATTAAAAGATTGTTTCATTATGAAGCGTAAGAACGGCATCCTTGAAGCCAGAATGCATACTAACGGCGGCCCTGTCCAGTGGGGGGCGCAGCTTCATCAAGGGTTACATTATTTCTTTGATTGGGCCGGCCGTGATCCGGATAACGAAGTAATTATTCTTGGCGGTATAGGCCCGGACACCTTTAAAGGTATCGGACGGGTAAACCAGGCCGGAGAATGGCAGCCTGCAACGGAATTTGCCTCCGATCCTGATGTGGCCTGGCGTATGTATAACTATCAGTTTTACGACGGAACCAACGACATCGAAGGACAAATCTTTGATCTTGAAGTGCCGACTATCGGCGTTTGGGCCGGCGCAACATTTCATTCCGATTTAGTTTTGTTTAGTGATATCACTTTAGCAACGGAAGATGCCTGGACAACCGAAATGCACTTCAGAACCAATATGGTTCCCGGAGACGGTGTTCAAATCGCATGGCGCGAACTCATGGGACGGAAACGTTTTGCGTATGCAGAATTAACCGGTGAAATTATTACCGCTCGAAAAGCACTGGCACTCGGCATGATAAATGAAATTTGTGAGGATACCGAAGCGGCATATAAACGGGCATGGGAAATTGCCGAATTGATCATGCATACCGGTACCCGCGTTACCCGCCGCATTACCACTCAAATCCTCCGTCAGCCTTGGAAAGAAGATATTGCAAAAGAGTTGCGTACTTCCTTTGCGACAGAAATGTTCGTTACTGCAACCGAACATTCTCCGCATGAAGCCGACTACTGGGATCGGGCAAAAGAAGAAGCCTCATTAGTCCGAGCTGCCGAGAAAAAAGGTAAAGTCATCCGACCACGAATCGACGGCGGTCAGGAAGAGGATGAAATCAAATAATTGTCATTAAATGCTATTCAAAGGGAGTTCTGTCATTAAGTTTAACGATAGCCTCCCTTTTTTATAACCGATTTCCATCACATTGTACTTTTTAAGTCTCATTGGAGGAACTGAAGATGAGTCATACCGAAAAACAACTTAATTTCGGAAAACATGGCTGGACAGTCATTATTGTGCAAGCCTGTATGTTTTGGGTCGGTGCGGGTGTCACGACTCATGGTTTAAATTTAATCGTTCCCGGTCTGTCTGAATTTTATGGTTTGGATCGCAATGAATTATTGTTTTTAGTCACCCCCGCGTCTTGGGCGGCGATCCCAGCGGCCCCCATCTGTGCCTGGCTATGTACCAAAAAAGGAAGTAAATTCACGACATTGCTTTGTCTGGTTATCTGTGCAATTTGTTTCGGTTTACTCGGTTATGCCAGTACACTTACCACTTTTACCCTCTTATTTGCCGGCGTCAGTTTTTTCGGAACCGGTTATGCCTACATAGCCGGAACATCTTTAGTGGCCAACTGGTTTGTACGGAAACAAAGCCTGGCCCTGGGTTTTTGCACATTCGGGCAAACAACATCAAGTGCGTTTTTCGTTCCGGTATTATCACTTTCATTTGCGTTATTTAACTTTAATCACGGTTTTTGGACGATATCCGCCATTATGCTGATTCTCTTTGTGATTGTGTTAACTTCAATAACGAACCGCCCGGAAGATATCGGACTATATCCCGACAATGAACCTTTAGATCAACAAATCACCTCTGCCCAAGAAGAAATACGTCTGTCCGAAAGCCTAACCACCAAAAAATTATTAAGTATGAAAGATGTTTGGTATATGGGAATCGCAACCGGGGCGGTTTACATTATGCTCGTCGGTATCGTCAGTCAAATCGTGCCTCGTCTTATCGAACTTGGATTCGATCTTAATACAGCGATTTTTTATATGAGCGCCTCAGCCTTAATCGGAACAATAGGAGCCTACGCATGGGGTTGGCTAAATCACCGTATAGGCATTAAACCTGCATTTCTTATCTACAATCTATGGTGGATGATTGCTATTTTTCTCAATATCTTTTCATCTGAAATCGCATTATTCATCTCATTGGGGATGATTGGGCTGGCCTTACCCGGCGCAACCAATTACAGCACCGCATTTATCGCAACAAAATTCCCACGCTCTTCCTATGTCAAAGCCTTAGGTATCATTCATCCGATTCAATCCATTATTCGTTGCTGCGCTTTTTCTGTTCTCGCTTTCGGGCTTGCCTATCTCGGAGGATTCAGAGGCGCCTATATGCTGCTTATCGGCATCGGTTTCATTTCATTTCTTTTAATCTGGGCCACTAATCTGACCCCTGTTCAAAATAATCAAAGTCAGAATTAAGGAGTTTACTATGAAATTACAAAATAAAGTTGCCATCATAACCGGCGCCAGTTCAGGTATAGGGGCTACCACAGCAGAATTATTCGCAGCGCAAGGCGCATCCGTCGTTATGGTTGCCCGTCGTCAAAATAAATTAACTCAGATAGCGGAAAAAATCCGCAAAATCGGCGGCAATGTCAAGGTCATTCCGGTAGATGTCAGCCGCGAAGATGAATGCCAACGAGTCATATCCGAAACATTCGACGCATTCGGTCGCTTAGATATCTTAGTGAATAATGCAGGTATCGCCGATAAACATATGCCAATTACAAAATGTTCTACCGAGTGGTGGAATGAAGTGATCCTGGTTGATCAAACCTCCGTATTTTATCTTACCAAAGCGGCACTGATGAAAATGACGAACGGTTCAATTGTGAATATTTCCTCTATTGGCGGTGTATTCGGTTCCGCCGGTATTGCGTATTCCGCCGCTAAAAGTGCGGTTATCGGAATGACGAAAAATATCGCCATGCAATATGCCGGCAAAGGAATACGCTGCAATGCCGTATGTCCCGGACCGACGCCGACTGAATTAAATACGCCGGAAAAATTGGCTACCTTTGATGAATTCGCCGCACAATGCGCCAAACATATGAATATGGAATTGCCGCACACAACAACAGAACAACAGGCTCAAGCGATATTATTTTTTGCTTCCGATGAATCCTCAGGCATAACTGGACAAATTCTGGTTGTGGATAACGGTATTACATTATAGGGGATGTTAATATGAAAGAAGTTGTTATTGTTTCCGCGACAAGAACACCGATCGGGAGTTTCGGCGGCTGCTTTAAAGAGATGAGTGCGGTAGATTTAGGCAAATGTGCCGTTATTGAAGCCATTAAAAGAGCGGGACTATCCCCTACTGACATAGACGAAGTCATTTTAGGTAATACCCTGTCTGCCGGGCTTGGGCAAAATATAGCAAGACAAATCGCTATCTCAGCAGGAATCCCCGAACAAACTCCGGCCTTTACGGTTAATAAAGTATGTGGTTCAGGGCTGAAATCCGTCGTACTGGGCGCGCAGGCAATTTGCTGTGATGATGCAGATATCGTCGTTGTCGGCGGAAGCGAAAGTATGAGTAATGCCGCTTATGCGCTCCCACATATTCGTTGGGGAACCAAAATGGGCGACAGTAAACTGATTGATACAATGATAAAAGACGGGTTAACCGACGCTTTTTCACATGTCCATATGGGGATAACAGCGGAAAATCTGGCCGAGCAGTTTGGTTTCAGTCGCCAAGAATTGGACGAATTTGCGCTACAAAGCCAGCAGCGTGCAGAAAAAGCCCAGAAAGCAGGCCGCTTCAATGATGAAATCATCCCCGTAGAAGTCAAAACCAAAAAATCAACGATGCTTATCTCCGCAGATGAACATATCAGACAGGGTTCAACTCTCGAAGGACTGGCTAAGCTTGCCCCAGCGTTTAAAAAAGACGGTGTAGTTACGGCAGGTAATTCATCGGGTCTCAACGACGGTGCGGCTGCACTAGTATTAATGAGCAAAGAAAAAGCCGCGCAATTAAAACTCACACCGTTGGCAACGATCAAATCTTGGGCCAGCGCCGGTGTAAATCCCCAAATAATGGGTTATGGTCCGGTGCCCGCAACACAAAAAGCATTGAAAAAAATTCACTTATCTATTGCGGATCTGGATTTAATCGAAGCAAACGAAGCCTTTGCCGCACAAGCGTTAACCGTAATAAAAGAGTTAGATTTAGATCCGAATAAAACGAATGTAAATGGCGGCGCAATCGCACTAGGTCATCCTATCGGCGCATCCGGAGCAAGAATTCTGGTCAGCCTACTTTATGAAATGAAAAGAAAAAACGCCCGATACGGTTTGGCGACACTCTGTGTCGGCGGCGGTCAGGGCGTTTCGCTTATTGTGTCGAAAAACAGCTGATATTTGTGCATTTATTACGCTGTTGCCTTTATCCTATTGTGCCTGTGGAACGGTCAATTCCGGTTCTGCAGGTTTTTCAACGTCAGCGAATTGTTTGCTTTGGTTGGCCTGAATGAGGGTTTCGGTCTGATTGGCCAGTTGGGTCAGGTGCATGTTTTCATAAGCCGCTTTCATTAACGGTAACGCATCGTGTGTGGCCTGAGTGTCCGGGTATTGTTGCAGCATACCGACCACACGGTTGGCAACGGCGACGTGCGCATTGCGTTTGGCGTAGAATTTGGCGATCGCCAGTTCATGACGGGCGAGGCTGGCTTTGATGTAGGCCATGCGTGCAACGGCGTCCGGCGCATAGACGCTGTTCGGATAATGCTGAACTAAGGCTTGAAAATTGGCAAATGCCGCTTTGATTGAGGTACTTTCGCGGGTGGCGCGATCGACACCGAAGAAATCCTGGAAGAAATTCTCCCCTGAGGCGAAATTGGTTAAGCCCGCCATATACAGAACATAATCAAGATGCTGACTGTTCGGATATTGCTGGATGAAACGATCCGCCGCCACCAGCGCTTTGGTGTAATCCTGCGATTTATAATACGCGTAAATCAGATTAAGCTGGGTCTGTTCGCCGTAACCCATGCCCGGATAACGGTTTTTTACCGCTTCCAGATAGCGGATTGCCTGAGAATAATTGCCGTCTTGTAAATAGGTCTGGCTTTTCGCGTAAAGCTCCTGTTCGGTGCCGTCCTCCACCTCTTTTTTTGACCCGGAACAGGCGGCGACAGCCAGTGCGGTTAATGCGACGAGAGTGAAATTTTTTAATTTACGCATAGTAATCCTTTTTTTACGAGCAATAATAAATGAGTTACAATAATCCGGTATTTTATAGAACATCGCTGAATAAGCAAACTATTAACTGACGGATTTTTTTATTTATGGCACAAATCACGTTGTCGGCCGAAGTTCAGCCGCATCAAATGGGACAACGCTTAGACCAGACATTAGCGGAAATGTTCCCGGATTATTCGCGTTCACGGTTAAAAGCGCGGATTGAAAATAATGCGGTTTTGGTGAACGGTGAAATCATCAATGTGCCGCGCAGCAAAGTCTATGGCGGAGAGCAAATTGAGGTGCGGATTGAGGCGGACGATGAAACCCGCTTTGAAGCGGAGAATCTGCCGCTGAATATCGTTTATGAAGACGAACACATTTTAGTGCTCAACAAACCGAAAGAATTGGTGGTGCACCCCGGCGCAGGAAACCCGAAAGGCACCGTTTTAAACGCGCTGCTGTATCATTATCCGTCGATTGCCGAAGTGCCGCGCGCCGGCATTGTCCACCGTCTGGATAAAGACACCACGGGCCTGATGGTGGTGGCGAAAACCATTCCGGCGCAAACCAAACTGGTGCGCGATTTGCAAAAACGGAAAATCACCCGCGAATACGAAGCGGTCGCATACGGCATAATGACCCAAGGCGGCAGCGTGGATGAGCCGATGGCGCGGCACCCGACCAAACGCACGCAAATGGCGGTGCATCCGCTCGGCAAGCCCGCCGTTACGCATTACCGGATTATGGAACGCTTCCGCAATTATACCCGCCTGCGGCTGCGTCTGGAGACCGGGCGAACCCATCAGATCCGCGTGCATATGGCGCATATTGCGCATCCGTTGCTGGGCGATCAAACTTACGGCGGGCGTCCCCGTCCGCCGAAAAATGCCAGCGACGCGTTTTTAAGCGTACTGCGCGACTTTAAACGTCAGGCGCTGCATGCCGTGATGCTGCGCCTGAACCATCCCGTCAGCGGCGAATTAATGGAATGGCATGCGCCGCTGCCGGATGATTTCGTACAGCTAATTGAGGCGTTGAAAGCGGATTATCTGGCGCATAAAGATGAACTGGATTATTGATATGGATGCCATTCAACCGCACTGGCCGGCGCCGGCCAATATTCGGGCGTTCACTACCGTACGGCGCGGCGGTGTCAGCCAAGCGCCCTATCACAGTTTTAATCTGGGCGCTCATGTGGGGGATGAGGAAAGTGCGGTCAAAATTAACCGCACTTTGCTGACCGAACGGTTCGGCCTGCCGCAAGCGCCCGTATTTCTCAATCAGGTTCACGGTACGAATGTGATTAGATTGCCTTATAGGGGCGATATACCGCCCGCGGACGCTGCCTACAGCGCGCAGCCGAATCAGGTTTGTGTAGTGATGACCGCCGACTGCCTGCCGGTGCTGTTGTGCGATCGACAAGGCACCCAGGTTGCCGCGGCTCATGCCGGCTGGCGGGGCTTGTGCGACGGCGTACTGGAACAAACCGTAAAGCATTTTCAATGTCCGCGCGAAGATATTATCGCTTGGCTGGGGCCGGCTATTGGGCCGGCGTGTTTTCAGGTCGGCGCTGATGTGGCGGAGCGGTTTATGGCGCACGATGCCGAAGCGGAAACTGCGTTTATGCCGGATCCCGATGCGGCGGGAAAATACTTGTGTGATTTGTACTGTCTGGCCGCTCAGCGCCTGAGGCATGTCGGCGTGCGACACATTAGCGGCGGCGAGCATTGTACTTACCGGCAGGCAACGGATTTCTTTTCTTTCCGCCGCGATAAGCAAACGGGGCGCATGGCGTCGTTGATTTGGTTTACGGAAACATAACATTGCCGCCATAAAGTGCGGTTATTTTTTTCGTAATTTATGCCACATTTTATCTTCCTGTCCGCGCCATAAACGCTGAATATTATCATGATGACGGTAAATCAGCAGACAGCACACCAACGCGACAGGAAAAGTGAATTCCGGCTTAAACCACCATACATAAAACGGCACCAGCAAAGCGGTGAGCACGGCGCTGAGGGAAGAATAACCGCTGATTAAAAACACCAGCAGCCAAGTGCCGAGCATAGAACCCGCCACCGACCAGCTAATCGGCGCAATGGCACCGAATGCGGTGGCGACCCCTTTCCCGCCTTTGAATTTGAAAAACAGCGGAAAAATATGCCCTAAACAGGCGCCCAGCGCGACCATGCCCAGTTCGAAATGGCTAAGCCCCAAATAATATCCCAGCCACACCGGCAACATCCCTTTCAGCATATCGAATATCAGCACGCTTAAGGCGACCCCGCGGCCGCCGATACGCAGCACATTGGTGGCGCCGGGATTATGTGAGCCGGCATCGCGCGGATCAGGCAATCCGAATACACGGCAAAGTAAGATTGCACTGGAAATCGAGCCTAATAAATAAGCAAACAGCATATAACAGAGGGCGAAAACGCTCATCGGCAATCTCCAATGTAGATAAATGAAAAAATTTTGTTCGTCTATTGTACATAAAGTTGATAGCATAATCCTAATAGAATTTCACGCAACCGAGGGACAACTTGATCGATCGCATTTTTATTGAAGAATTAAGCGTCTATGCGCAAATCGGCGTGTATGACTGGGAGCAGCAAATCAAACAACAACTGCTGTTTGATATTGAAATGGCGTGGGACAGCCGGCAGGCGGCGCAAACCGACAGCGTGGAATATTGTCTGAATTATGCCGAAGTGAGCGAATTTATTATTGATTATGTGCAATCAAAACCTTTTTTGTTAATCGAACGGGTGGCTTATGAGGTCGCCGCCCGGCTCAGACAACGCTTCGGCATCTCATGGCTGCGCCTGAAGCTGCGCAAACCGGACGCCGTCGCGCAGGCGCGCAGTGTCGGCATTATTATCGAACAGGGGACGCTTAGCGGGCGTTAAATGCGCGTTATCGCGCACAATCGGTCTAGCGCCTCAATTTCCACCGTCGGCAAAAGCCGGCATTCGGCAAACCGATTCAGGGAATTGCCCGACAGATTAAGCCACACCGCTTGGCATCCCGCCTGCAGCGCGCCCTGCACATCCGTCAGCAGACTGTCGCCGACATGCAGAATTTGTGACGCCGGCAGATGAAAATACGCCGCAGTACGGCGGAATAAATCCGGATGCGGTTTCGCCCGCCCCTGCACGCCGCCGCGTAAAATCAAATCAAACTGACTCAGCCCGATACGTTCCGGCTCCACATTGCCGTTGGTGATGGCCGCCAGTTTATACTGCTGCGCCAAACGGTTCAGCAGGGCGATATGGTGCGGCGCAACGCGAATGTTATGTCGCCATTGCAAAAAATGCTGCATGGTTTGTTCGGCAATGCGCTGAATTTCCACCGCACTTTTACCGTGACATGCCAGCAGCGCCCGCATGGTTTCCAGACGCCAGGCGGTAACATCTTCGCTTAGCCGCGGATGTTGCGCGGCGATGCGGGTTTTCCACTGCAACCAGTCTGCGCCGTCCAGCTGCGCCAGTCCGCTGAGCGCGCGCAGGCTGTCGATACAACGCTGTTCGGCCACACGAATCACCGCCGAATTGTCATACAACGTATCGTCCAAATCAAAGCTAATCACCTTAAAAGGCTGTAAAGTGCGGTAGAATTTCATGCGGTTTTCCTATTTTTTGCGTTTGGCGCGCGGATGGGCGGCATCATAAACCTGAGCCAGATGCTGAAAATCCAAATGGGTGTAGATCTGAGTGGTGGACAGATTGCTGTGCCCCAGCAATTCCTGTACCGCGCGCAGATCCGAGCTGTTTTCCAGCATATGGGTGGCGAAGGAGTGGCGCAGTTTATGCGGGTTTAAATGGCTGTTCAGCCCTTGCCGGATGCCCCAGATTTCCATGCGTTTCTGAATGGCGCGGTGCGAGATGCGGTTGCCGAGTGCGCTGACAAACAGGGCGTCATCTTTCGGATTAAATAACAACCGCACTTTCAGCCATTGCTGAATGGCGTGCAGGGCATAGCGCCCGAAGGGTAAGATCCGTTCTTTATTGCCTTTCCCGATCACCCGCACTTCTCGTACGCGGGTATGAATACTGTTCAGATTTAATCCCTGTAATTCCGATAAACGCAAACCGGCGCTGTACATCAGCTCGATCATGGCTTTATCGCGCAGATCAATGGGGTCTTTGCTGTCATTGGCAAGCAGCCGCTGCACCTGCTCCGCATCAATGTTTTTGGGTAAATGTTTGGCCTGCTTCGGTGCCGAAATACCGACGGCGGGATTAACTTGCAACTCCCCTTGGCTGACCAGATAGCCGAGAAAGCGGCGCAGCGCAGATAAGCGCAGGGCAAGGCTTTTTTCGTGCAGCCCGTCTTTGCGGCTTTGCGCCAGAATAAACCGCACCACGCTTGGCGTCACCTGTCGCCAGCTCTCAATACCGTTTTGCCGCAACAATTCGACGATGCGCGTCAGCTGGCGCTGGTAATTACTCAGCGTATGCGGGCTGAGCTGACGCTCAATGCGCAGATAATTCCAATAGCTTTGCAGCAGCGCCTGCATTACAGATTCTCCGCATAATTGGCCAGCCAGCGTTGTAGATGCAAGGTGACAATATCCACTAAGTGTTTGAGAAAAGTGGTATCCTGCCCGTTGTGAAAATGCAGCCTGTCATGAGCGCTGAACAGCAAAAGTGCGGTCGGTTTGACGCCGGTTTTGGCGCCCAGCAAACAGCACGCCACCGAGCCGACGGGAAATTCTTCCGGCAGAAATAACAGGCTTTTTTCCCGGTTGCTCATTTGACCGAGATAAAAATGGCGCAGACCGAAACGTTCCAGCCGGATGAGCTCGAAAGCGTTGCGATCCAGCCAGTAGGGTTCGCCGATGGCGGCGTGTTTTTGCCAGCTGTCATTAAATAGCAGAATTTTCGCCTGTTGCAGTTCCCATTTTTGCGCCCAACGATTGAGCACCGCAACGCCGTCGCTCAGCTGCCGGCAGGCGCTAAGTTGTTGCTGCAACGGCATTAAGGCCAGAAAAATATCCTGTTCCTGATTCGCCAGCCTGCCGAAAAAGGCCAGCTCGCTTTCCAGTTCTTTTATGCGTTGGCGCTGACGTTCCAGCTGCACCTCAATTAATGACAGCGTCCCCTGCTGCCTGTGGTTAACCTGTAGGCTGTCCAGCAGCGCCAGATGAGAGGCGAAAAAATCCGGATGCTGTTCGAGGTATTGTGCGATTTGCTGTTCGGTTAATGGCTCGTTCATTCTGATCACCTTATCACTTATCGGCACGATAAAAGTGCGGTGGATTTTTCGCACGTTTTTACAGTCTTATCACGCCGTCATAAACATGGGTGGCATCGCCGGTCATATACAGCGGCCGGCCTTCGCCCGCCCATTCAATGGTCAGGCTGCCGCCGGGTAAATCCACCTGCACGCGCGAATCCAGCAAGCCCTGCATAATCCCCACCGCCACGGCGGCACAGGCACCGCTGCCGCACGCCTGCGTTTCGCCCGCGCCGCGTTCGTAAACCCGCAGTTTAATATGATCGCGCGCCACCACCTGCATAAAACCGGCGTTCACCCGCTCCGGAAAACGTTCGTGGCTTTCCAGCAATGGCCCGAGCTGCGCCACATTGGCGCGGCTGATATCCTCCACCTGCACTACGCAATGCGGATTACCCATCGACACCGCGCCGCACAGCACGGTCTGGATCGCCGTGCGCAGAATATAATTTTTCTCGAATTTATTGGCGCTAAACGGAATTTTCGCCGGCTCCCACACCGGCTCGCCCATATTAACGCGAACCGTGCCGTCTTCTTTTACGCTGAGCAGCATTTTGCCCTTCGCCGTACTGACCGCAATCTCTTTTTTATTGGTCAGCCCCTTTAACGTGACAAAACGGGCGAAACAGCGTGCGCCGTTGCCGCATTGCGCCACTTCGCTGCCGTCGGCATTGAAAATGCGGTAGTGAAAATCCAGTTCGGGATCATAAGGCGGTTCGACAATCAGCAATTGGTCAAAGCCGATACCGCGGTGGCGATCCGCCAGTTTTTTGATGGTTTCGGTCGGGAAATAAACGTTTTGCGTGACGGCATCCACCACCACAAAATCATTACCCAGCCCGTGCATTTTGGAAAACTGCATGTTTCCGTCCTTAAAAATTCGTCGCGATTGCCCCGCATTATAATCAGCAACCGATAATGAGTAAATAATCATTGCTTTCGATGTAAAGTGTTCCCTATTGAATTTTTCAAATTAATAGATTTTATTTAAAAATATTCGTCACTGTGCCTTGAAATCGGCAAATTAGGTATTACTTACATTCCATCAATGAGACGTCCGTTTATACGGAATGAACATCGAACGGAGGATTTTATGAATATTGAAAAATTTACCACCAAATTTCAACAGGCACTGGCGGAAGCGCAGTCTCTGGCATTGGGGAAGGATAATCAATTTATTGAACCGGTGCATTTAATGAGCGCGCTGCTCAATCAGCAGGGCGGCTCGGTGGCGCCGATTTTAACCGCCGGCGGGGTCAATCTCGCCTTATTGCGTAACGAGTTAAACGCAGAGCTGAATCGTCTGCCGCAGGTTTCGGGCAACGGCGGCGATGTGCAGATTTCACGCGCGCTGCTGAATTTACTCAATCTGTGCGATAAACTGGCGCAGCAAAAGCAGGATAAATTTATTTCTTCCGAGCTGTTTTTATTGGCGGTGCTGGACGATAAAGGCAGTTTGGGCGATATACTGCGCAAGTGCGGTGCAAAAAAAGAACGTTTACAGCAAGCGATTGAACACATACGCGGAGGACAACAGGTGAACGACCAGAATGCGGAAGACAGCCGTCAGGCATTGGAAAAATATACCATTGATTTAACCGCCCGGGCGGAAAGCGGGAAGCTTGATCCGGTGATTGGCCGTGATGAGGAAATCCGCCGCACCATTCAGGTGCTGCAACGCCGTACCAAAAACAATCCGGTGCTTATCGGCGAACCGGGCGTGGGGAAAACCGCCATTGTGGAAGGATTGGCGCAGCGTATCGTCAACGGTGAAGTGCCGGAAGGGCTGAAAAACAAACGGGTGCTGTCGCTGGATATGGGCGCGCTGATCGCCGGGGCGAAATACCGCGGGGAATTTGAGGAACGTTTGAAAGCCGTGTTAAACGAACTGGCGAAAGAAGAAGGCCGGATTATTTTGTTTATCGACGAAATTCACACCATGGTCGGTGCCGGTAAAACCGACGGCGCGATGGATGCGGGCAACCTGCTGAAACCGTCGCTGGCGCGCGGTGAACTGCACTGCGTGGGCGCCACCACATTAGACGAATATCGTCAGTATATTGAAAAAGACGCCGCGCTGGAACGCCGTTTCCAAAAAGTGTTTGTGGACGAACCGAGTGTTGAAGATACCATTGCGATCCTGCGCGGGCTGAAAGAGCGCTATGAAATTCACCATCATGTGCAGATCACCGACCCGGCGATCGTCGCGGCGGCAACCCTTTCTCACCGCTATATTTCCGACCGTCAGCTGCCGGATAAAGCCATCGACTTAATCGACGAAGCGGCCTCCAGTATCCGGATGGAAATCGATTCCAAACCGCAACCGCTGGATCGGCTGGATCGCCGTATTATCCAGTTGAAACTGGAACAGCAGGCATTGCAGAAAGAAGACGATGACGCCAGCCGTAAACGGCTAGACATGCTGGAAAAAGAACTGGCGGAAAAAGAACGGGAATATGCCGAACTGGAAGAGGTGTGGAAAAGTGAAAAAGCCGCCCTATCCGGCACGCAGCATGTTAAGGCGGAACTGGAAAACGCGCGCACCCAACTGGAACAGGCGCGGCGTGCCGGTGATTTAAACCGCATGTCCGAATTGCAATACGGCGTGATTCCGTCACTGGAAAAACAGCTGGCGCAGGCGGAAACCTCCGAAGGTAAGGAGATGACCTTGCTGCGTTATCGTGTCACCGACGAAGAAATCGCCGAGGTGCTCTCCCGCGCCACCGGCATTCCGGTTTCACGCATGATGGAAGGCGAAAAAGAAAAACTGTTGCGCATGGAAAACGAACTGCATAAACGCGTGGTCGGTCAGGACGAAGCCGTCGTGGCGGTGGCAAACGCGATTCGCCGCAGCCGTGCCGGATTATCGGATCCGAACCGTCCGATCGGCTCATTCCTGTTTTTAGGGCCGACCGGGGTGGGTAAAACCGAATTGTGCAAAACCCTGGCGAATTTTATGTTTGACGACGAAAACGCCATGGTGCGGATCGATATGTCCGAGTTTATGGAAAAACACAGCGTTTCCCGTTTAGTGGGCGCGCCTCCGGGCTATGTGGGGTATGAAGAAGGCGGTTATCTGACCGAAGCGGTGCGCCGTCGGCCGTATTCCGTGATTCTGCTTGATGAAGTGGAAAAAGCCCATCACGATGTGTTTAATATTCTGCTGCAAGTGCTGGATGACGGTCGTTTAACCGACGGTCAGGGCAGAACGGTGGATTTCCGCAACACGGTCGTGATCATGACCTCGAATCTGGGTTCCGATTTGATTCAGGGCGGTACCAACGAAACCTACGGCGAAATGAAACAGCTGGTCATGAGCGTGGTCAGTCAGCATTTCCGCCCGGAATTCATCAACCGTATTGATGAAACCGTGGTATTCCACCCGCTTGGTAAAGCCAACATCAAAGCCATTGCGCAGATTCAGCTGGCACGGCTGGTCAAACGGATGGACGGTCACGGCTATCAAATCCGGTTTACCGATAACGCGCTGGATTTCATCAGTGAAATCGGTTACGACCCGGTTTACGGCGCAAGACCGCTTAAACGCGCCATCCAAAACGAGGTGGAAAATCCGCTGGCGCAACAGATTTTATCCGGCAAATTGCTGCCGGGTAAAGCGGTGAGCATTGATGCGGTCGATGGAAAAATCGTTGCCACGCAATAACACAAGCGCATCATTGCGCCATAACTCCGGGCAAAACCTGCCCGGATCGTTGCCAAAAATCTGCGCGTCGCATAACGCATTGTTCACGCGCCGATTTTTTCTGTTATATGCCTCAAAACGCTCGAAAAAACGACCGCACTTGGGTTGAAAAAGTGCGGTCGTTTTTTTCATTATTTTTTCCGTACAGAATTAGCCGGTTATTTGGCTGATATCCGCCAGATAAATTGCCGGTTTACCTTCAAAATCACTGCCGAATAATACGGCGCTATCATCCGGGTTAAATGATGGATGCGGATGGGTGATTTGGCGATCGCCGTCCAGCACTTTCCAGGACGAATTGTGTTTGGCGACTTTAACGATACGTTGTTTGGCGATATCGAACAGATACAGGAACGGATCATTTTCGATATGATAACTGTTGCTGTCATCAACATCGACCGGCGCATCGCAACCGTCGCCAATCAGTAAATTTCCGTTGAAATTACTCATTAAATGTGAGCACGGCGGCATAGTCATCAGACGGGTATTGTCTAAGCTCACCGGATCGACACTGTAAATCACACGTTCGGTTTGCCCTTTAAAATAAGACACATAAATCATTTTCGAGCCGTCCGGTACCCAGAATTCATGGGTGCAGGATTCGCCCGGCCGGTGTGTTTTGGCTTTTCTGAGGTTGCTGCCGTCTTGATCGATAAACCACATGCGGGCATCCACCAAATCATGCGGGCCTTCATGGCAGAATCCGATAATGCTGTCGTCAAACGGGCGATAAGTCGGATGACCGAGCCACACGTTATCCTGATGCACCACAGCCAGTTCGCCGGTTAAAATATCCACTTTAATTAAACGGCAAGTGGGATGCGTATGATAAAAGGCTTTGAATTTATCCCAGTCGGTCAACGGTTGCCAGCAGGATTTCAGAATTTCGATTCCCACCAGTTTCGTGCAGTCGGAATTGGCCACCCAAGTGCCATAACCTTTCCATTTTTCATCCACGGTGTAAATCACCTTTTCTTCCAGCGTGTGCAAATCCACCTGCCGTAAACTGGATTCATTTTTGACATAGAAAAAGGAGTTATCGTCCGCGGCGATAAAACCGCCGAAAGTATTATCGCCCTTTCCTTCGGTCAGTTGGGTTGCCGTTTGCGTCGGCAGATCCAGCAGATAATAATTGCGATTGCCGTCAAAATCACCGGCAAACAGTAACTTATTGCCGTCTTTGGTAAAGCATTTCTGATAGAAATAATTGCGGTGACAGCTGACCGCTTTCGGCGTCAGACGGGTGATTTTAGTTTGCGTATCCGAATCCGTAAACGATTCGAACTGCAAGCGGATTGTGTTTCCTTTAGCCATAAATACGTCCTTAATCTGGTTTATCATCAGGCGGGCAATAAACGAGCCGACGCCGGTTTATTGCCGCAAATGAAATTTATTTGATTGCCGCGCTGCGTTTTAATCCGTAACCGACCGCAAAGATAGCCAACGCACAGCCCGCAAACAGTATTCTGCCCCACATCGGATTCGGAATAAATACCATTAATAATAAACCTGCCGCCATAATCAATACTAACGTACTGAGTTTTTGACGCTGGACACGGTCGATTTCATCCTGACCTTCTACGGCGATACATTCGCGATCCACATCGTTAAAGAAGGCGATTCGTCTTGCTTTGTTGTCATCGTTGTCTTCTTTATAGAACAGCATGGTTAAACAGAAGAAGCCGGCGGTAAAGAATAAATGCGCCGCGATGGTGATGATGACCTTAAGTTCGGAAATTTCCCGTTTGGTTAAATCTTCTACGCCGAACCAGCTTGCGACATATTGCGGAGTGAAGACTTGCACCACCGACCATGACACGAACATCCCGAATACTACGGTGGCCCAAGGCGCCCATTTCGGTGTTTTACGGATAATAATGCCCAAGAATAGCGGCACCAGAATCGGGGATTGCAACAAGGTTGCAACCTGCATCATTAATTCGAATAAGCTCAAATGTTTCAATGAGTTGAAAAATTGTGCCATTAAGATAACCAAAATACCGTTCACAATGCACACAATTTGACCGGCGCGTAATAATTCTTTATCGTCCGCTTTGCCTTTCCGCACAATGGGTGAATAAAAGCTGCGCACAAACACACCGGAGTTGCGGTTTAACGCGGAGTCCATGGATGACATGGTGGCGGCGAATAACCCCGCCATTAATAATCCGACGGTACCGATCGGCATCACATTACGCGCAAAGACCAGATAGACCGCATCCGAGGCTTTTTTGCCCAGTTCCGGATAAGCCTGCGCCGCATCCGGATAAATAATTGCGGTAACCCAAGGGGGAATAAACCAGATAATCGTACCGAATAACATCAGCAGTAAGGCAAAGATCGCGGCTTTGCTGGCGTTGTTGGAATCTTTTGCGTTTAAAAAGCGGTAAGATTCCTGCATATTGTTGATACTTTGTAACTGTTTTACGATAAAAAACAGGAAGGTACACACAAGAATCAACGGATAATTCATATCCGGGCCGGAAACAAAACCGCCCGGGAATTTTTCAATGATTTCACCCGGCCCGCCGACGACGACTAATCCGACGACGGCACAGGCAACGGAAATGACGGCAACCACCAGCATTTGTACAAAATCGGATGCCACCACACCCCAGGCACCGCTGAGCAAAGACACTAATAATACCGAAATACCAGTGACATAAATGGTGACGGTGATATCCGCATCAAATACCGCAGAAGCGAAAACGGATAAACCGTTCAGCCACACTCCGGCATTAATTACGCTGAGCGGGATGATCACCCAAGTAAAGAATTGCTCATTCGTTGCACCGAAACGACGTCCGACGGCTTCTGTCGGCGTATCGACGCGCATTTGTCGAAAGCGTTTGGCAAAATAGAAATACGCGAAAACATAAGCGACCATATTGCCCACAAACACCGCGATAACGGATAAACCGTCGGTAAACGCTTTACCGGCCGCGCCGGTGAAGGTCCAGGCGGAGAACTGGGTCATAAATGCAGTACCGCCGACCATCCACCACAACATTTTACCGCCGCCGCGGAAGTAATCACTGGTACTGTTACTGGCCATTTTTTTAAATACTAAGCTGATTGCCACAATGATACAGAAGTAACCGGCTATCACTAAATAATCAATAGTCATGAGATAACGCCTCCAATAATGTCTTATTACCGGCGTTCAATTTAGCATAGAAGAAAATAAAAAAATGTGATCAATATCTATTATTTAAAACATTGTTTTATTTTTATAGATTCAATGTTTTGTATTTTAATTTTATGTGTTTTGTTTTGTTGATAAAATTTATTGGCGCCCCAAATAAAAACAGGGCAGTAAATCTGATGCCCTGTTATTTTAGCGGAATAACTCGATGAATTAACGCAATAATTGTTGAATTTTCTTCACCTCTTCCAGACCGCTGTTATCGTCAGAAAACGCTATCTGAGTTAATTCCCGCAGTTTTTGCATCACATCGGTTTGCACCGGCGTCATGTCCGTCGTCGCTAAAAAAGCGTTATCGATTACTACGTCACCGTTTACCACATCCGGATACTGACTTGCCTGATGGAAACGGAAAGAACGGTTATGCGTGAAAGTGCCTTGTTTCGGGCCTTTTTCATACGGGCTTTTTCTGAACAGAAAATTAAAGCGTTTATTGTCAATCGCGACGTTATCCGCCACGGTGAACGTGCCCGGATTAAAGTTATCAGTAAAACCGTCCATATTGTTTCGGAAGGCAAGACTGTTTGTGATCACATGCGGCACCGGAATGCCTTCGCCGCCCAGTTTAAAACCGTTACCGATAGAAGCGCTTTTACTTTTCACCGTCAGGGTTTGTCCGTTCATAAACGCGATGGAATCTTTAATCGTGACGACACCGTTCGGGCCGTCTTCCACTTTGTTGAACAGATCCCAGCCGTCGTCAATGTTATGGTGCGAGATACAACGAATAAAAGTATTACCGTCGCCGACCCGCATTTTCGCCGCAAAACCGTCGGCGTTGATTTGGGAATCATCCATATTATTAAAACTGATGCTGTCGGTTACAATGTTATGACTGGCCCATAACGGTCTGCCGATTTTTTCCGGCGACGTAATCTGGAAGCCGGTATCCGGCGCACCGTGCGTAACGATATTGTTGAAATGGTTATAACTGCCGTGAACGATCAGACTGGCGCCGTCCACTTCAATATCTTCCACATTCCAGAAGCTGGCTTTATGCTGTAGTTCGCCGACAAATTTCACCTGATTTTTCACCCCTTTAAGGGTTTTCAACGCGCCTTTTAAGCCGCTGCTCTCGGCACGGATTTCAATGGCGGGATACTCACCCGGCTGTAACTGAATAGTACCGCCCGGCGCTAACAGCTGAAGTGCGGTGCTTAAATCCAACGGTTTTTGTGCCGAGCCGTCGCCGCCCGCCGTACCGTTCGGGGCGACATATAATAAGTCAGGCTGTTTGATATGAGATCGTTCAATGCTGAACGTCGTCTCAAAGCCTTTCTCCTTAAGGTTTGCTTGCGGTATGAATTGCACCCTTATTTCGGTTTTGTTGCGATCCAATTTAAGATTGTGCGGCATAAATTCACCGGCTTTAATTAAGGATGACGTCAATATCCGTTTGCCGTCCTGGGTCAGCACGAACCGTCCGTCATAATTCGCCCGCGCCTGAAAAACATACTCCGTGCCGGACGCCTTGCGAGGCGATTCAATGCTGACAATTAACGGCAATGTTTTTGGCGTAAATTGAGCCGGCGCCACGCTTTTCCCCTCGCTTAACCGCAACTCGACATTCTCCACGGTAATTTTCGCATTGCGGGAGGCAAAGAAGCCCAAATATTGTTTTTGCGCATTCTGATTGGCGAGAATACCCGGATTCACGTTATCCAACACCTTTTTATACTCTTGCTCACCCTGGCGAGAGGTGAGAACAAAACCCTGATCATTTTTTTCCAGCGTTAACCGTAACTGCCGGTGATTAAAATCAATGCCTTCCGCATAATCTTCGCGGACTAATTTATTCCCCGCACTGCCCCACGGTTCTTTAATACCCTCGCGGTAAGAGGCGTTGATATTCACTTTACCGTTATGCTCTCTGGCATTGCTGCGTAATAAATTCATCACCATATTGGACGCGGCGGGAAATTCCTCATAACCGACGGGCTGCGGGACGTCTCTCGGTTTGCCGATAATATCGCGCACCATAATGCCGGCGCCTTCCTGACGGTTCGGTTTGGCGCCGGTTTCCGGCCCGAGCTGATCGAGATACACATCGGCCGAAATCACAAAATTCGTATTAATCGGCAGTTCGGTATAATAATAAGTAACCCCTTCATGAGAATTCGCCAGCTTGCCGCCGCGGCTTTCAATGGTAAAACGGGGCGCTAATGCGCCGTCTTTTACCGGCATGCCGTTTACGGTGGTTTGATTGATGCCGACCTTTTCCGGCAGAATGGTCGAACCGAAGTTTAAATCGGTAGATTGACCGAAAGTGACACTTTTCCATACCAGATCACTCGGGTTGACCGCGGCGCTCATGCCGGATGCCGAGAATAATACGAAATAAAAAAGAGAAGCCAGCGTTTTATTGGACATAAATAATCTCCTGAATTTCCGTTAAATACAACCGATATGCTGATCCTGTAAAAAATCGCCTATCAGCTGTGATGACATAGTGTTTGGCGGTGTGAGGTATTCCTAATCGCATCGGTACAGGAAAACATGGATAACCCTGTTGATAATTCGATTAAGCGCCGACAATGTACCACGGCTAAAAAGGAAAAAATGTGATCACTATCTTAAATTTGAAATATAATTTTATTTTTAAAGAATTGATATTTTAGATTTCACCAAAAAGATAAAAAAAGGCGGTATGATACCGCCCGACAAGTGTTTGTGATTAAATGCAGATATGCACGATCTTACACCCAAAATGTTGTGTGTTTTCGGCAAAATAACAGCGCCCAATGCAAAAGCGAAAAGTGCGGTGTAGTTTTTATTTGATAAAATCCTGTCTCATTGGGGTGAACGTATCCAGCAGCACACCCGGTTGCAGGCAGACACAACCGTGCATCACGTTCGGCGCTTTGTATAACACATCACCGGCATTGACGGTTTTGGTCTCATCACCGATAGTAAATTCAAAACTGCCGGATAACACATAAGTTAATTGTTCGTGCGGGTGATTGTGCATCGCGCCGACGGCACCCTGTTCAAAATGCACTTCCACCGCCATAATATTCTCACTGTAAGCGAGAATTTTACGTTTTACGCCGCCGCCGAGATCCTCAAGCGGAATAGTTTTGTTATAGACAAACATCCTGTCTCCTTATTTCGCTAACATTTCACCAGATTAACCACTTCGCGCACCAGACGTCCGATTTCGTCCCAGTTTTTCGCGGCGATCAACGATTTGTCCACAAACCAGGAGCCGCCGCAGGCAACGATATTTGGGATTGCCAGATAATCGTTAATATTATGCACATTGATCCCACCAGTAGGCATGATTTGTAATTGCGCATAAGGGCCGAGCAGCGCTTTGATCATTTTCACGCCGCCGCTGGCTTCCGCCGGGAAGAATTTGACGGCGCGGATCCCCATTTCCAGCGCCGCTTCAATCGCCATCGGATTGTTCACGCCCGGTGTGACGGGAATATTCAGCGCCTGACACAGCCGTACGATGCGCGGGTTAAAGCCCGGTGTGACGATACAATCCGCACCGGCATTTTTGGCGCGTACCACCTGATCCGGCGTTAGTACCGTACCGGCGGCGATCAAAATGGCCGGATTATGCCGGCGCAGCAGTCGAATCGCCGCTTCCGCCGCCGCGGAACGGAATGTGATTTCCACCACCGGCAAGCCGTTGGCCGCCAAAGTATCGGCAAGCGGCAGAATATCTTCCGCCTGCTCCAGGGCAATCACCGGCACCACTTTCAGCTGCGCCAGTTTGTCAATAAGTTGTGCTGTCGTATCACTCATAACAGGTTCCTAATTAAACTGATGAATAAAATGTGCGGTCGCGGCTTGGTCGATAATCGCGCCCTTATGCCGGATAACCACGCCGGCCAGCGCATTACCTTGCCGGCAGCAGCAAGCTAAGGGTTTATTTTGCAGATAGCCGTTTAAAAATCCGGCGTTAAACGCATCGCCCGCCGAGGTGGTGTCAACCACGTTTTCAACGGTAGCCGCCTCGATATGTTGTTCTTCGCCGCTAAAACTGCTGAAAAACGCACCGCACTTACCTTGTTTCACCACCACGGTTTTGACGCCCGAGGCTTTCAGTCGGCGGACGGTGTGTCGTGCGTTTTCATCCTGCCAGACGGCCTGTTCGTCGTCAAAGGTGACCAATGCCAGACTGACAAAGGGCAAAAGTGCGGTATAAATTTGCTGCGTTTCTTCTAACGACGCCCATAAATTCGGGCGATAATTACTGTCAAACGCAATTTCAACCCCTTGCTGCGCCAGCCGTTTAAGCTGGCCGATGAAGGTGATGCGATCCGGCGGCGGTAAAATGGCCAGCGAAATCCCGCTCAGATAAATCATATCCATCTGTTCCAGCTGTGCCAGAATCCGGGGATAATCGTTATGCTGCAATAAATAGCGGGCGGCGGACTGATTGCGCCAGTAAAGAAACGTGCGTTCGCCCTGCCGGTCGAGCTGAATCAGATACAATCCCGGCTGTCGGCGTTCATCGCGCAAGACCAGATCGGTACGAATATGGTCATCCTGCCAGTGATGAAGCATGCCTTGACTGAGTTTATCCGTGCCCAATACCGACACATAGTGAATGTCAAACTGCCGGCTTGAGCTGACGCGCGCTAAATAAGTCGCCGTATTCAGCGTATCGCCGCCGTAAGTCTGGCGCATCTTGCCGAACGGTTCGCCGTTCAGTTCAATCATACATTCGCCGATAATCGCGATTTTTTTCATTGCCTGCTCCCGATGCAAACAAACCTGCTTATGCGGGATAAACAGGTTTGCTGCACATTGATTAGTTAGCCAGAATATCGCGGACGAACCGTTCGATTTCTTTGTCTTGGCAATGGGCGAAGAAACATTGCTGGAAACGTTCGCCGCTGACCGCCGTTTTCACTAATGCCGGGTCAATGGCGCGTAAGGTATCCAAATAGTTATCTTTTACCACCGCACTTTTGACTTGGTTTAAAATACCGGCGTTGCGCACCTGCGGTTCTTTACGTTCCGCCGGGTAGCCTTCGCCATACACACCGGTAAAGGCTTTTTCGAACATATAACGCACATTTAATTCCGCGCCCCAGCCGAACCCTTTGGCAAAGGCTAAGGCCAACGCATTGCCGTTATTAATCTGGCAGAACAGGAACGCATCGGTGGGGTCGAGGCAGTAGCCGCATACCACGCCCGGATGAATATTAAGCGACATCATCGCGCCTTGGCCGGTGCCGCAGCCGGTAACCACAAAATCCACCGCTTTCGCATTAAGCAGAATGCTGGCCATAATCCCTAAATGAATGTAGGTCAGGTGATGATCATTTTCATCGGACATCCCGACGTTAAACACTTCGTAGCCTTTCGGATCGACCACATTTTTTAATTCTTTCAGTATCATCGCATTTTTGGCTGCCTGACTGTTTTCCATCATTAATGCAATTTTCATTATATTCACCTATTAATTAATTGAATCGAAAACGAATTATTGCGGTGCGGCGTTATCTTGCCAGCCAGCCGCCGTCAACCGCAACGGTATAACCATTCACATAATCCCCCGCGGCGGAAGCCAGAAATACGCACGGGCCGACTAAATCGCTCGGCGTTCCCCAGCGACCGGCAGGAATGCGGTCTAAAATTTCTTTGCTGCGGGCTTCATCGGCACGCAAAGCGGCGGTATTGTCGGTTGCCATATAGCCCGGCGCCACCGCGTTTACATTAATATGATATTTCGCCCATTCGTTCGCCATGGCGCGGGTAATCCCCATCACCGCACTTTTTGAGGCCGTATAGGAAGGCACGCGGATACCGCCCTGGAATGAAAGCATTGACGCAACGTTGATGATTTTACCGCCGTGACCTTGCTTAATAAACTGTTTTGCCGCCAATTGCGACAGGAAGAACACGGTTTTTAAGTTGATATTAATGACGTCGTCCCAGTTTTGTTCGCTGAAATCAATCGCATCTTCACGACGGATAATGCCGGCGTTGTTGACTAAAATATCAATTTTACCGAATGCCGCAACGGCTTTTTCGATGATGCCGGCCAGGTCGTCCTGCTTCATCAGGTTTGCCTCAATATTCACGAATTGACGCCCTGCCGCTTCAATTTTTGCTTTCGTTTCTAACGGCTCGACCAGATTAACACCGACAATATGACAGCCGGCCTGTGCCAAACCTAATGCCATACCTTGTCCGAGGCCGGTGTTGCAACCGGTGACTACGGCGACTTTTCCGGTTAGATCAAATAAGTTCATCTTGTGTCTCCTTTGGGTTGAGTATGTTGAATTCAGGCGAAATAGCATATTCGCTATTTCCTCTGTATGATAGGCATTATACTCAAATAAAAATATATTACAATAAATATGAAACAATATTTCAATTTTAAGATTAATTTTCTGCTCGCGTAAGTTTTTTTCTAAAAAAAACTTTTTATGCTATTATTTGTACCATTTATAGCAGAATTTCGTTCAACCATAATCATATATGACGTGTGGAACACCATGGAAAAAGAAACGCAACCGGAAGCAGTCTCTTCAGTATTAAAGGTTTTTGGAATTATTGAGGCGCTGGCCGAACAAAAAGAAATCGGTATTACCGATCTGGCACAACGATTAATGATGTCTAAAAGTACGACATACCGTTTTTTGCAGACCATGAAAACGCTGGGATTCGTCTCGCAGGAAGGTGAAACGGATAAATACAGCTTAACCTTAAAGCTGTTTGAGGTCGGCGCCAAATCCTTGGAATATGTGGATTTAATCACATTGGCCAATAAGGAAATGGCCCACATTGCCAAGCAAACGAATGAAACGCTGCACTTAGGCATGTTAGAGGGCAATGAAATCATTTATTTGCACAAAATCGATTCCAACTACAGCTTAAGAATGCACTCCCGTATCGGGCGACGCAATCCGTTATACAGTACCGCGATCGGAAAAGTGCTGCTGTCCGATTACAGTAATGCGGAAGTGCAGGAAATACTGAAAGACGTCGTTTTCATCAAACATACCGAAAAAACGCTGGAAAATATCGAGCAGCTCGAGCAGGAACTGGATAAAGTGCGGCGCCAGCATTATGCGGAAGATAATGAAGAACAGGAACCGGGCTTAAGATGTATCGCCGCGCCGGTGTATAACCGGTTCGGGAAAATTATCGCCGGCATTTCTATTTCGTTACCAACCATCCGTTTTAAAGAAGAACAACTGCCGCATCTGGTCAGTCTGCTGCAATATGCCGGTAAAAAAGTGTCCGAACAGTTAGGCTATCATCATTATCCGCCGATTGCGGACGCACTATAGCGCAAACAAATCAGCATTACGGCATAAAAAGGCGGTGAATTTACCGCCTTTGTTATTGTTATGCTAAATAACTTTATGATTTCCATATGAAATTTTAATCTAACAGATCGTTTTGACCGCCAGCGATTATCAGAAATAAACGCGCGATCCCAATGCGATGCGTTTTTCTTTTTCAAGCGTATTGCCCGCCTGTTTGGTTTTGAAAGTACCGCCCTCAACATAAATCACAACATATTGATTAAATTTATGATCGGCGCCCAGAAACCATCCGCTAAAATCGCCGTCGGCCTTTCCTTTTGTCTCGCCGGTGCCCCAAAGGTATTCGGCATAGACTTTATGTTGTTCCGTCAGATGATATTTCATACCCAGCTCAAATTGATTTAATTTTTCAAATTTTGCGCGCCCGATACGAAATCGATGATCAGCATGACCGGCCGGTGATTTGGCGTGCGCCCAGTCAAAACCGATTGCCGCCGGGCCATAAGCGAAACGCACGGATGTGCCGGCCAGTTTTTGCGTATATTCATTACTGGCAAGCTTACCGTCTTTTTTCTCGCCGTATCCGCCGGCGGCTTCAACGGTCAACTGCTCAAATTTCTGCCGGTAGAACAGTGCCAGCGTAAATCCATTGCCTTTATCCGATAATTTTTCCTTGTCGCGATCGTTATCCGCATGTTTGGCGGCGCTGCCGAATAAATAATCGGCGCCGAAACGGAATCCGTTAAATTCTCCGCTCAGAAAACTGACCGATTTATCCGCTGCGGTGGTGAGTTTGGCGATTTTGCCTAATTCGTAAGTAAAATTGGAATAACCGATGCTATCGCCCAGCAATGCCTGTTTACCGAACGTCAGCGTGCCCTGTTTGTGCCGGATACCGGCATATAACCGTTTAGTATGCAGATTGTCACCGATATTGTCATTGCTGAAGCGAAACTCGACATTTGCCAGCGCGCTAAAACCGCTGCCGATATCCTGATAGGCGTGGAGGCGTAAACGCGATCCTCTGTCAATCAGATCCGTCCGTTTATTACTGAAATTTGCGATTTCCAGCGAAAGACGCCCGTCAAGGTTAATTTTTGTTCCGTCTTTATGATAAATCGTCGTCGCGTTTACCGCGCCTGCTGCCGTTGCCATAATACTGAATGCGATAAGTGTTTTTTGCATAGTGCCTCACGTTAAGGGAGTTAGGATTTAATGATATAAACCGCATATCATGGAGAAGTTTTCAGGAAAGAACGGAAATGCTGTTGTTCTCCGCTGCAATGTAGGCAAAGACAGTCTGCTTGTCAACCGAGGGGATAATTATATTTTCTTGATATATCAATAACTTAACAAAATAAAATTCGGTTTCAAAATGTGATCAAACTCATAATTATACAAAAAACTTTTGTTACTGGGTTGTTGTTTAAAAATATAACTCTTTGATTTTAATCGATTATATTTTCCATTAATAATTTAAAATGAAAAAATATAAATACAAATTAAATATTTTTAAAACATTGTTTTAAAATGTGATAAGCGTCACACCGATTAACTCGGCAGACGGTTCGGAACGTGTTTTTTGCGCCGTCATAATATCACCGCTTCATATGCGGAGATAACCACGCTCATCGGCATGTCGCAACGCGCTATTTTATACCCATGGCTCAACCGCCAAAACTTCCGCTATATTGACCGCACTTTTTTTGATTCGCCAGCGAATATTAAATTCATATAAGGCGATGCCGTGCATGCGTTCGCTGGGTTTGCCCTGCAAATAGGCGGGGCGGGGATCCTGCTGGATAATCTGGCGGATAAAACGGATAAAGTGCGGGTATTTTTTCTCCAGTTTCTGCGCACGGTCGAGGGCTTGCGCCGTGAATTCCACCTGCAACCGCGCCTGCGGTTTGCTTTGTGCGAAACCGCATTTTGCCGCCGGTTCACTGTCGGCATAGGCGATGTAGGGTTTGATGTCGAAAATCGGAGTGCCGTCCACTAAATCGACGGCGCCGAGATGCAGCAGAACACGGCCGTTACGGCATTCGATACCGCGCAGTTCCGCTTTGGATAAGCCCAGCGGATTCGGGCGATGGGTGGAACGGGAGGCAAACACGCCGACGCGCTGATTCCCGCCTAAGCGGGGCGGGCGCACGGTCGGCTGCCATTTGCCGGCAGGAATTTTATCAAACCGGAAAATCAGCCAAATGTGAGAAAATTGTTCCAAACCGCGAACCGCCTGCGCCTGATTATAAGGCGGCAGCAATTCGACGATGCCGACTCCGTCCTGCACTAAATCAGGCTGGCGGGGAACGGAGAATTTTTCTTTGTACGGGGTGCGGATAATGGCAACCGGCTGTAATTGAAGGGATGAATCCGACATATTTTCCTTAAAACAGTTAAAAAGCACGCAATAAACTTGTAGAATATGCCATTATTGTACGCAAAGTGCGGTAAAAAAAAGACTTTTTTCTGAAATTAAGTGAACATTATGAACAAAGACACATTTAAAATGTGGATAGAAACGGCAAGACCGAAAACCCTGCCTCTTGCCGCGGCGTCAATTATTATGGGCGCGGCTTTAGCCTATCGCAGCGGGGGATTCAGCTGGCGTATTACTTTATTGTGCCTGTTGACCACGTTGTTATTGCAGGTTTTATCGAATTTCGCCAATGATTACGGCGATTACCAGAAAGGCTCGGATACGGCCGAGCGCATCGGCCCTTTACGCGGCATTCAGCATGGCGTCATCAGCGCCTCACAGCTTAAACTGGGCTTGCTGGCGGTGATTGTTGCCAGTCTTGTCAGCGGCAGTTTACTGCTGGCGGCGGCTTATCGCAATCTGGCGGATCTGATTGCCTTCGGGCTGCTGGGCGGCGCGGCCATTGTGGCGGCAATCACTTATACGGTGGGAGAAAAACCTTACGGTTATTTGGGATTAGGCGATATTTCGGTGTTTGTTTTTTTTGGTTTGCTGGGCGTAGGCGGCAGTTATTATTTGCAGACTCACACGTTGCAACCGGCCGTTTTTTTACCGGCGGCGGCAACCGGATTACTCGCCACGGCGGTGCTGAATATCAATAATCTGCGCGATATTGAGCAGGATCGGAAGGCCGGCAAAAATACGCTGGCGGTGCGTTTGGGTGCACGGCGCGGGCGGCTGTATCATTGCGCCTTATTGGCGGCGGCGGCCGGATGCTATTTGTTGTTTGCGGCGTTGTATTTCCGGCACTGGTTCAGCTTTGCTTTCGTGTGTGCCTTTCCGTTGTTAATCCAACATGCGCGCTTCGTTTACCGCCATGACGATCCGCACCGGTTGCGTCCGATGCTGGCACAAATGTCGTTATTCGCACTGCTGACCAGTCTGTTGTTCAGTTTCGGCTTGCTTGCGGGCTAAAAAAGAGCATATACTAACGGCTGATTTTCAGCTTACATTAAAGGGTACGCTTATGTATATTGATACTTCGGAACTTTGCGATATTTATCTGGATCAGATTGATGTCGTCGAACCTGTTTTTTCAAGCTTTGGCGGTTTGAGTTCGTTTTATGGCAAAATCACGACGGTAAAATGTTTTGAAAGCAACGGACTGATTGCCGAGATTTTGGAAGAGAACGGTGAAGGCCGGGTGTTGCTGATTGACGGCGGCGGTGCCGTGCGCCGGGCATTAATTGACGCGGAGCTGGCACGTCTGGCCGCCGATAACGGCTGGGAAGGCATTATCGTGTACGGCGCGGTGCGCCAGTTGCAGCAGCTGGAAAATATTGATATCGGTATTCAGGCTTTGGCGCCGATTCCGGTCAGCGCAGATGATAATACGGCCGGCGAAGCGGATGTGCCGGTAAATTTCGGCGGGGTGACCTTCTTCCCGGAAGATTATGTCTATGCGGATTTAACCGGTATTATCCTGTCTCAGGAACCGTTGGAGCTGGAAGAGGCGACGGAAGAATAACCTTTACTGCGCGTACTGTCGGATAAAATACGGCCGCTCTGTTTGAGCCGCCGTATTTTTTTGTGATTTTTTCTGATGAAGTTCAAAAAACCATAAAAAAATCATTGCTTTTTTTTAACAACTTGATAACGTCATAAAGTCCGTTTTCGCAGGACAAGGTTTTTATCCGGGTTTATTCGTTTAAGGATATGATTATGAATTCAACTTCACCGACAAAAACAACATTGAATAAAAGTGCGATTATTTTTTTAGTCGATATCGTGTTGTTTATTATTTTACTGAATGTATTGCCGTTTGATCCGAAAGCGAATAAGGGGTTAGCTTTACTCGTCTTCATTGCGGTGTTATGGCTGACCGAGGCGTTACACGTCACCATTACGGCATTGCTGGTTCCGTTGCTGGCAATCGGGCTCGGTCTGGTGGCGACCAAAGATGCGTTGGTGGCGTTCGCCGATCCGACCATCTTTTTATTTTTCGGCGGTTTTGCCCTCGCCACGGCGCTGCATATTCAAAAACTTGATCGCATGATCGCCGGCAAAATCATGACGCTGGCAAAAGGAAATTTATTTGTCGCGGTGATTTATCTGTTTTCCATCACCGCATTTTTATCGATGTGGATGAGTAATACCGCAACGGCCGCGATGATGCTGCCGCTGGCGATGGGGATATTAAGCCAGATGGATAAAACTCAAAATCATAACACCTATGTGTTCGTGCTGTTGGGAATCGCTTACAGCGCCAGTATCGGCGGCATGGGGACGCTGGTCGGCAGCCCGCCGAATGCCATTGTGGCTTCTCAGCTGAAATTAACCTTTTCCGATTGGTTATGGTATGGTCTGCCGGTTGCCATTATTCTGATGCCGGTGATGATCGGTACGCTGTATCTGGTTTTCAGACCGAAACTGAACCTGCGTTTTGAGCAAAGCTTCGAAAAAATCGAAATGAATACGCAGCGAATCACAACGCTGGTCATTTTCATCGTTATCGCCGCCTGCTGGGTGTTCAGCAGTCAGATCAATCCGCTGTTGTCTTCGCTGCTCGGTATGACGAAAAAAATCGGCAGCTTTGACAGCGTGGTGGCATTGCTGGCGGCGGTGATTATTTGTATCACCGGGGTCGCTTCTTGGAAACAGTTGCAGGAAAATACCGATTGGGGCGTATTAATGCTGTTCGGCGGCGGTTTAACTTTAAGTGCGGTGCTGAGAGATTCCGGTGCCAGTAAAATTCTGGCCGATGGTATCGTATTCATGATTGAAGGCGGTCATTTCTATCTTATCGGCTTGCTGGTGGCGGCGTTTATTATTTTCTTAACCGAATTTACTTCAAATACGGCAAGTGCGGCGTTGCTGGTGCCGATTTTTATTTCCATCGCGCAGTCGCTGGGTATGCCGGAACTGGGCTTAGCCTTAATTATCGGTTTAGGGGCTTCCTGTGCCTTTATGCTGCCGGTAGCGACACCGCCGAATGCGATTGTCTTCGGTACCGGTGAAGTGAAACAGAGAGAAATGGTTCGCGCCGGCGTGGTGCTGAATATTTTATGCGTGCTGGTTATCGCGACAACCGCCTACCTGTTCTGGTTTTAGCCGATCGCTAAAATCCGCTTCTCAGACCATAGCGAAGGACACTTCGCTATTTTTTTGCCGCGAAAACGCCAAACCATTAATCCGCAACAATGTGGTGAGCGCCCAGACTTTGCGTCCGGCGACGCATGTGGCGCACCACTTCCTGTGCGGTTTTCAGCGCATTATAAATCTCAATGCCCTGCTCGCCGGCATAATGCAGCGGGCAGTAACGGGTTTCCAGTTCATTCAGTGTTGCCGACAGGCGGGCTAAATTGCCTGGCGTACGGTAAACATTGGCAAACCGCGTCATATTCTCGCGCACGGTGCGCAGCACGGCGGAGCCGGACAGCGCCGGATCGCCGTTCGGCTTGGCTAAACCGGCAAAATAAGCCTGCACGCGATCGGCATAATCAAGATTATCCCCGGCAATATGGCACGCCGGATTTTGTTTGATTTTTTGCACCGCTCTTTTGGCAAACACCAGACTGCCGCCGACGGAATTGCCACCCAGACGATTGGCGCCTTCAATGCAGGCGGACACTTCGCCCACGGCAAATAAGCCGTTTACCGCACTTTGCGCGTAGTGATCGATTTTAATGCCGCCGTTGCAGCTGTGAGCAAAGGGGCGGATGGCAATGTTATCCCGGCACAGATTGATCCCCACTTCCCGTTCGAGCCATTGGAGATACACTGTATAAAATTCCGTGCGATCCTGATAAAGTGCGGGCGAATAATGCAGATAAACGCCCTTTTCCTGCGGGTGGAGCAACAGATGGCGCATCATGGTCAGATCAAATTCCACACCGGGAAAATCCGTACTGAACGGGGCGTAATCGCTGCGCGCGCGCATCAGCGCCTGAAACTGCGGCGCACTGAGGTGAGCAAACAGATCCCGGCCGTGACTGTCGGTAACCTGACGGACATATTTTAAGGTATGTTCACCGAATAACACTTTATATTTAGGTTCGGTGAAAGACGGAATAAACTGAATAAATTCAAGATTAACCAACTGCGCGCCGGCCTGCTGCGCGACATAATGCGTGGAGCCGATAATATCCGCCGGATAAAGATTATCTTTATATAAACCGGCGATCCCGCCGGCGGCTAAAATAATATGCCGGGTGCGGCAAAAAATATAAAAAATCCGACCGCACTTTTGCCGGCATAAAATCGCGCCGCGTACCTGATTATTCTCCGTAACAATGTGTAGCAGCGTGGTGTGTTCATAAAGTGCGGTGTTCGGTTGTGCGGCAATAATTCGGGCGGCTTGTGCAGCCGACGCCTGCCATTGGTCAATCAGATAGATTGGTCGGCTGTATTGAGCAAAACAGGCCGGCCGGTCATCATTGCGCCGCCACGGACGGAAACCGATGCAGGTCAACAATTCGACGGACTGGGCGGATTGTTCAATATAAGCACGGACGATAGCAGGATCGTTCATCCCGTGACTGACGCGGTTAATGTCTTCCTGAAAGCGGGCATAATCCTGCTGACCGCCACTGACCTGAATGCCCAATGTCGCCTTCAGCGGAAAATAACTGGCGCCGCTGCCGAGCACGGTTTTGCAGATTAAGGTTGAATGCAGCTGCCGGCTTTCCGCCTCCACGCAACAGGCCAGCCCGGCGATACCGCCACCGACAATCAGTACATCGGTGTCAATGTATTGTGTAATCTTGCATGCGTGCATAATGACAACCTAACACGGCAGGCGGATAAGCACCTGCCGTCGCCCATCGGCGTTACAGTAAAGACGGCGCCGCATTGAGCAGAATTTGGGTGTAGGCCTGCTGCGGATGATCAAACACCTCCGATGCCTTGCCCTGCTCGACAATCAGACCGCCGTTCATCACGATAATCCGATCGGAAACCTGTCGTACGGTTTGTAAGTCGTGGGAAATGAATACCATCGCAAGGTTTAATTCTTTTTTCAGATCCGACAGCAAATTCAACACCTGGGCACGCACGGAAACATCCAGTGCCGATGTCGGCTCGTCCGCCACGATAAGTTTCGGACTTAACGCCAACGCACGGGCAATGGCCACGCGCTGTTTTTGGCCGCCGGATAAACGGGTCGGTTCCACCAGCGCCGCCGAACGCGGCAATCCGACGCGGGACAGCAGTTCGTAAACCCGTTTTTCCCGTTCGTGGGGTTTCAGCACGTTATGAATATCCATGGGATCTTTTAAAATATCCAGCACCCGCATTCTTGGATTTAATGCGGTGGCCGGGTCCTGAAAAATCACCGAAACCTGACGCCCGAACTGTTTACGGGCTTCCGCACTACCGTATTTCATCTGTAACCCGTTGAACTTGACAATGCCGGCGGTCGGTTTCTGTAAGCCGATGATCACGCCGGCCAAGGTCGATTTGCCGCAGCCGGACTGGCCGACCAGCCCGACGGTTTCGCCCGCGCTGATCGCCAGGCTGACGCCGCCGACTGCGGTGAATTTTTTGGGATTAAACAATGTGCCGTCGCGGGAAGGAAACTGCACCACGATATCTTCCAGTTGAATAATCGGCTGTTCTTTGATGACTTTCATGCTCATTGTTTACTCCTCCAAATGAGATGCCCAGAGATGTTTAGGATGATCGCCGGCCGGAACCAGTTTTAACTGTTGGTGCGGATTAGCATCCGGCCGTAATGAACGGCTGGCGAAGCGGTCGCCGTCCGCAAAATCAAACGGCGAAGGTACACTGCCGGGGATCTGATATAACCGTTCGGCACGGCATTCCGTGGATAACACCGAACCCAGCAGACCGCGCGTATATTCGTGTGTCGGGTTCATCAACAACGGCGTCGTCGGCGCCGCTTCGACCACCTGACCGGCATACATCACCGTGATATGGTGTGCAATCTGCGCCACTAAAGCAAGATCATGGCTGACAAAAACCATGGCAAAACCGAGTTTTTCCCGCAGTTCGTTGAGCAGCTTAATCACCTCCGCCTGTACGGTAACATCCAAGGCGGTAGTCGGTTCATCGGCGATCAGCAATTTCGGTTCGCGCGCCAATGCCATGGCGATCAGTACGCGCTGCCGTTGGCCGCCGGAGAGTTCATGCGGATAACGGTTTAAGGTTTTTTCCGGATCCAGCTTGACCCATTGCAACAGGGTTTCGGCGCTTTGTTTGCCGCCGCGACTGATAAGCTGCGCCATTTGATCTTTAATTCGCATGGACGGATTGAGCGCACTGAGGGCATCCTGATAAATCATGGAAATTTCATGCCCGCGCAAATCATTTAATTTATCGGTCGTTAATAAATTATGCTGATGACCGGCACGGTCGGTAAACAGAATTTCACCGCTGATTTTGGCAGTTTTCGGCAATAATCCCATAATGGAAAATGCCGAAATGGATTTGCCGCAGCCGGATTCGCCCACTAACCCCATGGTTTCCCCTTCGTGTACAGTAAAGCTGATATTATCCACCAGCGGCGTTTCGCCGTAACGGTTCGGGAAACGAATGGACAGATTTTTCACCTGTAAAATCGGTTTGGCGTTCGGATTCAACTGCATGCGATCCGTACGGCTGCTTTCTTTGTCATGCAATTTGAGTAAATAGCGTTTTAACGCCAGCCCTTCCGCCATGGCTTCCTGGACATCGGTGGAAAGCGGTTTTGATACATCGGCTTTCGACGCGGTCGGACTGCGTTTCAGTTTCGGGTTGACTAAAGCGTCGGTTAACCCTTCGGACAGAATATTCAGCGACAAAACGGTTAATAAAATCATTAAGCCGGCAAATGTGGTCGCCCACCAAAAACCGCTCAAGACCAGATTACGTCCTTCGGATAATACGTTACCCCAGGACGGATGCGGCGGCTGCACACCGGCACCGAGGAAAGACAATGAGGCTTCCAGCACGATGGCATCCGCCACCATCACGGTCGCGAAAACCAATACCGGTGCGGCGGTATTGCGTACCACATGCTTCAATAAAATATAGGTACGGCTACCGCCGATAACCCGTTCGGCGCGAATGTAGTCTTCTTCCCATTGAGATACCACGTTAGCACGCACTACGCGGGCAAGTTGCGGAGTATAAACGACGGCGATGGTCAGAATAATCACGGGAACGCTGTTGCCGAAAGTGGCGAGCAGTACCGCTGCCAGCGCAATTCCCGGAAAGGCCATTAAAATATCCATTAAACGCATGATGACTTCATTGCCGAATTTGTTGGCCGTGGCCGCGGTGGCACCTAAAATACTGCCGAAGATAATCGCTGTGCCGACGGCGCCCAAGCCGATAAACAGTGAGGTTTGTGCGCCGTAAACCAGACGGGAAAAAATATCGCGTCCCAAACGGTCGGTACCGAAAAGATACTCACTGCCGGGCGCCTGTACCGGGCGTAATGTTTGCAGCGGATCATAAGGCGCTACCCACGGCGCAAAAATGGCGATTAATGCGATAAACAGAATAAAAATCAGCGCAATTTTGGAGGCGGTCGATAAGGCTTTGAATCTTGCACCGCCTGAGGCAAGTCGATCTGCTAATCCTTGACGAAACATTATAAACTCCGAATTTTTGGATTGATGATAAGATACAGAATATCAACAATGATATTAACCAATACGAAGGTAAATGCGATGGTCAGCACCACACCCTGTACCAGGTGTAAGTCATGGTTTACGATACCGTTGAAAATCAATTTACCCATGCCCGGCAAGTCAAAAATCTGTTCAATAACCACCGCACCTCCGAGTAAATAGCCGACGCGTAAACCGAGCACCGTCACCGGCGTAATCAGCGCATTACGCAGCACATTATGCCGAATGACGGTGGCATAAGGTACGCCGTTGCCGATTGCGGTACGCACATAGTCTTTATCCATTTCTTCCACCATCGTGGTACGCACCACGCGGATTAAAGAGGCGCAAACCGGTACCGCCAGCGCAAGAGAAGGCAGGGTCATGGAACGGAGATAGCCGGCCGGATCTTCACTGAACGGAATAAAACCGCCTGACGGGAACCAATCCAGTTCCAGCGCGAACCATTGAATTAATAAGATCCCCAGCCAGAACGACGGCGTAGCGACGGCCGCCACGGAAAGCAAACGGATAATCTGATCCACCCAGCTGTCGCGGTAAAGTGCGGCGATCACCCCTAAGGTGAAAGAAACGACAGCCGCCAGAAAAACCCCGATAAAAGTGAGCTGTAAAGTCAGCGGGAAGGATTTGGCAATCAATGAGGTAATCGGTTGTTCCGGCGGTGTGGTCATGCCGAAATCAAGCTGAATTGCGTTGCCGATAAAACGAATATACTGCACGATAATCGGATCATTCAAACCGTGCTGTTCGCGATAAAGCTGTTTGGCCGCTTCACTGGCGCTTTCACCCAGCGCGACGGTAGCCGGATCGCCGGGCGTGAATTGCAGAATAATAAATACCAATGCGCTTACGCCGAGCATCATAATCGGTAATGCCATTAAGCGGCGTAATAACAAACGAAGTACGATTTCCATTTTTTTCTCCAACGACAAACGGTTCGTAGGTTAGGATAGCTTGTATAAATAAATTGTATAAAAAACGGCGGATTGATTAATTGCCTGATTAATGGTGCCGCCGTGGAAACATAATGAAGACAGATTACCGAAATTCCCGCCTCAGAACGGTCGAAGCGGGATTTCGGCAAGCGATTACTTACGCCCTACGCCAAGGAAGGACATTCCGGTTGTCGGTAACGGTTGGAAACCGTCCAGCGCTTTGTCACTCCAGGCTGTCGGCAGCTTACGGTGCAGGATCGGATAAAGCGGTACCTGTGCGGCAATAATATTAATCGCTTTTTCCCATGCCGCTTTTGCATCGGCGTTGTCTTTCGCCTTAATGGCCGCATCCAGTAATTCCTGCACTTGTGCGTATTCCGGCGTATCCGACCAGCCGAAACGTTTTTTCGGCCATACATCGCCGCGATACCACCAGCTCAGCAATAAATCCAAATCGTTACTGAATACGGACGGATCGCCCGGTGCCATCACCACTTCATAAGCGCCTTTATCCACATGACCGCCGTATAACGCGCCGGATTGCAGATGTTGCAGCGTGACTTTAACGCCCGGTAATTTATTCCAGGATTCCAGCACCAGCGGCGCACATTCTTTCACCCAGGAATGGTCGGTGGACAGCAGCTGGAAATGCAGCTTATCAACGCCGGCCTCTTTCAGTAATTCCGCCGCTTTTTTCTCATCATAAGCGTATTGGGTCGAGGCTTTCACATATTCAGGATGAGTGGTTTGCACGTAGGAAGTCGCCGCTTCGGCATTACCGAGGAACACCACATCGATCAGTTTCTGCGTATCCAGCGCATAGTGCAGCGCCTGACGAACCTTAGGATTATCAAACGGGGCTTTTTTGCAGTTAAACATTAAGAACAGCAAGCCGAAAGACTGTACGGATTCGACGGTGCCTTTGCGTTTTAAGCGTTCGGCATCCAGATACGGCACGCTTTCCATCGCCTGAGTGCGGCCGGATTCCTGTGCGGTGACACGGGCGGCATCATCGGAAAGCAGGAACCAGTTCATTTTTTCTACCCGAGCCGGATAAGGGCCGTTATAAGCATTGAATGCCTCAAATACGATACGATCGTCTTTGACCGCGGACACGAATTTATACGGGCCGGAACCGACCGGATTGGCATCGAATGCGGTTTGTCCGACGGCTTCGACCACATGTTTCGGCACAATCTTCACAATACCCAGACGCAGTTTCAAAATCGCAAACGGATATTTCAGTTTGAATTCGACAACCTTATCATCCAGCGCTTTGACCGATTCAATAAACGGAATGAACTGAGCGAATAAAGAATTTTTCTCCGGATCCAGCACGCGCTCGTAAGAATACACGACATCTTCGGTAGTGACCGGTTTGCCGTCGTGGAAAGTTGCACCTTCTCGCAGCGTAATCCGCCATGTGGTCTCATCCACCTGTTCCGGTTCTTTGGCGGCCAGCGCCAGATACGGCTGGCGAGTTGCCGGATGCAAATCCACCAACCCTTCAAAAATATGCAGATTCGCCGCCATTGCCGAGGCCCCGCTGGAGGTCGCAGGATCGAAGCCGGTGGAAAGCGGATAAGCGATACCGGCCTGAATAATACTGCCTGCCGCAGGGGCGGCTGCAAAGGCTTTCGGTGCGAATGAACCCAAAGTACCGCTAAATGCAATTCCGGCGCCGACGCCGGCAAGTACTTTCATAAAATTACGGCGAGATTCATTTTCAATATGATTTGTCATAAACGCTCCTTTGGTGATAACTGAGTTTCCAATGAGTAACCGACATCGGAAAGAACATGCTCGAAACAGCCATGGGTTCATTTCAACCGCTCAAAAATGAAGTGAATTTATCAATATTTGAATATGAAATGAATTATTCTTATCATAATATCTTGTATAGTGCTGTCAAGAAGATATCGGCAGGATAATTGATATTTGTGACTTCTATCACGAAAATCAGTCGCTTAGCTAAGGCGATCGAAGATATTGACAGGGCGTTGCCGGCGTAGCGATTTTTCTCGCCCGGCAAAAATAACAAAGAAAAATTTATCTTTTTTTGTTATGCTAACATTCCTTTTTATTTGACGGATAATCCTTATGCACACCGAAAATCTTACGCAAAATCAACCGCACTTTTCCCCCGCGGAGGAAACCACGCATTTCGGTTTTAAAACCGTGGCCAAAGCCGACAAACAAAAGCTGGTGGCCAATGTGTTTCATTCCGTAGCGAGAAAATACGATTTAATGAATGATCTGCTGTCTTTCGGTATTCATCGCTTATGGAAACGGTTTACCATCGATTGCAGCGGCGTGCGCAAAGGGCATAAAGTGCTCGATCTTGCTGGCGGTACCGGCGATTTCAGCGCCAAATTCTCCCGTCTGGTGGGCGAATCGGGCGAGGTGATACTGGCCGATATCAACGCGTCGATGCTGCAAGTCGGGCGCGAAAAATTGCGTAATCTCGGCGTGGTGGGCAATATCAATTATGTGCAGGCCAATGCCGAACAACTGCCGTTTCCCGACAACACCTTCGATTGTGTGATTATCAGCTTCGGGCTGCGCAATGTCACCGATAAAGAAAAGGCGCTGCGTTCCATGTTTCGCGTACTGAAACCGGGCGGCCGTTTGCTGGTGCTGGAATTTTCCAAACCGATTCTGGATCCGTTAAATAAACTCTATAATTTCTATTCCTTTAATATTTTGCCGAAAATCGGCGAAGCGGTGGTTAACGACGGCGACAGTTACCGCTATCTGGCCGAATCCATCCGCATGCACCCCGAACAGAATGTGCTGAAAGCGATGATGGACGACGCCGGCTTTGAGCAGGTGAGTTATTACAATCTGACCGCCGGTATTGTCGCACTGCACCGCGGCTATAAATTTTAGGATGTCATGATGCTGCCGGATTTTGCCCTGCTAAAAACGCAATTAATGCTGCCTCAGTTATTAAACGGCGGTTTGGAAACGCTGTTAAATTACCTGCTGCGGCGCACGGACCAGTGCGAACCCTATTTACGCAAATTGAACGGAAAAGTGCTGGCGCTGCGGCTGCAACACCTTGACCTGCCACTGTATTGTGTATTTTCCACGCAACGGATCGATGTGTTACATCATTATGAGGATGAGGCGGATTGTACGGTGGCGATCGCCGCCGGCTTATTGTTTAATCCGCCGAAAAAATCACAGCTCAGCGCCTGTATTAATGCCAAAACTATTCAGTTGCAGGGCGATTTGCAGGTATTGCAGGATTTTGTCGGTCTGCTCGAATGGCTGGAAAAAGATCCCGCCGAGCTGATTGCGCCTTATGTGGGCGATGTCGCGGCGCATAGTGCGGTCAGTTTTTGCCGCGTTTTAACAACGGCGGTGCAACGGAAATACGCGCAAAGTCAGCGTTATTGCGGGGAACGGTTAACGGAAGAATGGGCGTTGTTGGCGCCGAGTCTGGCGGTCGCGGATTTTTGCGATCAGGTAAAAACGCTGGAAAAACAGACCGCACTTTTGGAACGGAAAATCACCGAACTAGACCTAATCGCTAAATGAACATTAAGAATATCAAACGGTTATATACCATCGTCAAAACCTTTCTGCATTACGGTATCGATGAGATTCTGCCGCACAACCGCTATACCCGCCCGCTTCGCTGCTGGCGCAATACGCTGTTCTGGCTGCGCAATCGGCATCCGCATCAACCGTTCGGGCTGCGGCTGCGACTGGCGTTGCAGGAACTCGGGCCGGTATGGATTAAACTGGGGCAAATGCTGTCCACCCGACGCGATTTGTTCCCGCCGGATATCGCCGACGAACTGGCACTATTGCAGGATCAGGTAGAACCGTTCGACGGCAAAATCGCCCGCGCCCAAATAGAACAGGCCTTGGGCGGTCGGCTGGAAAACTGGTTTGCGGCATTCGACGAAAATGCGCTGGCGTCGGCTTCCATTGCGCAGGTACACACGGCAACCTTCAACGACACTCAGCAATATGCCGGTCAGGATGTGGTGATTAAGGTGCTGCGACCGGGCATCGAGCCGCAAATTGAGGCGGATTTAAGCTGGATGTACAAACTGGCGGGCTGGATTCCGCGCTTATCGGCGGAGGGCTACCGCCTGCGCGCGGTGGAAGTAATCCGCGAATATGAAAAAACCTTGCGCGACGAGCTGGATTTACGCACCGAAATGGCCAATGCCATTCGCTTGCGCAATAATTTTATCGACAGTCCGATGCTGTATATTCCGCAGATGTATCCGCAGTTCTGCCATCAAAATGTAATCGTAATGGAGCGGATTTACGGCATTCCGGTCTCGGATATTGCCGCCCTGACGCGTAACGGCACCGATATGAAACTGCTGGCGGAACGCGGCGTGCAGGTGTTTTTCACCCAAGTATTCCGCGACAGTTTTTTTCATGCGGATATGCATCCCGGCAATATTTTTGTTAACCCGCAACATCCGCAGGATCCGCAATATATCGGCATTGATTGCGGCATTGTGGGCAAACTGAACGATAACGATAAACGCTATCTGGCGGAAAGTTTTGTGGCGTTTTTTAACCGCGATTACCGCCGGGTGGCGCAAATGCATGTGGATGCCGGCTGGACGCCGCGGGATACGGATATCGACGCCTTTGAACAGGCGTTCCGCGAGGTTTGCGAACCGATCTTCGCCAAACCGTTATCCGAGATTTCCTTCGCGCAGGTGTTGCTCAATCTGTTTAATGTGGCACGCGAATTTAATATGCAGGTCCAGCCGCAACTGGTTCTGCTGCAAAAAACCCTGCTGTATATCGAAGGGCTGGGGCGGCAGCTGTATCCGCAGCTGGATTTGTGGGATACGGCGAAACCGTTTTTGCAGGATTGGCTGAATCAACAAATGGGGTTTAAAACCTTAGCCAAAAGAATGGCGGGAAAATTGCCTTATTTGCAGGAACATTTGCCGGATCTGCCGGAAATGCTGATCGGCGCCGTGCAGCAACAGCGGCTAATCAGCGAACAGCTGCGCGCCATCAACCACAAGCTGAACCGGCAGCAGCGCTGGTATAAAAAAGCCTTTGCGCTATTGGCCGGCGGGGTGATTTTTATCGGCACCTTATGGCAATTCAGCGCACTACCCGTCGGGTTAAGCGGCGGATTATTGCTCCTCGGTCTGCTGATTTGGTTAGTCGGATTGTTCCTGCCATAGGTGCAATTTTAAAAAATAATCGCAATTGACTATTGTTCATATAGGGTAAAACAGTTATAGTCAGCGGTGGTTTTATAAATTGATTCCATAGGAGATTAAAAATGGGTCTTGGTGGTGTAAGTATTTGGCAATTATTGATTGTTTTGCTTATCGTATTGGTGTTTTTCGGCACGAAGAAACTGAGAAATATCGGTTCCGATCTGGGAACGGCGGTAAAAGGGTTCAAAGACGCAATGAAAGACGAACCGAAAGATGCCGAGTTTAAAAAAATCAGTGATGAGGCAGACAAAAAAGCGCAGACTGATCATGTAAAAGACAAAGAACAGGCTTAATCCGTGTTTGATATTGGTTTTTCCGAATTAGTTTTAATCCTCATCGTCGGGCTGGTGGTACTCGGTCCGCAGCGTTTGCCGGTGGCGATCCGTACGGTAATGGGCTGGGTGCGTACAATCCGCGGCATGGCGGCGAATGTGCAAAACGAGCTGAATCAGGAGTTAAAACTACAGGAGCTACAGGAAAGTATTAAAAAAGCCGAGCATCTCAATCTTCAGCAATTATCGCCGGAACTTGGTAAAACGGTAGAAGAGCTGAAAGCCTCGGCGCAGAAAATAAAAGCGGATCTGGAGAAAAAAGCGGCGGAAACCAACACGGATTTTCAGCAACAGGTTCAGGCGCTTAAAGATTCCGTCGAAAAAACTGCCGTCGGCGACATGCCGGACACGGAAAGCGCCGAATCACAAAATACGCTTTCGCCGGCGGAACTGGCCGAATTAGCCGAGCAGGATGATCCGATGACCCGCATGGCAAATTATTATCCCGAAGAGGATACCCTTGCCAACGTTAAGCCGGCGGAAAATAAACACTCAGCGAGTTAACTTTTTATGCATGTTGAAGAAACTCAGCCTTTAATCAGCCATCTGATCGAGTTGCGCAATCGCTTATTGCGCTGTGTGATTTTTGTTGCGGTGATTTTTCTGGCGTTGGTTTACTTTGCCAATGATATTTATAATTTTGTGGCGGCACCGCTGCTGGATGTTATGCCGGCAGGCATGAGCATGATCGCCACCAATATTGCGACGCCCTTTTTTACCCCGATTAAGCTGACCGGCGTGGTCGCCGTTTTTCTGTCGGTGCCTTTCCTGCTCTATCAATTGTGGGCATTTATCGCGCCGGCTTTATATCAGAACGAAAAAAAACTGGTTTATCCGCTGCTGTTTTCCAGCACCTTATTGTTTTATCTGGGCGTGGCCTTTGCCTATTATGTGGTTTTCCCGCTGGTGTTCGGTTTTCTGACCAAAACTGCGCCGGAAGGGGTCGCCATTGCGACGGATATCAGCAGTTATCTGGATTTCGTGCTGACCATTTTTCTGGCTTTCGGCGTCTGTTTTGAAGTGCCGGTGGCCATTATCTTACTGTGCTGGACCGGCGTTACGACGGTGGCGGATTTAAAAACCAAGCGGCCTTATATTATCGTCAGCGCATTTGTGATCGGCATGCTGTTAACCCCGCCGGATATTTTCTCGCAGACTTTACTGGCCGTGCCGATGTGCCTGTTATTTGAAGTGGGGTTATTGTTCGCCCGTTTTTATCAGCCGAAAGACGACGCTGATGACAGCGCGTCAGCATAATATAACGGAAAAAATCAGGGGCGCAGGCCCCTTTTGTTTTAGAGGATAACATAATGACAGAACAAATTATCGGCGGATTTCCCGCCCGTCGTTTGCGCCGGATGCGCAAATATGATTTCAGCCGCCGTTTAATGGCGGAACATAAATTAACGGTCGATGATCTGATTTATCCGGTATTTATTATCGAAGGAGAAAACCGGCGCGAACCGGTTCCTTCCATGCCGAAGGTGGAACGCCTGACGATTGATCAGCTCTTGATTGAAGCGGGTTTGCTGGTGAAATACGGCGTGCCGGTGATTGCCCTGTTTCCGGTGGTCGGACAGGCGAAAAAATCGCTTGATGCACAGGAAGCGTACAACCCGGACGGCTTGATTCAGCGTGCCGTGAAAGCGTTAAAGGCGCATTATCCCGAATTGGGCGTATTAACCGATGTGGCATTGGATCCTTATACCGTACACGGTCAGGACGGCATTATTGATGACGACGGCTATGTGCTGAATGACGTCACGACCGACGTGCTGGTAAAACAGGCGTTATCCCATGCCGCCGCCGGTGCCGATATTGTGGCACCAAGCGATATGATGGACGGCAGAATCGGCAAAATTCGCACCGCACTTGAGCAAAACGGCTTCATTAATACCCAGATTATGGCTTACTCGGCAAAATACGCCTCCAATTATTACGGCCCGTTCCGGGATGCGGTCGGTTCCTCTTCCAACCTGAAAGGCGGCGATAAAAAAACCTATCAGCTGGATCCGGCGAACGGCGACGAAGGCTTACAGGAAGTGGCGCAGGATCTGCAGGAAGGCGCGGATATGGTGATGGTTAAACCGGGTATGCCGTATCTGGATATGGTGTACCGCGTCAAACATTATTTCGGCGTACCGACATTCGCCTATCAGGTCTCCGGCGAATATGCCATGCATATGGCGGCCATTCAAAACGGCTGGTTAAAGGAAAAAGAATGTATTATGGAAGGCCTACTCTGCTTCAAACGCGCCGGTGCGGACGGCATTCTGACCTATTTTGCCAAACAGGTGGCCGAATGGTTGTATCTGGACGACAAAAACAAATAGGAACCGCCTATGCCTAAAAACGAAGTGGATTTTTCCAATGTATTTCTGGAAAAAGATAAAAACTATATGCTGATTACCTACCTGACCTTTGCCGGCGGCATTTTTATTCCTTTGCTGCCGATTGTCGGTGTAGTGCTGGCTTACATAAAACGCAGCGAGGTACAGGGCACCGTCTATCACGCGCACTTGACGTATCTGATCCGCACCTTCTGGGGATTTGTCGCCGGCATCATCCTCGGCTCGATATTGCTGCTTATTATTATCGGAAAACTGCTCCTGATCGCCATCTGGATCTGGTTTTTATTCCGCATTATTTACGGCTTTATCAAATTACTGGACAAACAAACGGTAACGACCACCGGGTGGTTTATAAAGTAAAATATCGTCACGTTCCATCGCGCAATGCATAAAGTGCGGTGTTTTTCACCGCACTTTTGCGGGTTAAATAATCTGTCCGCCGATACCAATAAATAAACCGGCGATCGCACCGCTCATAAGGTTTGATAGTGAACCGGCGATAACGGCTTTTAGGCCTAATTTGGCAATATCGCTGCGGCGATTCGGCGCCATACTGCCTAAGCCGCCGATTAAAATGGCAATTGAGCCGAAATTGGCGAAACCGCATAAAGCAAAGGTCACGATCGCGACTGTTTTTGCCTGTAGTTGTATCGCAGAATCCGGACTTAAATATTGGACAAAATCAATATAAGCCACAAATTCGTTCAACACTAATTTTTGTCCGATCATCGAACCGGATAAATGCGCCTCTTGCCAAGGAACGCCGATTGCCCAGGCGATTGGCTGAAAAATATAACCTAAAATAGATTGCAGAGTGACATTCTCAAATCCTACGGCTCCTGCCGCGGCGCCGATAATCCAGTTCAGCATGGCGATTAATGCGATAAACGCAACCAGCATAGCGCCGATATTAATGGCTAACTGTACGCCTGAAATCGCACCACCTGCGGCGGCATCAATGATATTAGCGGGTTTTTCTTCCGTGTAATTATCTGAAATGTCTTCCTGCGGCGTCTCGGTTTGCGGCAAGACAATTTTGGCAAACAATAAGCCGCCGGGCGCCGCCATAAATGAAGCGGCGATCAAATAAGGCAGCGGAATGCCTAAGCCGACATACCCGGCTAAATTTGCACCGGCCACAGAAGCTAAGCCTCCGGTCATCACCGCAAATAATTCGGATGTGGTCATGTTTTTAATATAAGGTCTGACTAATAACGGCGCTTCGGTTTGCCCGACGAAGATATTTGCCGCGGCGGAGGTGGATTCTGTTTTGGAGGTTTTCAGTAGTTTCTGTAATGCACCGCCCAAAATTCTAATCACAAATGACATCACGCCTAAATAATATAATAGCGAGATTAAGGCGGAGAAAAAGATGATGGACGGTAACACATACAATGCGAACACAAAACTGTCGTTGCCAAGTACATCAGCCATTCGTTGGCTGACTAAACCGCCGAATAAGAATTTTATACCTTCGCCGCCAAAACTGATGATCTTGCCCACACCATCAGAGACGCCCATTAACATTGACCGTCCCCAGGGAACATACAAAATCAACGCACCAATACCGATTTGTAAAGCAAAAGCACCGAATACGGTACGAAAATTAATGGCTTTTTTGTTACCGGACAGTAAAAAGGCGATCAATAACAAAATAAAAATACCGAACAGGCTGTTTAAAATGCTCATGTTATGCCCCTTAAAATAAGTCTGATAAAAAATCGGCAGTGAATACTCACTGCCCATTCCGATCATTGCTGATTAAAATATTGCACGGCCAAGGTCGCACCGATTTTTGCATTGTTTTTCACCAGCTTAATGTTGGCTTCCAGGCTTTTACCGCCGCTCATTTCGACGATTTTGCCGAGCAGGAACGGCGTAATGTCCTTGCCTTTAATGCCTTTTTCTTCCGCTTCTTTGACCGCACTTTCGATAATGCCGTTAATATAGTCGGGTGCTAATGCATCCTGCTCCGGAATCGGGTTGGTAACCACGACGCCACCGTTTAATCCTAATTCCCATTTGATTTTGATCATCGCGGCGATGTGCGCAAGATCATCGGAAGAAAGCGCTAACGGTAAACCGCTGTCGCGGGTAAAGAATGCCGGTAAGTTCTGCGTTTGGTAACCGATAACAGGCACACCTTTGGTTTCCAAATATTCCAATGTCGCCGGTAAATCCAAAATAGACTTGGCGCCGGCACAAATCACGGCCACCCCAGTCTGCGCCAATTCATCCAGATCCGCAGAAATATCCAGATTATGTTCCCAGCCGCGGTGTACGCCGCCTAAGCCGCCGGTAACAAAAAATTTAATGCCGGCCAATTGGGCCGCAATCATTGTAGTGGCAACTGTGGTCGCTCCGAGTTTTTGGGAGGCGATGACATCGGCTAAATCGCGGCGCGATACTTTGGCGATACCTTTACTGCTGCCGAACATTTCCAGTTCCTCATCGGACAGCCCGATTTTAATTTTCCCCGCCACTATAGCGATCGTTGCCGGCACGGCGCCGTTATCACGAATAATTTGCTCCACTTCGCGCGCCATAGCCACATTTTGCGGATAAGGCATGCCATGGGAAATAATTGTGGATTCCAGCGCGACAATGGGTAAACCTTTTGCCATACCGGCTTGGACTTCTTCGGATAATACAAGATATTTATTCATAATAATTCTCCATTTCAAGTTCTAATTGCTGTTTGGTGAGATTCGGGCGTACGGTAAATTCTGATTGAATCGTATGATAGGCATTAGTTATTCCGGCCAGAATACAATCATCCACCTTGTGATTGTTCAACCAGGCGGCAATGTAGGCTCCGCTGAATCCGTCTCCGGCACCGGTGACATCCACGATTTTTTCTGCGGCCACTTGTTTGACCGGATACCATTTGCGCGTTTTTGGCGAAGCCGCCAAAACGCCTTTCGAACCGGCGGTTAAAATAATCTGTTTTACTCCGTAACCCAGTACGGTATCGATTGCCTGATCGAGTTTTTCCTCACTGTCCAACACTGAATTCACAAAAGCGCCGAGTTCTCCTTTGTTAATAAACAGGCAATCTACGGCGGATAATTGATGCGGTAAGTGCGCCATTTTCGGTTCGGATACCGCAATAACTGCCAGTTTGATTTGCTGTCTTAACGCATAAGCGCATAAAAATTCCACCGTTTCTTTCGGGCAGTTAAGATCCACTACGATACAGCCGGCATTGCGTAAAATATGCTGTTGTTTCACCAAAAGATCCGGAGTAAACGCATCGTAAATGGACATATCCGCCAAGCCGAGATACATTTCGCCGTCGCGATCCAATAACGCGGTATAACAGCCGGTGGACTGGCCTTCAATAATGATGACACCTTCGGTATCCATAAAAGGGGAAGACAGATTTTTAATTCGCCCCCATTCCGGATCGTTGCCGACAGTCGAAATTAATACCACGTCTTTTTCCAATCGCCCCAGATTTTCCGCCACATTGCGTACTACACCGCCGATAGATACGGTGGAATTCACCGGATTAGAGGTGTAGCCGTACAATTCATGATCGGTTTTAATTTTTTTATCCAAATTGGCCGCGCCGATACAGACGATTTGATTACGGGTATTGACGACATAAGCCCGGCCCAGCAAATCACCGCGTTTGACTAAATTAGAGATAATATTGGCGACAGCCGGGCGGGATAAATCCACTTGTTCGGCAATTTCTTGCTGCGAAATAAATGGATTTTTGCGGATTAAGTCAAAAATAATACGTTCATTTTCGGTCATGGTTAATCCTCCAAAATAAACATAAGTTTATTATTAAAACTTATGTTTGGTATTGTGGGTTACTATTTAACCGATTTCAACGGTTTGATCTCAGAATTGTGATCATCTTCACGAAAATAAAAGCTGGGTGGGCGGGTAATCCGGACGGATAGGAGTGCGGATAATGATTAAAAAAAGCGCCGGATATATCCGACGCTTTATCAATTACAGTTTCACCAGGTTGTTATCCCATTACTGCAATAACGAGATGTCCGCAACTTGTAAAAACAGATTTTGCAGGGTATTTAAAATAGCCAGGCGGTTATTACGCAGTTTTTGATCTTCGGCGTTCACCATTACATTATCAAAGAAATTATCCACCGGCTCGCGCAGTGCGGCTAGGCGATCCAGCGCGGTTCGGTATTCGCCTGCGGCAAATAACGGCTGCAATGCTTGCTGTAAGGTGCCAACCTGTTCGGCGAGGGCGATTTCCGCCGGTTCCACACATAAAGTGCGGTCGATTTTCGCTGCGATTTGGCCGTCTGTTTTCGCCAGAATATTACCGACGCGTTTATTCGCCGCCGCCAGCGCTTCGGCGGAATCCAGCGTGCGGAAATGAGCCACGGCATGAACACGGGCGTCGAAATCCGCCGGTCTGGTCGGCCGGCGTGCCAGTACCGCCTGAATCACATCGACGCTGATGCCTTTGTCCTGATACCAGGCGCGGAAACGGCCGAGCATAAAGTCCACCACGTCGTTGACCACATTCGGGTTGGTTAATTTATTGCCGAAAAGTGCGGTGGATTTTTCGGTTAAATCCGCCAGATCCAACGGCAGTTTTTTCTCCACGATAATCCGTAGCACGCCGAGTGCCGCACGGCGCAGGGCGAAAGGATCGGCGCTGCCTTTCGGCTGCTGGCCGATACCGAAAATACCGGTCAGAGTATCCATTTTATCCGCCAGTGCGAGCGCACAGGCCACCAGCGATCCCGGCAGGCTGTCGCCGGCAAAGCGTGGCATATATTGTTCGTTCAGCGCCACGGCGACCTCTTCGTCTTCACCGTCGTGACGTGCATAATGCATACCCATGACGCCTTGGGTGTCGGTAAACTCAAACACCATATTGGTCATCAGATCGCATTTCGACAATAATCCCGCGCGCGTGGCCTTGTTGACATCGGCGCCGATCTGGGCGGCGATAATCCCGCTTAGCTGTTCAATCCGGTCGGTTTTGTCGCGCAGGGTGCCGAGTTGTTGCTGGAACAGTACGGTTTCCAGACGCGGCAGCTGATCGGCCAGACGCTGTTTTAAATCGGTTTTGAAGAAAAATTCCGCATCGGTCAACCGCGGGCGAACGACTTTTTCATTACCTTCAATAATCGCGCTCGGATCCGCCGGATTGATATTCGAGACGAAGATAAAGTGCGGTAATAATTTGCCGTTTTTATCGTAAATCGGGAAGTATTTTTGGTCGCCTTTCATGGTGTAAACCAGCGCTTCCGCCGGCACGGCAAGAAAACGCTCTTCAAATTTCGCCGTCAGTACGTTCGGATATTCCACCAAGGCGGTCACTTCGTCCAATAAATCCTCTTCAATATCCGCCACGCCGCCAAGTGCGGTGGCTTTTTCCTGCGCATTTGCCCGAATTAACGCTTTGCGCTCGTTAAAGTCGGCAATCACCGAGCCTTTTTCTTTCAGCAGGGCGGGATATTGATCCGCGTGAGTCAGGCGTAATTCGCGTTCGCCGAGGAAACGGTGACCGCGAATCAGGGTATCGCTCGGTATGCCGAGGATGTCGCCGGCAATTAATTGATCGCCGAATAACAGGGTAACGGTATGCACCGGGCGTACGAACTGTTCGGTTTTATCGCCCCAGCGCATGGTTTTCGGAATCGGCAGTTTTGCCAGCGAATCGGCGATCATCTTGCGTAATAAATTTTGCGTCGGCTGACCTTCAATCACGGCGCGGTGTACCAGCCATTCCCCTTTTTCGGTGGTCAGGCGCTGCGCCTGACTGACACTGATCCCGCAGCCGCGCGCCCAGCCTTCCGCCGCTTTAGTCGGGTTGCCGTCGCCGTCAAAGGCCGCCGATACCGCCGGGCCGCGTTTTTCGATTTGCTTGCTCGGCTGGCTGGTGCTCAAGCCTAACACTTTCACCGCCAAACGACGGGGAGCGGCAAACCATTCCACTTTGTCAAAGGCTAAACCGGCCTGCTTTAACTCTTGTTCGACATTGTCGGCAAAGGCAGTGGCTAATTTTTTCAGCGCCTTCGGCGGCAGCTCTTCGGTGCCGATTTCGGCGAGGAAATTTTGTTTTGTCATTGTTTTATCTCTTTGAATTATCTCTTTATATTTTAAAAAATTGCGGATTTCCGTTAAGCGCAAAACGGCTATTTCTAAGCCGACCGAATCGTTTCCTACGCTTTCCAAACACAACTCAAGCCGTTACCCCGGCTTCAATTCAATCTAAACCTCACATGGCAAGCGCATCACGGTAAAAGCAAGTCGATTTTCTGTAATAAATCGTTTAGTTATCCTGCGTTTATCCGAAAATGGCGTCCAGCTCCGCAATATCCAATACCACTTTTTCTTCGTCCAAAACCAATGCCGGAATGCCGATATAGCCGTGCGCTTTGGCATGATCAAACGCGCTGTGGCGATCACGCAATCTTAAAAACGGTTTAAAAGTCGCACCGCTTTGAGTAATATCCAGCGCGTCATAATCCACGCCTAAACGTTGTAATTCGGCGACGAACGGCGCGGTGTCCGGACACCAAGGGGCGAAATATAAAACAGGTTTCATAATATTATCCTTTTTGCGCCGCCAGTGCGGTCGGATTTGGTGTCGGTTCTGCGATTTTGCTTAAGCGGTTGCGATCGGTGTGGTGGAACGGTTCTTTATAATTCGGGATCACCATAACCGTATCCTGTTCGTAAGACCAAGTGCCGTCGTCGTTGATTTTCACCGTAATCGTATAACTTTCGGTTCGGAAAGACTGTTCCAGAAACGGATTGGAAATAATGCCGTTGGTCAGCGAACCGCGTACCGCCGTCAAAGTGAAAGTTTTCGCATCGGCCGGCGCATTGCCGGTTGCCATAACGGTTTGTCCGCGCGGAATGCTCAGGCTCAGTAAAATATTGCCGGTCGCCGGTTCCCACAGCCAGTAACCCACTTGATCATGAAAGGTTTCGACGCCGTCGGGCTCGACGATATGGGTATGATAGCGCAGACCGTAAAACAGCTGCGGGCCGTTGGTTTGCGCGTCAATCGGCTGCAATTCGTAATGTTCGATATAAGGATCTTTCTCCGGCCCGTCTTCCTTCGGATTGGTATCCAGCCCGCGTTTGCCTTCCCAAATCCCCGCCAGCGGCGCAAGCGGCCCCAGATTGGCTAAGGTGTTGACATCGGGTTCGGCCTCGGTATAAATATCCGCCGGGTAGTTATGTGCGTTCATGACGTTCTCCTTACATGGTAAAAGTGCGGTCGTTTTTTAACGGTTTTGTGGGATTATCGTTGACATCCCGGGAAGCCCAGAGCTTCACGACTGGCGTAATAGGCTTCCGCCACGCCTTTGGTTAATGCGCGGATGCGCAGAATATAGCGCTGTCGTTCCGTTACCGAAATGGCTTTGCGCGCATCCAGCAAATTAAAGCTGTGCGCCGCTTTCAAAATGCGTTCATAAGCCGGCAGTGGCAGCGGTTTTGCCAGTGCCAGCAGGTTCTGCGCTTCTTTTTCATATTGATCGAAACATTGAAACAGGAAATCCACATCGGCGTATTCGAAATTGTAGGTGGATTGCTCCACTTCGTTTTGGTGGAACACATCACCGTAAGTGGTTTTGCCCAGCGGGCCGTCGGACCAGACTAAATCATACACGCTGTCCACGCCCTGAATATACATGGCAAGGCGTTCCAGCCCGTACGTGATCTCGCCGGTCACCGGTTTGCATTCCAGTCCGCCCACCTGCTGAAAATAAGTGAACTGCGTCACTTCCATACCGTTCAGCCACACTTCCCAGCCCAGCCCCCAAGCGCCTAATGTCGGGTTTTCCCAGTTGTCTTCCACAAAGCGGATATCGTTTTGGGTCGGGTCGAAACCGAGCATTTTCAGGCTATCCAGATACAGTTCCTGAATATTGTCCGGCGACGGTTTGATCACCACCTGAAACTGATAATAATGCTGCAAACGGTTCGGATTTTCGCCGTAGCGGCCGTCGGTCGGTCGGCGTGACGGCTGCACATAAGCGAAAGCCATCGGCTCCGGCCCCAGCGCGCGCAGAGCCGTCATCGGATGCGATGTACCGGCGCCCACTTCCATATCAAACGGCTGAACCACCGTACAGCCCTGATTCGCCCAGTATTCCTGCAACGCGAGAATCATGCCCTGAAAGGTTTTAATATCGAATGTTGAACTCATAATGACTCTTTAAATGAAAAGCAGTGAAAGAAAATATGCTTAATTATACTGGAAAATACCGCTGTTCTCTACTTTCTTTCGGAAAGTGCGGTCGGTTTTGCGAAAATTTCCGTTACGCTAGTCAACACGGATTAAGCGCAATGCCGACGCCCCGTCGATTGACTTCCGATTTCCTGTGGTGTAAATATGTTTGCGTCGAACCGTGCGCATTTTTTAACCCGGCCGCATGATGGAATCATTCCCGCGATGCCGCCGATAAATTGATTGAGGAAAGACAATGGAACAGATACGACACATTTATGAAAAATGGCATGAATATGCTAAAAGCAGAAATACTGACGGTTTATTAAGTTTATATGCGGATGACGCCGTTTTTGAAAGTCCGTTGGTTCCTGCTATTTTAGACGATAAGCACGACGGGGTTTTACAGGGCAAACCGGAAATCGCGCGTTTTATCAAAGAAGGCACCAAACGCCGCCCTAACGAATTGGTCAAATGGTTCAGAACGGGAGAATATTTAACCGACGGGCGTATATTAGTCTGGGAATATCCGCGACAAACGGATAACGGAGAACAAATTGACATTCTGGAACTGATGGAAATCGAAAACGGCTTAATCTTAAAACACCGTATTTATTGGGGCTGGAAAGGCTGTATGCAAATCAGCGCATCATTGCTGCATAAAGCGCGGTAAAACAACAGCAATCAACGCCTCGATTGAGGCGTTTTTTATGCGCGAGATAATCCGATCGCTATCCGCTCAGTCAGAGACTGAGCCGTCATAACCGGCTTAATGCGCTTCATCCCAGTTATCGCCGATGCCGACATCGACGATTAACGGCACTACCAATTGCGCGGCACTTTCCATTTGGGATTTGATAAGTGCGCCGTATTGTTCGGTTTTTTCCGACCGCACTTCAAACACCAGTTCGTCATGTACCTGCATAATCATCAGGATATCGGGGTCATGCCGGATTGTCTGATCAATGGCGACCATTGCCCGTTTGATAATATCGGCGGCGGTTCCCTGCATCGGCGCATTAATCGCCACCCGTTCCGCCCCTTTGCGCCGCATGGCGCTGGAGGCGTTAATATCCGGCAGATATAAGCGACGCCCGAACAGCGTTTCCACATAACCCTGCGCTTTGGCTTTGGCGCGGATGTCGTGCATAAAGGTTTGCACGCCCGGATAGCGCTGAAAATACAGATCCATATAATTTTGCGCCTCGCCACGCGAAATGCCGAGCTGACGGGAAAGGCCGAAGGCGCTCATGCCGTAAATCAAGCCGAAATTAATCGCTTTGGCGCTGCGCCGTTGTTCGTTGCTCACCTGCTGCAACGACAAACCGAAGATTTCCGCAGCGGTGGAACGGTGAATATCTTTGCCCTCGCTGAACGCGGTAATCAAGCCTTTATCTTGAGATAAATGCGCCATAATCCGCAGTTCAATCTGCGAATAGTCGGCGGCAATGATTTTATAGCCGTCACGCGCAATAAACGCCTGACGAATGCGGCGCCCCTCTTCGTTGCGGATCGGAATATTTTGCAGATTCGGATCGCTGGAGGACAGCCGTCCGGTGGCGGTTACCGCCTGATGATAAGAGGTGTGCACCCGGCCGGTACGCGGATTAATCATCTGCGGCAGTTTATCGGTGTAAGTGGATTTTAACTTCGCCAAACCGCGGTGTTCGATCAGCAGTTTCGGCACCTGATGGCCTTGCTGTGCCAGTTCATCCAGCACCTCTTCATTGGTGGACGGCGCACCTTTCGGCGTTTTGGCGATCACCGGCAGACCCAGTTTATTGAATAACACTTCCTGCAATTGTTTGGTGGACGCCAGATTGAACTGTTCGCCCGCCGCCTGATGAACCTGCGCTTCAAGTGCGGTCAGTCGCGCACTGATTTCCTGCGATTGATTCAGCAGGGTTTGACTGTCGATCAGCACACCGTGCCGTTCCATCCGCGATAATACGCCGACCAACGGCAGTTCGATAGCGCTGAACAACTCCGCCAGCGCCGGGGTTTGTTCCAGTTCATGCCATAATGTTTGATGCAGTTTCATCGTAACATCGGCGTCTTCCGCCGCATATTCGGCGGCCTGTGCGATAGCGATTTTATCAAACGTCAGCTGGTTTTTGCCTTTGCCCGCCAGCGTTTCGAATTCGATCGTCTGATGACCGAGGTAGCGCGCCGACAGGTCATCCATATTGTGACGCCCGGTGCTGTCCAATATGTAGGATTCCAGCATCGTATCAAAGGCCACGCCCTGTAAGTCGATATGGTTATTGGCGAAAATCGTCAGATCATATTTAATATTCTGGCCGATTTTTTGAATTTGCGGATTTTCCAGTAGCGGTTTTAAGCGCGCCAGACAATCCGCCTTATCCAATTGATCCGGCGCGGTTACAAACCGGGTCGGCGGCGGGTTTTCCGTTTCGCCGAATAAATCCGCCTGCCCACTGTCCGCCTCGGCGGCCACTTCACAACGGTGAGCAAGCGGAATATAACAGGCTTCGCCGTTTTCCAGCGCGAAAGAAATACCCACCAGATTGGCCTGCATGGCATCCAGCGAATCGGTTTCCGTGTCCACGGCAATCAATTTCGCCTGCTTGATTTTCTCGATCCACTGCTCGAGTTTTTCCGTCGTATTCACGGTTTGATATAAAGTGCGGTCAATTTTTATCGGATTTTTGACCGCACTTTTCGGCTCGCCGGCCGGCGGTGTCGCCTGATAGTGATTGATCTTAACGGCGTGAGATTTACCGTTCGTTACCGAACTGTCGCCCTTCATGGCATCATTCAGCCAGCGCTTGAATTCATAACGGCCGAAATATTCGATCAGTTTGTCATTCTGAGATTCGCCCAGCGTCAGTTGCGCCGGCTGAATATCCAGCGCCACATCGGTTTTGATCGTCGCCAGCAAATAGGATAATTCGGCCATGGCTTTGGCCGCCAGCAGTTTTTCGCCCAGTTTTTTGGCACCACGAATCGGCAATTCCGCCACTTTGTCCAGATTGGCATAAATCTCCGCCATGCTGCCAATGCCCTGCAACAGTCCCAACGCGGTTTTTTCACCGACGCCCGGCACGCCGGGAATATTGTCCGAACTGTCGCCCATTAAGGCCAGATAATCGATAATCAGTTCCGGCGGAATGCCGTATTTTTCAATCACGCCGTCGCGATCGAGCAAATGGTTGTTCATGGTGTTGATCAGCATAATGTTATCATCCACCAATTGCGCCATATCTTTGTCGCCGGTGCTGATCAGCACTTTCTGCCCGTTTTTTGAGGCCTGAATCGCCAGCGTGCCGATCACATCGTCCGCTTCCACGCCTTCCACCACCAGCAACGGAATACCCAGCGCGCGGATAATATGGTGCAGCGGCTGAATTTGCTTACGCAGATCGTCGGGCATCGGCGGGCGGTGCGATTTATATTGTTCGAACATTTCATCGCGGAAAGTTTTGCCTTTGGCATCGAACACCACCGCAATATGGCTGGGCTGAACTTGCGAAATCAGACTTTTCAGCATATTCAGCACACCGTACATCGCGCCGGTGGGCTCGCCTAAGGAATTGGTTAACGGCGGAAAGGCGTGAAAAGCGCGGTATAAATAAGACGAACCGTCCACCAGGACGAGCGGGTTTTCTGCAATGTTAGCCATACTGTTCTCGTATTGTGCGTTAATAATCTGCGCCACATTATAGACCAAACGCCCCGTTTAACCTAATGTCTCAAGCGGCCCGACGCCCCAAACGCGAAACCGTTTTGCGGTTTGTGCGTGATGGTGATGAACGGCGAACCGGCCTAAACGAAAAGGACTGAGCCCGATATTATCTCGGCATCAGTCCTTTCTATTGGCTGTGGCGAAGCGCTCAAAACTTTTCGTTTTTTCACCGCACTTTTTACTCATCCGCCCTTAACTGATGCAAAAACGCTTTCGTCCGTTCGTGCTGCGGATTGGCGAATAACGCCTGCGGTGAGCCCTGTTCGACGATTATGCCGCCATCCATCACCACCACCAAATCCGCCACATCCAGAGCAAATTTAATTTCATGGGTGACGACCAGCATGGTTCGGCCTTCGTTGGCCAATTCTTTCATGGTATTCAGCACATCCTGCACCAATTCCGGATCTAAGGCGGATGTCGGTTCGTCAAACAGCATTAATTCCGGCTGAATCGCCAAGGCGCGGGCAATGCCGACCCGTTGCTGCTGTCCGCCGGAAAGCTGATAAGGATACAGATTGATTTTGTCCGATAAGCCCACTTTGCACAGCAATTGTTCCGCTTCCGCCCGCACTGTGGCGGGATCACGTTTTTGCACCTGAACCGGGCCTTCCATCACATTTTCCAGCGCGGTTTTATGCGGGAACAGATTATATTGCTGAAATACCATGCCCGAACGGCGGCGCAGGGCTAAAATATCCTTACGCACGGATTTCGCCGAGAAATCAATCTTAAACGGCGGTTCGCTCTGAAACGTAATAGTGCCCTGCTCCGGCAGCTCTAAGGCGTTCAGACAACGCAGAAATGTGGTTTTCCCCGACCCGGACGGCCCGAGAATCACCACTACTTCCCCTTTTTTAATATCCAGATCCACGCCGCGCAGCACCGGATGGTGATCAAAACTTTTATGAATATGACGAATTTGAATCATGCGTTATTTCTCCCTCAGCGCGCCACATAGCGGTTGAGGCGTTTTTCCACCCGCGCTTGAATCACAAACAAGACAAAGCAAAAACACCAGTAAATCAGGCCGGCTTCAATATATACCGGCAGAAAATCATAAGAAGAATTGGCAATTTGCTGCGCCACCCGGAACATTTCCGTCACCGTCACCACGGACGCCAGCGAGGTATCTTTAAACAACCCGATAAAGCTGTTGCTCAGCGGCGGCACGGCAACGCGAAAGGCCTGCGGTGCAATAATCCGGCGAAAGGTCTGCATATAATTCATGCCGATAGTAAAACCGGCTTCCCACTGCCCTTTCGGCACGGATTGGATCGCCGCGCGCACCGTTTCCGAACCGTAAGCGCCCACATTCAGAGAAAAACCGATCACCGCGGCGGGAATCGGATCAATAAATACGCCGATCGCCGGCAAGCCGTAAAACACCACGGAAATCTGCACCAGCATCGGGGTGCCGCGAATAATGGAAATATAGATTTTGGCGACGGCGAGCAAAATACGGTGAAAAAGGCCGTTCACCGGCGTTACCCGCAGCAGCGCGACGGCAACGGCAATGATCATGCCGAAGAAAAAAGACACCACCGCCAGCGGAATGGAAACCAGCACCGCCGCACTGACCATCGGAAAAAAGCCGTTTATCACCAAATCCGCGCGGGCTTCGGTCATAAACGGCAATGCAGTCAATAAACTAGTTAACACTGATATCCTTACCGAAGAATTGTTCGCCCAACTGTTTTAAGGTGCCGTCCTGACGCAGCTGTTCAATCGCGGCATTGATTTTTGCCAGCGCTTCCTGATTGCCTTTATTAACAATCAATCCGGCGCCGACTTTATCATCGGATTCCCAGAACGGCTTCAAACCGGCATTCGGATTTTTCTTCAGGTAATCCAATAAGGCTAACGAATCGTTAAAAGTCACATCCGCACGGTTTTGCTGAATCAGCAGCAATCCCTGCGCCATACCGTCTATCGGCACAATTTTCGCGCCGTATTTCACCGCCAGTTCCCCGTAATTGGAACTGAGCGTCTGGGCGGCGCGCAGATTTTTTACATCCTCCACCTTGTGCAGGCGGGTTTCATCGCTGCGGGCAAGTAACATGGCGCCCGACCAGCTGTAAGGCTCGGATTTGTCAAAGGTCGCCTGACGTTCCGGCGTGGTCAGCGCAACCTGATTGGCCACCAAATCGAAACGGCCGCCCTTTAATCCCGCCAACATCGCATCCCACTGGGTTTCTTTAAAATCCACCTTAACACCTAATTTTTCCGCCACCGCGCGGGTAACTTCCACATCATAACCGGTCAGCTTGCCGCCGGCGTCGTGATAAGTGAAAGGCGCGTAAGTGCCTTCCGTGCCGACCGTGATAGTTCCTTTCTGATTAATTCTGTCCAATAAGCTATCACCGGCAGCCTGCGCAACGGCAGACAGGGCGAAAACCGAGAAGGCTAAAACAGCTAATTTTTTCAACATAATTTTTCCTTAAAAATAAACAAAACGGGGACATCCCCATAAAAGATGCGGGAAATTGTAAAAGAAAAAACATTTTTTACCAATAACTTTCCGGAATATGTTATGCCAAGGAAGGTGATTTAACCGATCAAAATCCGTGCCAGCGGGATATCCCAGCTTTCCGTCGGCAGGCTTTCCACCTGTTGACAACGGTGCGCCAGACCGACGGACATAACGTTGTTCCGCTGTAAGGTGCGATCATAAAATCCGCCGCCCATGCCCAAACGGTTACCGGCTTGATCAAAGGCCACCAACGGCGTAAAAATCATATCCAGTTTATCGGTCGGTAAGACATGCAGCACGTTTAAGTGCGGTTCAAAAATGCCGAATTTATTGACTGTCATGCGGCTTTGCGGCTGATAGCGCAGAAACAGCAGATGCCCGCGACAAAAGGGGTGCAGCACCGGCAAATAAACGCCGATATTCCGCTGCCATAACCGGTGAATCAGTAACCGGGTTGAAATCTCACCGTCAAACGATAAATAAAGCGCCACATGCTGCGCACGGTTGCGTTCGATTAACGCCAATGCCTGTTCGGTGATGCGCTGTTCTGCCTGTGCCTGCTCAAGTGCGGTCAGTTTATTGCGCATTTTTCGCATTTGCTCACGAATCTGACGGCGCTGCTGTAAACCTGATTGAAATGAAAGCATGGAATATCCGGGGATAGAAAAAGAAGGGACCCGAGGTGCCGCTGTGAATGGTCGGTCCTTGAACCCTACGGTTCAAGGGAACCGGTTATAATCGTTTTCAGGCTTCTTACATCAGGACCGGAGGTCAAGTTAAGCATGCACACCAACAATAGGAAACCGATTCATAAAGTTTAAAGTATCGGCTCAGGGACGTAATCCACTGGCGAACACCTCAGGTAAACTTTGAAATAATACTAACTTAATTTGCGTTGATTGACCAGACTAATTTTGCAATTGTGATGCTAAACCGTCATTATTTATTCAAAAATTCGCTTTCTGCGCCAAAATATTTTCCAGCGAATTATCCAGCTGCTGAATGCGCGTCGCCACGACATTTTCGATTAATTGCGCTTTCTGCTGTTCCTGAATTAATTCGTAACTGAGATTCAGCGCCACAATCGACAGCACTTTTTCCAGCTGCAGGATACCGGTGCGCTCCTTCATTTCCGACACCCGCTGATCCAGCGCTCTGGCGGCCTGACGCAGCGCCTCGTGCTGTTCTTCCGGACAATTGAGGCGCAGCACCTGCCCCAAGACGGGCAATTCTATACTTTTAGACGACATAAGCTCCCCTACTTCGGTCTGTTTGCTCTGCCGGCTATTATGCCATAGCAAACATTTTTCGTCATAAAAAATCAAACTGATTGGTGGTTGCATAACCGGAACGGTGTTAAACTATTGATATCGTTACATAGGAAAAATAATATGACAGAACAGCTCCTTTCTTACACGGAATTACAACAAAAATTAACCCATTCGGGTATCGACCTGTCTTGTGCCGAACTGCACGGCTTTTTAAGCGGATTACTCTGCGGCGGCGTTGATGATCAGCGCTGGCAGCCGCTGCTTTATCAGTTTACCAATGATAATCACGCCTATCCGGCCGCACTGTTACAGGATATTGACAAACTGTATCAACATATCGGGCAAATGCTGGCGGATATCGACGGTTTCAATTTTGAGCTTTGGCTGCCGGAAGAGGACGATGTTTTTTCGCGCGCCGACGCCTTATCGGAATGGAGCAACAACTTTTTACTCGGCTTAGGGCTTAATCAGCCGCATCTGGACAAAGAAAAAGGCGAAATCGGCGAAGCGCTGGACGATCTGCAGGATATCGCCCAACTGGGATATGACGAAAATGATAACCCGGAAGAACTGGCCGAAGCACTGGAAGAAATTATCGAATATGTCAGAACGGTAGCGGCGCTGCTTTACACCCATTTCCGCCCGCGCCCGGCAGCCGCCAAACCGCGGCTGCACTAATAGCGGAGTACGGCTATGGATCTCGCTTACGCAACACAAATAGCGCCGGAAGAATTCGTTCAGCGCCGTCGCCGAAGCCTCGCCCAAATGCAGGAGAATTCCGTCGCGGTGATTTTTTCCGCCCGGGAACAGGTGCGTAACAATGACAACTGCTATCCGTTCCGGCAGGACAGCTATTTCTGGTATCTGACCGGTTTTAACGAACCCGACGCGGTTCTGCTGTTGCTGAAAACCGACAATCAAACGCGCAGCATACTTTTCTTACGCCCCGCCGACCCCTTACAGGAAATCTGGCACGGTCGCCGGCTGGGGGTGGCAAACGCCCCGACAGCGCTGAATGTCGATGCCGCCTATGAGATAGACGAATTTGCCCCGCGCTTTGCCGAATTAACCCGAAATCTCACCGCACTTTATCATAAAGCGGCGCAACAGCCTTGGGGCGATCAGCTGCTGACACAAAGTGCGGTGCATTTTGCACAAGTTTTATGCTGGGCGCCGATACTGGATGAACTGCGCCTGTTCAAATCCCGCTGCGAAACGGCATTAATGCAGCAAGCGGGGCAGATTTCCGCCCTTGCGCATATCCGCGCAATGCGGCAGACCCGCCCCAATCGCTTAGAATATGAAATCGAAAGCGAAATGCTGCACGAATTCGCCCGCTTCGGCGCCCGTTACCCCGCTTACAACAGCATTGTCGCCAGCGGCTCGAACGCCTGCATTCTGCATTACACGGAAAACGATCAAGCATTAAAAGACGGCGAACTGGTGCTGATTGATGCCGGTTGCGAATTTGCCATGTACGCCGGCGATATTACCCGCACATTTCCGGTGAACGGAAAATTCAGCCCGGCACAGCGGGATATTTACCAACTGGTGTTAGCCGCGCAGAAACGGGCGATCGAATTATTAGTGGCGGGAAATACCATTCAGCAGGCCAACGATGAAGTGATTCGAATCAAAGTACGCGGTTTAATTGAACTGGGCATTCTGCACGGCGATGAAACTATGCTGATCGAAAATCAGGCTTACCGCCGCTTCTATATGCACGGTTTAGGTCACTGGCTCGGTCTGGATGTACACGATGTCGGCCGCTATCACAACCGGCATCATCCCGATGCCGACCGAAGCCTGCGCGATCGCCCGCTGGAAAGCGGAATGGTGCTGACCGTCGAGCCCGGTTTATATATTCCTGCCGATGCCGATATTCCGGCGCAATACCGCGGCATCGGGGTTCGCATTGAGGATAATATTCTGATCACGGAATACGGCAATAAAATCCTCACCGGCGCGGCACCGAAGGAAATAGAGGATATTGAACGATTAATGGCGGAAACACGATAATCCACAGGCTATGCATTACGATCTGATTATTATGGGCGGTGCGATGACCGGTTCGACCCTGGCGCTGGCGTTAAGCGCCCGAAGCCAAGGTCGAATCCGCATCGCGGTACTGGAAAAACAGGTGCCGCATCAGCATCTGAACAGCGGTTTCGATGCGCGTACCATCGCGTTATCACACGGCAGCTGCCGGCAATTCGACAGCATCCGACTGCCCGACGGACAAACCCTGTGGCAGCAACTTCAGCCGTTTGCCACGCCAATTAAACGGATTCATGTTTCTGACAAAGGACACAGCGGTATCGTCGAATTCAATGCCGACGAATTCCAACTCGCACAGCTCGGAGCAGTGATCGAACTCAGCCGCGCCGGTGATGTGCTGCTCAACGCCATGGCACAATACCCGAATATCGATTATCTTGCGCCGGCGGATATTGACCGGATCGCCCGTTCACAAACGGGCGTTGAAATCTCGCTAAAAAACGACCGCACTTTAAGCGCGCAATTACTGGTCGGGGCGGACGGCACGCAATCGACGGCGGCCAGTGCTGCGGGCATTCAGATGGATTTGCTTCATGCTTACGGGCAAACGGCGATCATCAGTAACATTCAAGTACAGCAATCGCATAATCAGCGAGCGTTTGAGCGCTTTACCGATGAAGGGCCGATCGCACTATTGCCCATGCGGGATAACCTCATGTCGCTGGTGTGGTGCGTAAAACGGCCGCAGCCATTATTACAGTTGGACGATCAGGCGTTTCTGGCGGCGCTGCAACGGCGGTTCGGCTGGCGGCTCGGCAAATTGCAGCAATGCGGCCAACGCGCCGCCTATCCGTTAAATCTTTATCGAGCCAGTCAGCATATTCAATCCCGGATTGCGTTAATCGGTAATGCGGCACAAACATTACACCCTATCGCCGGTCAGGGATTTAATTTAGCGATTCGCGATGTGATGTCTCTGGCAGAAATACTCGCACGGCAATACTCAGTGCAACAGGATATCGGTGATTATCACGGCTTACAGCAATACCAACAAAACCGTATCGCCGATCAACAGCAAATGATGCGCCTGACTGACGGGTTATTATCGGTTTTTGCCAATCAGTTATTGCCGCTTCAGATCGGGCGGAATCTGGGATTAATGGCATTATCGCAGTCCGCATTATTAAGACGGCATTTCGCCAAACCGGCATTAGGGTGGCGTTAAGCATAAGGTGACAAAAAATGAAAAATGTTGATCTCGCCATTATCGGCGGCGGAATGGTCGGTCTGGCACTGGCGGCAAGTCTGGAAAAAAGCGCGTTAACCATTGCCGTGATTGAAGGTTATCCACCGCAAACGCCGATAGAACAGGTCTCATTCCGGGTCAGTGCAATCAATCCGGCAAGCCAAAACCTGCTGCATGAACTGGGCGTGTGGCAGCCATTGCTGCAATTACGCGCCACAAGCTATGATCGCATGGCGGTTCGCGAAAAAGACAGTTTCGCCCAGATCCAATTTGACACGCAGGGATTAGGCATTCCGCATCTCGGGCATATTGTCGAAAATCATCTGATTCAACATGTTCTGTGGCAAAAAGTGCGGCAACAAAAAAATGCCGAAATTATCACCGCACTTCCGCAAACGCTGGGCGTTGCGGAAAACAGCGCCGTACTGACGTTGAATAACGGCGAGATACTTTCGGCAAAACTGGTGGCCGGCGCGGACGGCGCTAACTCATGGCTTCGACAACAGGCGGATATTCCGCTGATGTTTCGTGATTACGGCCATTGCGCGCTGGTTTGTAATGTAAAAACCGCTGAACCGCACGGCCATTGCGCCCGACAGATATTTGCCGGCGACAGCATTCTGGCCTTTTTACCGCTGCATCAAGAAAACCTGTGTGCTATCGTGTGGTCATTACCGCCGGAACAGGCGCAGAAGCTGGTACACTGTTCCGAAGAAACATTTAATAAGCGCTTAACCGTCGCCTTTGATAATCAGCTCGGCCTGTGCCGCCTGCAATCGGAACGGCAGTCGATTACGCTGACCGCCCGCTATGCCCGTGACTTTGCCCAAAACCGGATCGCACTGCTCGGCGATGCCGCCCACACCATTCACCCGCTTGCCGGACTGGGAGTTAATCTCGGTTTTCAGGATGCGGCCGCCCTCGCACAGGAAATACAGAAAAATCTGGCGCTTGGCGTTAATATCGGCGAATATCGTCACCTGCGTCACTATGAACGCTGGCGTAAAACCGATGCGGTAAAAATGCTGCTTGCCATGCAAGGTCTGAAAGATTTATTTTCCGGCAATAATCCGCTGAAAAAACTTATCCGCGGTATCGGATTGAACACCACCAATCACCTGAGCCTATTAAAAGAACAATTGATTAAAGAAGCGACAGGAATATAAATTATTGATGGTAAACGTAGAATAAATCTGCATCGCAAAACTCACGACTTCCTCCCAACCTATTAAGGTGCAGATTTCTCGCAATTTTTACTGACCCCAAAAACCGGCAAACCGCCGACCTAGTTAGATTCAGATACACAAAAATAATGACAATATCCGACATCAGCCCTTGAAATAATAAGCTGATTTTGGGCAGAAATATATTGGTTATATTTGATTAATTAAATAGAAAAGAATTGAAATATAGAAATGATGGCAGGGGCGGAGAGGCTCGAACTCCCAACACCCGGTTTTGGAGACCGGTGCTCTACCAATTGAACTACGCCCCTGGAGAATCTACCTGTAGTAGAATTGAATAAATTGGCGGAATGGACGGGACTCGAACCCGCGACCCCCTGCGTGACAGGCAGGTATTCTAACCAGCTGAACTACCACTCCGCTAAAAATGGTATTTGGCAGTGCCCTACTCTCACATGGGGAAGCCCCACACTACCATCGGCGTTACAGCGTTTCACTTCTAAGTTCGGCATGGGGTTAGGTGGGCCCACTGCACTATCGCTGCCAAAAAAATTTATTTTGTTAATCTGCTTAATTAAACAGATTAATAAAATAATTAAAACCCGGCGGTGTCCTACTCTCACATGGGGAAACCCCACACTACCATCGGCGTTACAGCGTTTCACTTCTAA
>NZ_CAXSXF010000006.1:0-141949 GCF_964241405.1 Necropsobacter rosorum
CACAGCACAGCACAGCACAGCACAGCACAGCACAGCACAGCACAGCACAGCACAGCACAGCACAGCACAGCACAGCAAAATGATGCCGTTGTTCTTGCCGAACAACAAGCGTTTTTAAATCAACTTGATGCCAAACTTTGGAAATCTGCCGACCAACTCCGCAAGGAACTGGACGCTGCCAACTACAAACATATCGTTCTCGGTTTAATCTTCCTAAAATACGTCTCCGACAGCTTCGCCGCCCAGCAAGCTCAAATTCTTGCCGCTTTAAACGACCCGCAATCCGACTTCTACCTGCCTGATTTATCAGAAGACGAAATCCAAGCCGAGCTGGAAATTCGGGAATACTACCAACAAGACAACATCTTCTATGTGCCAAAACAAGCCCGCTGGGACGAAATCAAAGCCGTCGCCCGTGTGCCAATCGGCTCAACCATTTGGAACGACAAAAAATTCAACGGCGTAGTCAGCCTAATTGACGACGCTTTCGACCTGCTCGAAAAAGAGAACCCGAAACTCAAAGGCGTGCTAGAACGCCTTGCCAAATATGAAGTGAAAGAAGAAACCGTGATCGGCTTAATCGAAATCTTCTCCGACACCGATTTCACTCGCCCAACGCTCGACGGTAAGCCAATTTCGCTCGCCGCCAAAGATATTCTCGGACACGTTTACGAGTATTTTCTTGGGCAATTCGCCCTTGCCGAAGGCAAAAAAGGCGGGCAATACTTCACGCCAAAATCCATTGTAACGCTGATTGTCGAAATGTTAGAGCCTTACGCAGGGCGAGTGTACGACCCAGCAATGGGTTCGGGCGGCTTTTTTGTGCAAACCGAACGCTTTATTGCCGAACACGCAGGCAACCGCAACCAAATCTCCATTTTCGGGCAAGAATCCAACCTAACCACATGGAAACTTGCGTCAATGAATATGGCGATCCGTGGGCTAGATTGCGATTTCGGCGGCTCAAATGCCGACACCTTCAACCAACCGAAGCACATCGACAAAAAAATGGACTTCATAATGGCAAATCCGCCGTTTAATATGAAGGAATGGTGGAGCGAAAAACTCGCCGCCGACCCACGCTGGCAATACGGCACACCGCCTACGGGCAACGCCAACTTTGCCTGGCTGCAACATATGATTTACCACCTTTCCCCAAAAGGCAAAATGGCGTTGCTGCTCGCCAACGGCTCAATGTCTTCACAGACCAACAACGAAGGCGAAATCCGCAAAAACATCATCAACGCAGACCTTGTTGAAGCGATGATCGCACTGCCAAGCCAGCTCTTTACCAACACCCAAATCCCCGCCTGCATTTGGCTGCTCAACAAAGCCAAAGCACGCAAAAATGAAGTGTTGTTTATCGACGCACGCCAAATCGGCTATATGAAAGACCGCACTTTGCGAGACTTCACGCAAGCCGACATCGCTCACATCGCCAACACCTACCACGCTTGGCAACAAGGAAGCGATTACCAAAACCAGCCAGCGTTCTGCTACGCCGCCACGCTTGATGAAATCGCCCAAAACGAATTTGTACTCACCCCGGGGAGATACGTCGGCACGCCTGAACAAGAAGACGACGGCATTCCATTTGCAGAAAAAATGCAAAATCTGACCGCACTTTTAAAGGAACAATTTAAACAAAGTGCGGAATTGGAAGCGAAAATTAAAATGAATTTGGGGGAATTGGGGTATGAGTAAGTGGGCAACTTATAAATTAGGAGATTGTATTTCACTAGTAATTGATAATAGGGGAAAAACTCCGCCATTATCAAATACAGGATATGAGTTAATTGAAGTAGCATCAATAACAAATAAAAAGAAAAATCCTGATTATACAAAGATAAGCAAATTTGTATCAACTGACACTTTTAATTCTTGGTTTAGAAAAGGACACCCAAAATGCGGAGATATATTAATTCCTACCGTAGGAAGTTTAGGAAATGTAGCTATTTTATCAGAAGATAGAGGTTGCATTGCCCAAAATCTAATTGCATTAAGAGCCAAAACTGAAATTCTAAGCCCTGATTTTTTGTATTATTTTTTGAACGATAAAACTATTAGAAATAAAATTTTAAGTTTAGATATTGGTAGTGTTCAGCCCAGTTTAAAAGTGCCACATCTTTTAAATTTAAAAATAAGTTTACCTAGCTTAGAACAGCAAGAGAAGATTTCGTATATTCTAGGTAATTTAGATGAAAAAATCGAACTCAACACCCAAATCAACCAAACCCTAGAACAAATCGCCCAAGCGATCTTCAAAAGCTGGTTTATTGACTTCGACCCCGTGCATACCAAAGCCGAAAGTCTTACCCGTGGCGAAACCGAACACCAAGCCAACCTTGCAGCAATGGCAGTGATAAGTGGTAAATCATCAGCAGAATTAGACCGCTTGCAAACCGAAGAACCAAAACGGTTTGAAATGTTGTATAAAGTGGCGGAAGCGTTTCCGAGTGGGATTGGGGAGAATGGTTTGCCGTTGGGGTGGGAAACGAAAAAGATTGGGGAAATCGCACAATTTGTAAAAGGCAAAAAACCTAAACATATTTCGGAAAACCCAAATAATGGATATTTACCCCATATTCTAATGGCTACCATATCAGGAAACCAAATTGAATATGCCCAAATTGAAAGAAGCGTGATCTGTGAAATCACGGATACTTTAATTTTAATGGACGGTTCTGCTTCGGGAAAAGTCTTCATTGGATTTAATGGTGTTATTGGTTCTACATTAGCCAAGATGAATTTAGCCAATAAAAAATATTGGGCGTTATTAAACCAATATTTAAAATATCAAGAAAGTGATATTCAAGCTCATACGACAGGGACAAGCATTCCGCACACAGATAAATCTAGGGTTTTAAACTATGAGTTCATCATTCCTTCTGATGATTTAATTCTATTTTTCAATGAGCTATTGTTAAACTCAATTAAGAAAATAATAGAAAACAAAGAAAACTCTTCACTATTAGAGAAAATTAGAGATGAGTTATTGCCTAAGTTGTTGGGTGGAGAAATCCAATTATGATGAAATGGATTTTAGATTCAATGGATAAAGCTCCAAGTTTTCAACATTATCAAGAGCATATTCATTGTATTATAGAAAACATACACAAAAATCCAATGCTAAGCATTGAAACAAGTAAGTCTGTAATTGAAGGTGTTTGCAAAACAATTTTAAATGATAAAGGAAAGCCAATTCCTAATAATTTTCCTAATTTAACATCAGCTGCCTTAGATGCATTAAACGTAGATTATCACCCAGATAAAAATCATATCATTGCATTAATAAAAAAATTAAAAGGCATTCTTCATTACATTGCTGAAATTAGAAATAATAGTAGTTTTGCAACACACGGACAAGATATTGAACACCCTAAATTATCATCAGATCTTGCATTATTTGTTGCTCATTCAACTAATGCAGTTCTAGGCTTCATTTTACATTTTTACATTGTTTCAGGCGATTATCAAAAATCAGAGAGAATACGATATGAAGATTATCCTGAATTTAACAGATTTTTAGATGATTATTTTGAGCAAGAAACTGGAAGTTTAATGCTTAAAATATCTTATTCAAAAGCCTTATTTAATCAAGATAAAATCGCTTATTGTGATGAATTGGAGAATTTTAAAGATTTAGAAAATTTACGTTTACAAGAAACACTGTAAACGGTCATTTTTTCAGAAAAATTGACAAATTGCGGGTTGGGATTGCGGACGCACGCAGTGCGTCCCTACAATGGTTCTGTGGTTTTTACGAAATTTCGAATTTATAGAGATCAAATGTAGGGACGCATTGAATGCGTCCGCAAATGGGAATTTATGCCAAATTTATTTTACCGATGAGCTTATTTTCAAATATATTCGAAAATATTACTGCATTGTGAATGGAAATTTAAATGGTTGATTTTTTGGAAATTAATAAATTTTGGGGTTGTGATTGCGGACGCACGCAGTGCGTCCCTACAATGGTTCTGTGGGTTTAACAAGATCTCGAATTTATCGAGATCAAATGTAGGGATGCATTGAATGCGTCCGCAAACAGGAATTTACGCCAATGTTTATTTTATCGATGAACTTATTTGCAAATATATTCGAAAATATTACTGCATTGTGAATGGAAATTTAACTGGTTGATTTTTTTTGGAAATTAATAAATTTTGGGGTTGTGATGGCGGACGCACGCAGTGCGTCCCTACAAGGGTTCTGTGATTTTTACGATATCTTGCGTATATGCTCGATCAAATGTAGGGACGCATTGAATGCGTCCGTAAACAAAAATTTATGCAAATGTTTATGTTATGAATACAATTTATCCTGCTCCCAATTTATTACGTTATGATCAATATAATCATAAATAAAACCAAATTCACGATCATTGCGAATAATGCGATCGTAATATCGTGATTGCCATTCAAATGGAATATTATTTTGTTTGGCAAAACTAGTTAATTGGCACTTAATACCACGAATTATTGACGCTAAGTTTTCTCGTTGTGGTTGGAATGAATGTTGTGAAATATCTTTGGATGTATTTAACACTATAATAAAATGTAAATGATTGGGCATTATGGTAAAAATGGGAAGATTTATATATTGGCTTTGACGAATTTCTATTGTATTCAATATAATTGAGTGTAATTTTTCGCCCAAAATGGATAAATACATTTTTTGATTATAAATTTTACCGAAATAATGTTGTTTGTTTTTGGTACAAATGGTAATGAAATATGCTCCGTTTTGATAATTATGCCATTTCACACGAATTAATTTTCGATTTGGTAACATGAATCCTCCGAATTTTGGGGAAAATATGAAATGAGTTATTGGAAATGTAAAATGGGAATGTGGCAATTTTCGATCATGATCGCAAAAATTATACTTTGAGCATCAAATTGATAATATTTGGAACATTAGAATCGCTGCGGACGTACGCAGTGCGTCCCTACACAATATTGGTGATTTTGGCAAATCGTATTAAATGCTCGATCTAATGTAGGGACGCACGCAGTGCGTCCCTACACAATATTGGTGATTTTTAGTAAATCGTATTAAATGCTCGATCTAATGTAGGGACGCACTGCGTGCGTCCGAAAAATATCGAATATGCACGAAATGCCGAATTAAAATGTAAACGGTCAAATTTCCGCAAAATATCAAATATACAAATATAAACACGGGAGAACAAAATGCGCCTCATCAATGAAAACACTATCGAGCAAATTGCGTTGGAAGAAATGCAGCGGTTAGGATGGGAGTCTGTTTATGGCTATGATATTACCCCTTCGGGTAGTTTGCCGTTGCGTGCGAAAGCGACCGATGTGGTGTTTCGTGATGAGTTGCGTGCGGCGGTGGTGCGCTTAAATCCTAATTTGCCGCCGACTGCGGTAGATGAGGCGGTTTCAACAGTATTGCGTGCGGATTTGGTGGATTTGGCTGCACGTAATCAGCAGTTTTATCATTTTTTACGCTTTGGTGTGCGTGTGGTTTATCGCAATGCGGCTGGCGAGCAAAAAGTGGAGCCGGCACGTATTGTGGATTTCCAGAATGTGGAAAATAACCATTTTTGCGTGGTTAATCAGCTGACGATTAAGGGCAAAAAAGGCAACCGCCGCCCTGATGTGATTGGCTTTATCAACGGCTTGCCGATGGTGCTGTTTGAACTGAAAAATCCGCTGACCGAAAATGCAACGCTGACTGACGCATATCAACAATTACAAACCTACAAAGATGAAATCGCTGATCTGTTTGCCTACAATCAAGCGTTAGTGATTAGCGATGGCACGGCGGCTCGCCTTGGTTCTTTAACGGCGAATTTCGACCGCTTTACACCTTGGCGTGTGGTGGACGAGAAGCAAAAAACGCGTATTCCCTTTGAAAATGAACTGTCGGGGCTGGTTAACGGTTTAATGTCGCCAAAAAATCTGCTCAACTATATCCAAAATTTCATCTTGTTTGAACGCACGGAAAGCGGCGATTTAATCAAAAAAATCGCGGCGTATCATCAATTCTACGGCGTGAATGAAGCGGTTGAATGTACGTTACTTGCAAGTGGCGAGTGCGGCAACGGCAAAATCGGCGTGATGTGGCATACGCAAGGTTCGGGTAAGTCGATTTCAATGCTGTTTTATGCGGCAAAAGTGTTAGCAGAACCGACGTTGCAAAACCCGACGATTGTGGTAGTCACCGATCGCAACGATTTAGACGGGCAGCTTTTCGCCACATTTTCCGCAGGTAGCGAGCTGATTCGCCAGCAGCCTATGCAAGCGCACAGCCGCGATGAACTACGTGCCGAGCTTGCCAAACGTGAGGCCGGAGGCATTGTTTTTACTACCATTCAAAAATTCGCCCTGCTCGACGATGAGCGAAAACACCCAATGCTCAACGATCGCCGCAATATTATTGTGATTAGCGACGAGGCGCACCGTTCGCAATATGGCTTTACGGAAAAGTTGAGTTTGAACAAGCAAAACGGCGAATATCAAGGCGCGCAGGGCTACCGTTTCGGTTACGCCAAACATTTGCGCGATGCGTTACCGAACGCCGCTTTTATTGGTTTTACAGGCACGCCGATTAGTTTAGAGGATCGCGACACCCAAGAAGTGTTCGGCAAATATGTGTCGATTTATGATATTCACGACGCTGTCGAAGACGGCGCGACTGTGCCGATTGTGTATGAAGCTCGCCAAATTCCGATTGAAGAAGGGTTGGATTTTGCCGACAAAGTGCGAGAAATGGATGCGGTGTACGGCGATGATGAAAATGTGATGTTCCGCCTGCGCGAGCAGTTGATGGGTACGGACGAGCGGCTGTCAAAATTGGCGGAAGATTTTGTTCAGCATTTTGAAAAGCGCAACGAACTGCAAGACGGCAAGGCGATGATTGTCGCGATGAGCCGCGAGATTTGCGTAAAATTGTACGAAAAAATCACCGCACTTCGCCCAAGTTGGCACAGCGACGAGATTAACGATGGCGAAATTAAGATTGTAATGACAGGATCGGCGACCGATCCCGCCCATTTCCAGCCGCATATTCATGGCGCGATGGATAAAAAAACGCTGGAAACGCGCTTTAAAAATCCGTCCGATCCGCTCAAAGTCGTGATTGTGCGGGATATGTGGCTGACGGGCTTTGACGCGCCGTGCTGTAACACAATGTATATCGACAAGCCGATGAAAGGGCATAATTTAATGCAGGCGATAGCTCGGGTAAACCGTGTTTTTCGCAACAAAAGCCGTGAAAATGGCGGGCTTATCGTCGATTATGTCGGTATTGCCGAAGAACTTAAAGCCGCTGCGTGTGAATATACTAACGCCAACGGCAAGGGTGAGATGACCACTGATATTGGCGAAATTAAAAATAAAGTGTTGGAATGTTTGGACATCGTGCGTGGGCAGTTTGCGACACCTGTAAACGGTCAGATTTTCCCACTTTTTGACAAATTAGCCCTAACCGATGAGCAAGCTCTGTTCCGTGCGATTTTAGCGGCAGCGAACCATATTTTGTCATTAGATAGCCTAAATGAACAGCACGATGAAAAAGATCCAACGCCACGCAAAAACGCTTTTCTGAAAGCTGTCCGCTTGGCGAAAAAAGGCTATTCGCTCTGCGGTTACAGCCCTGAAATGAAAGCCTATCATCGAGAGTTGGCGTTTTTGGATGCGGTGCGAGCGGTGATTGCCAAGCCTGAACCGAAATCGGGCAAGCAAAACGGCGATAAATTATTACAGCTCGTTGCCCTGCTCAACCAAGCGGTGCACGCCGACGGCGCGGTCAATTTGTTTGAATTACTCAATTTAGAGCAGCCGAATATCAGCATTTTGTCCGATGAATTTCTCAACAAAGTCAAAAACAGCCAGCAGCAATCGCTTTGGGTGTCGGCGATTGAACGTTATCTCGCCAAGGAAATTCGTGACAAATCCAACAACAATATCGCGCTGCAAAAGGATTTTGAGCAACGCCTGAAAGATGCCATCAACAAATATCACAACCAAAGTTTAAGCACGGTGCAAGTGTTGGACGAGTTGATTAAGCTCGCCAAAGAATTTGAAGCCCGCCGTGCGCGAGGCGAAAAATTAGGGCTGACCGCCGCCGAAATCGCTTTTTATGACGCGCTCGCCAAAAACGAAAGTGCGCTGCGCGAAATGGGCGATGAAGTTCTTAAACAGATCGCGCAAACGATCACCGACAAACTGCGCAAATCGGCAACCATAGACTGGCAGCGCAAAGAAAGCGTGCGTTCCAGAATGCGCCTCGAAGTCCGCCGTGTGCTACGTTTGTTCAAATATCCGCCTGATAAACAAGAAGAAGCCATTGAGTTTGTACTGACGCAAGCGGAAAAAATTGCCGATGAGCTGGTGGAGGGCTAAACGGTCTAATTTGGCTAACAATGTGTAAATTATAGGGGGCTTTAGCCCATCAAAAACTGGCCGAAAATATGCAATGATGGGGAAGCCGTTCCTACGAATATTCTGTTATCGCTGGCAGTTGTTGCACATTTTGCAACAACCGAATGTGGTTCAAGCTCACCTTTGTTAAACACATTGCCGATGTGTCGTGAAATGGTGGATTTATGTTGAAATTCAGCGAAAAACCGTTCGCATTTCATTACACTTTCTCCCTTTCATAAACACAGGAAAGTAAAATAAAATGCACATTTATTCCGCCGACGAAATTGCCCGTCACGATTATCAAGAAATGAACGAAAAATTGTCTCAATTTCTGGATCAACTGATGGCGAATTAAGCGGATAAAATTAGAAAAATTTGACTGCTTGTCTTTTCAAAACGGCACAAAAAACAACCGCACTTTTGTTTCAAAAGAAAAAGTGCGGGTGAAAATTTTGATGAAATGAAACAAGCGATCAGATTTTGATAGGAATTTGCAAATTATGCCATCTCCACCGTTTCGCTAATGGCATAAAAATGTCCGCTCAGGCGTTTAGCACTTCGCAAACAAATCATGCCGTTAATGATTGCCAGCCCGCGGCAATCATATAGCGCTGCCGTCACACCGCGTCGCTTAATTCATTTCATTTATTTGAGCGCTATCGCTTTTGCTTTGCAATACCTTTCTATCACGGCTTAAAGTTGCGAAATCAAGCGGCTTTCTGCCATAATAACCCTCCATTGAGTTAAAGTTTTAATAGAGATTTTATGGTTTTTAATCGGTAAAATCTTTATGAAAGCGCGTCATAATATCGGAATAATATGAAAAACATTTTAATTTTATCGTGTACGCTTTTGTTATCCGCCTGTAGTCTGGTGGCTTATCAGCCGGTGGAAACCATCAGCCGGGTTAATCCGCAGGAAGGTTATCGCACCAAAACGGCGGTGCAGACCAGTGATGGCAATCTGGTCGTGCTGGTATTTTCCGGCGGGGGAAGCCGTGCCGCCGCGCTGGGGTACGGCATATTGGAAGAGTTTAAACGCACGCCGGTGCGCCGCAGCAAGAAAGGGGATACGCTGTTGGACAATATTGACCTGGTGTACGGCGTTTCCGGCGGTTCCGTTCTGGCCGCGTATTTTTCTTTGGAAGGGCGCGATGTGGTGCCGAAATTTGAAGAGAATTTTCTGAAAAAAGATTTCCAGCGCGAAATCATCAGCCAAGTATTTTCCCTGTCTAATTTGCCGCGTCTGACATCGCCCCAGTTCGGGCGCAGTGATTTGCTGCAGGAACAGTTTAATCTCGCGCTGTACAAAAAGAAAACCTTCGGCGATTTGGCAACGCAGCGTAAAGGCCCCTTTGCGATTATCAGTGCGACGGATATGAATGTGGGGCAGAAAGTCACCTTTACGCAGGAATTTTTTGACGGTCTGTGCCTGAATTTAAGCGATATGGAAATCGCCCGGGCGGTGGCGGCATCCAGCGCGGTACCGTTGGTATTCAGCCCGCTGACGCTGAACAATAATGCGGGAAATTGTCATTTTTCTTCGCAAGCGCTGGAATATATCGTGACCAATAAAAATGATATGTTGCGCGCTAAAAATATCGACGAGCTGGAAAACACCTTGTCGCTGTACAGTAACAGCCGAGAGCGGCCTTATATTCATTTGGTGGACGGCGGTTTGACTGATAATCTGGGGCTGGCGGGGCTGGTTGATATTTACGATGTGGCGGGGCAGGAGTTGCTGTATCACAAGGCGATGGAGACCGGTGTAAAACGTATTGTGGTGATTAATGTGAATGCGCAGAACGAGGTGTCCAACGAAATTGATAAATCCGCCGATGTGCCGACGGCCGCCTATGTGATTAATACGGTGATTAACGTGCCGATCGATCGCAATACGCAAACCACGCTGCGCCGTTTCCGGGAGTTTACCGACGGATGGAATCAGTTTATGCGTAAAATGCCGGCGCAAAAACGGGTTGAGATGTATTTCGTCAGTCTGGGGTTGAAAGATTTGCCCGAATCGCCGCTGAAAAAAGAGGTGCTGAATATCAGCACTTCCTTTTATCTGCCCCGCTCGGATGTGAATAAATTGAAACAGGCGGCCAGAATTCTGCTGCAAAACTCCGGCGAATATCACAAGACGTTAAAAGCACTGCAATAGCAGTTGCGCCCTCCGTTATTAAAAGTGCGGTCAAAAATGCGTTATTTTTTGACCGCACTAAATTATTTTTTCAGCGTCCAGCCCTGCCGGGTTTTTAGCAGGCGTATGTTGCCGTCATCGGACAGATAACCGCCTTTTACCGCCTGAAGCCGCGTGCCCGGCGGCAGATCGGCGGCGAACAGTTCCGCCTGAGATTTGTCCGCCGATAAGATCACATACACCGCCAGCGTGGCATTATCCGGATCGGTCAGGCGAATATCCGCCACGGAAAACGGCTGTACGCATTCCTGTTTCAGTATCGACCAACTGTAACCGGCGGAGCCGATGCAATCGTGCGCGTCTTTATCGGCGCCCACTAAGGGCATATCGGCCGATTGCGCCGTACAGGCGGCCGTCAGCAGAATACCGCCTAACAGCGGCAAGGCTCGCATATTCATCTGCATTAACGCCGCGGTAAATAACGTACCGGATCAACGGATTTACCTTTATAGCGGATTTCAAAATGCAGTTTTACGCTATTGGTACCGGAGCTGCCCATTTTGGCAATTTGCTGACCGGCTTTCACTTCCTGCTGATCTTTCACCAGAATGCTCTCGTTATGTGCGTAGGCGCTCAGATAATCGTCGTTATGTTTAATGATAATCAGGTTGCCGTAACCGCGTAATGCGTTGCCCGCATAAACCACACGACCGGCCGCCGCCGCATTGACCGCCTGTCCGCGCGAACCGCTGATGTCAATCCCTTTATTGCCGCCGTCGGAGCTGGAGAAGCCTTGCACGATGCTGCCATTGGTCGGCCAGCGCCAGACGACATTGGATACGGCAGGCGCGACCACGGTACTTTGTACCGGAACGGCCTGCGCGGTCGGTTGTGCCGGCGCGGTGTTGCCTGCCGGTACCGAAGCGGTTTGAGTCAGCGGCGGATTGGTGCCGACTCCCGATTTAATCGGCCCGATAATTGAACCGTCCGAACCGTATTGAGTGCCGTTCGGCCCCGGTGTGTAAGTAACCGCCGGTTCGACCGGTTTAACGGCGGTCTGCGCGGTTGCCGTTGTGGTAACCGCAGGTGCCGCCACTGCCGCCGTGTTGGTGTGATTAGTAATCTTTAAGGTTTGTCCTACGCTGAGATGATAAGGTTCGGCCATATTATTTAAGGCGGCAAGCTCTTTGACATCCATGCCGGAAATATAGGCGATCAGGAACATGGTGTCGCCTTTTCTGACGGTATAGGTTTCACCTTTGTAAAAACCCTTGTCGATTTTGCTGTAATCCGGTGCGTTGGTTTGCGGATTGCGCGGAATTTCAAAATTCTGGCTGACCGGTTTTGTTACCGCTGCGCTGGCAGGCGCGCTTTGTTGATTGGCAACGGGTTGTGCCGCCGGTTGTTGCACCGGCGTTTGTGCCGCTGTCTGCATTGCCGGTTGTTGAATCTGCGGCTGCGAAACCGGTTGGGTCTGTGCGGCAGGTAAGCTGTTTGATGCGGCAGGCTGAACGGTCATACTTTCCGGCATGCTTTGCTGCTGAATCTGCGGATTCCAAGTATTATTGCCGCCGCTATCGACCGGCTGCATAATGCCGGGGGTAAGCGCATTATCTGCATTTTCAACCGGCGCGGGCGTATTGGAACTACAGGCCGCCAGTACAGCCAGGCTGACAGGTAAAAGTAAAAAGGATTTGTTCATTTCTTTTGTCTTCCTTCTATTAATTCATCGTTTCAGGCATTTGTTGTTTCTCAATGTTCGGCGACCAGTCGGCACCTGCAACCGCACCCGTTTCAGGCACCGGCTCCATCATTCCCGGCGCTAAGCTGTTTTCATCGGGCGGCGCCTCGGCAGATGAGCAGGCGGTAAGCATTAAGAGTATAGACAACAATAAACACAATTTATTCATTTTCACACCCTGATTATCGTAAAATTAAATAAGCGATAACGGCCAGCGCAACAACCGACCAACCGATAATTTCAATGGATTTGCGTAATTTCGCTGCGAATTTCTCACCGCCCCAGGCAGCCAGTTTCGCCACAATCAGGAATCTGGCGGCGCGCGAAACGAATGCGGTGATGACAAAGGGTAAAAACGCCATTTGCATCACCCCGGCGCAAATAGTGAACACTTTATAGGGAATCGGCGAAAATCCGGCGACAAACACCACCAGAATGCCCCATTGCTTAAACCATGAGATTGCCGTATTCCAATGCGCCTGATAGCCCCATTGCTGAATATAATGCTGAACGAAATCAAAGGCATAATAGCCCAGCGCATAACCGAGCATCCCGCCGACGGCCGAAGCGACGGCGGTATACAGGGCGAATCTGACGGCGCTTTTCGGTTTTGACATGGACATCGGAATTAACATCACATCCGGCGGAATCGGGAAAAAAATCGCTTCGATAAAACTGACGAAACTGAGCCAGAAGGTTGCATAACGATGGGTTGACCATTGCATGGTTTTATCATACATTGCGCCGAAAATGTTCAATGGATTTCTCCTTAAGTTATTCGCGAAAGCGGAACATTATTCACTTTTTAACCAATCTTGTAAAGCGTCGATTGAGTGATAGGCGGTCATATCGGCCTGAAGCGGCGTGATTGCCACATAGCCGTTTTTTACCGCGTGAAAATCCGTGCCTTCCTGCTCATTTTCCGCCAGACCGGACGGCCCGATCCAGTAAATATGCTCGCCGCGCGGATCTTGCTGTTTGATCACTTCCGCCGCCGCAGCCCGGTGACCCAAATGGCAGACTTTAATGCCTTTTAACTGTGCATAGGGCAGATCCGGTACGTTAATATTGAGAATTTCCCGGCTTTTCAGCAGCCGGTTGTGCAGTTTGGGCACTAATTCGCAGACGATTTTAGCCGCACTTTCATAATGCTGACGTCCGTCCAGCGACACAGCGATGGCCGGTAAACCGAGATGACGCCCTTCCAGCGCAGCGGCCACCGTACCGGAATAGATCACATCGTCGCCGAGATTGACACCGGCGTTAATGCCGGACACAACCAGATCGACCCGGCCGGATAAAAAGCCGTTTAAGGCCAGATGCACACAATCCGCCGGCGTGCCGTTAATACAGTAATCGCCGTTGTCCAGTTTTAACGGGCGCAGCGGTTCAACTAAAGTCAGTGAGCTTGAGGCCGCACTGCGGTTGCGATCCGGCGCGACCACCGTAACCTGAGCAATTTTACGCAGTTCGTACGCCAGCGCTTTGATCCCGTCGGCATGAATGCCGTCATCATTGGAAAGCAGTATGTGCATGAGTGTTTATCCTTATTGTTTGTTGTTATTGACGCGCGGGTATGCCGCGTTATGCCGTGTCGGTCCGCACCAGTTCTCGGATTAATGCGGTGGCGTAACTGCCTGCAGGCAGATAAAAATTCAATTTCAGCCCGGACGAAGTAAATTCCCAGCTGAAATCCCGCGCCTGCATGATCATCGGGCGACGGGCAGGCGAGAGGCGCGCTTGCCGCATCAGGGCGGTAATATCTTGATATTGCCGCACAATATCATTTTCCAGCGCCGTTGCACAGACCTCGCTCTCACCGATTAGCGGTGCGGTCAGTAAAATATCCCGTTTTTCCAACCGCACTTGTAAGGCGTTCAAATCTTCTTTCTGATCTGCCGTGAACAGGCTGTGCGAGCCGGCCAGCTGCACAATATCGCCGGGTAAAACCTGTTCGGCGGTATGTTGTCTGATGCGTTCGGAGACCACCTGATTGAACACTTCGCTGCGGGCGGCGGAAAGATAAAAGCTGCGCTTTTTGCGATCATTTACCTTGATTTCGCCCCTTGCCCAGCGCAGCGCTTGTGTCAGATTGTCGCCGCCATGGCCGAAACGCTGTTCGGTAAAATAATTGGGAAAGCCGTTTTGCCGTACGTTTTCTAACCGTTGGGTTAATTCATCACTGTTTGGCGCATGGCGCAGCATAATCTCAAAGGCATTACCGTCCAGACTGCCGATGCGGATTTTGCGGTGATGACGGGTGATATGCAGAATATCTACGCCGGTAAGCCGAAAAGTGCTGAAATCCGGCGTTTCCCGCCCCGGCATGTGCAGGCAGAACCATTGTTCCGTTACGGCATTGCGATCCTTTAAACCGGCGTAACTCATATGACGCGCCGGGATACCGGCAAACTGCGCCAGTTTTTCGCCCACAAACAGGGTGTTGCAGCCGGTTTTGCGGATTTTCAGCGCTACGAATTCGCCGCTGCCGGACATCGCATAACCGAGCTGTTCCCGTACGATAAAATCCGTGGGGCAGGCTTTTAAAAGTGCGGTCTGTTTCGGCGCCGTTTTTTGCAAGTAAGCTAATTCTGTCATGGCTTTCTCAGCATTGCTCTAACAACGCCACCGCTTCACAGGCAATCCCTTCGCCGCGGCCGGTAAAACCGAGTTTTTCCGTCGTGGTGGCTTTGACATTCACCTGTGTGATATCGCAGGCCAGATCCTGTGCAATCGCTGCCCGCATGTCGTCAATATGCGGACGCATTTTCGGCGCCTGCGCAATAATGGTGACATCCACATTACCGACACGATAGCCTGCATCCTGAATCCGACGGTAGGCTTGGCGCAACAAGTCGCGGCTGTCGGCGCCTTTGTAGCGCATATCCGTATCCGGAAACAGTTTGCCGATATCGCCTAGCGCGGCCGCGCCTAACAGCGCGTCGGTCAGCGCGTGCAGCGCCACATCGCCGTCGCTGTGCGCCAGCAGGCCCCGTTCATAAGGAACGGCGACTCCGCCTATCATAATCGGGCCTTCGCCGCCGAAGGCATGTACATCAAAACCGTGACCTATTCTTAGCATTATTGTGTTTCCGTTTGCAGCTGAAAGTCTGCCGATTATATCATTCATCGGGATTTTGCTGAAAAATAAATTCTCCGTACGCCAAAGTGAAAAATCCGCCCGTTATTTTTGACTTAAGTAGTCACTGGCGTTACTATTACGCGTCTTACTTTTGATGGGGAGGAGAATATTATGCCGATTTCTTTTTCTGAACAGCAGCAGTGTATTCGTGATTTCGGTCGGGATAATCCGTCGATGCCGGTGGATAACATTATTCTGGTGCGTCTGCTGCTGCATGTGAACGGGCTGTATCTGGAGCACCGCAACCGGCTATTGAAACAACACGGGCTGAACGACACGTCGTTTATGGCGCTGATTGTGCTGTATTACCAGTCGGAACGGGCATTACAGCCTTCTCAGCTAAGCGAAATGTTGGGCCTGTCGCGCACCAATATTACCCGCATTGCCGATGTGCTGGTGGCGAACGGTTGGGTTGAGCGCGTGGCGGTGGAAGGCGACAGACGGGCATTTTTGCTGCGATTGACCGCGCAGGGCATTCATTTTTTTCAAGAGCTGCTGCCGAATCAATGGCACCGTCTGGATCAGATTTTTTCCGTGCTGAAACCGGAAGAACATGTGGAACTGACCCATCTGTTATTAAAACTGTCCACCCGCTTGGAACATCTGCAAAAAGCATAAATATAAAGGAATATTATGAACGAACAATCAGAAAATACGACCGATGCGGCCACTGCGGTCAATGCGACGGGCAGTGCGTCCGCCGCCGCGAGCAACACTGCCGCGTCTAAAAAGCTGAAACGGCGAAAAGCGCTGGGCTATTTTGTGCTTATTTTGGCGCTTATCGCGCTTGCCGTCGGGTTGTATTGGTTTTTCCTGCTAAAGGATTATGAACACACCGAAGATGCTTATGTGGGCGGCAATCAAGTGATGATTTCCGCTCAGGTGAGCGGCAATATCGCGCAGATCAATGTGGATAATATGGATTTTGTGCGCGCCGGCGATGTGCTGCTGGAACTGGATGACGAAGATGCGAAGCTGAACTTTACGCAGGCGCAGAACAATCTGGCCAGTGCGGTGCGTCAAATCGAGCAGCTGGGTTATACCGTCAAACAGCTGGAATCCGCGGTGCAGGCGAAAACCGTCGCCTTAGCCAAAGCCAAGGGCGATTTACGCCGGCGTGAACAGCTGGATAAAAGCGGTGCGATTGATAAAGAAACCCTGCTGCATGCCAGAGATGCGGCGGTGAGTGCGCAGGCGGAGCTGGATGCGGCGCAAAATCAGCTGGCGGCAAACCGGGCATTGTTGAAAGCGCTGCCGTTAACCGAGCAGCCGGAAGTTCAGAAAGCGGCGAGCGCATTAAAACAGGCGTGGCTGAATTTACAACGGACTAAAATCGTCAGCCCGATTGACGGTTATGTGGCGCGCCGTAGCGCGCAGGTGGGGCAGAAAGCGGCCGTCGGCAGCGCATTGATGGCGGTGGTTTCTCCGCTGCAAATGTGGGTGGATGCCAATTTTAAGGAAACCCAGCTACGGAATATGCGTATCGGTCAGCCGGTGACGCTGGTTTTTGATTTATATGGCGATAAGGTGAAATTCGACGGTAAAGTCGCCGGCATCGAAATGGGAACCGGCAGCGCCTTTTCTTTGTTGCCGGCGCAAAACGCCACCGGTAACTGGATCAAAGTGGTGCAGCGTGTACCGGTGCGGATCGAACTGAATCCCGAACAACTGGCGGAACATCCGCTGCGTATCGGTTTGTCGGCAAGTGCGGAAGTGAATATTGCCGATACCCGCGGCGAGGTCTTGCGTCAACAGCCGCATGAAACCGTTCGCTATCGCACCGATGTGTTGCAATATGATCAAAGTGCGGTGGAAAATTTGATCGAAAATATTATTCGCGCGAACCGCAATTAAGGCCGGACAGTGATGCAAAAAACTGTTCAGGGCGCGGCGTTAGTGCTGATGACATTGGCGCTGTCGCTGGCAACCTTTATGCAAGTGCTGGATTCGACCATTGCGAATGTGGCGATTCCGACCATTGCCGGCGATTTGGGCGCTTCATCCAGTCAGGGTACTTGGGTGATCACCTCGTTCGGCGTGGCGAATGCGGTTTCTATTCCGATTACCGGCTGGCTTGCCAAGCGTTTCGGTGAAGTGCGGTTGTTTTTAATTGCAACCGGCTTGTTTGTGTTCGCCTCTTGGCTGTGCGGCATTTCCCACAGTCTGGAAATGCTGATTGTCTGCCGCGTATTTCAGGGGCTGGCGGCCGGCCCGGTGATTCCGTTGTCGCAAAGTTTATTGCTGAATAATTATCCGCCGCAGCGACGCAGTATGGCGCTGGCGTTCTGGTCGATGACCGTGGTGGTCGCGCCGATTTTCGGCCCGATTCTGGGCGGCTGGATCAGCGATAATCTGCATTGGGGCTGGATTTTCTTTATTAATGTGCCGATCGGTTTGCTGGTGGTTTTCCTGACTTGGAAAGTGCTCGGCAATCGGGAAACCCAAACCCGCAGTCAACCGATTGATATGGTCGGTTTAGTGTTGCTGGTCGTCGGTGTCGGCTGTTTGCAGCTGATGCTGGATCAGGGGCGCGAGCAGGATTGGTTTAATTCCGGCGAAATCGTCGTGCTGACGGTGGTGTCCGCCATTGCGCTGAGCGCGTTAATTATCTGGGAGCTTACCGATGAGAATCCGGTGGTGGATATTTCCCTGTTTAAATCGCGTAATTTCAGCGTCGGTTGTTTGTGTACCAGTCTGGCGTTTTTGATTTATCTGGGCTCGGTGGTGCTGATCCCGCTGTTGCTACAGCAGGTGTACGGTTATACGGCCACTTGGGCCGGGCTTGCTGCTGCGCCGGTCGGGCTGTTTCCGATTCTGCTGTCGCCGATTATCGGCCGGTTCGGGTATAAAATCGATATGCGGATTCTGGTGACGGTCAGTTTTATGGTTTACGCTCTGACGTTTTACTGGCGTGCGGTGACCTTTGAACCCGGCATGGCATTTAAAGACGTGGCGTTGCCGCAGTTGGTGCAGGGGCTGGCGGTGGCCTGTTTTTTTATGCCGCTGACCACGATTACGTTGTCCGGTCTGCCGGCGCAGAAAATGGCTTCCGCTTCCAGTTTGTTTAATTTTCTGCGAACTCTGGCGGGATCGGTGGGTACCTCACTGACTACTTTTTTATGGTATGACCGTGAAGCGGTACATCATACCCAGTTAAGCGAAGTGATTAATCCGTATAATTTCAATGCGCAGGCCTATTATGACAGCATGTCCGCACTTGGGCTGAGCGAGGCGCAAACCTCGGTTGCCGTGGCACAGAAAATTACCGCGCAAGGATTTATTATCGGCGCTAATGAGATTTTCTGGCTATCGGCCATACTGTTTATGCTCTTGTTTGTTATCGTTTGGTTTGCCAAACCGCCGTTCGGTAATCGGCATTAATCACTAATAAGTAGGAAAATATGAGAGAAAAAATTTCGGCTAAATTATTATGCGCCATTATCGCAACGGGATTAATGACCTTCTCCGGCGTGGTGAGCGAAACGGCGATGAATGTGACCTTTCCGACCCTGATGCGGGAATTTTCGATCGGCACCGCCACCGTGCAATGGCTTACCACCGGTTATTTATTGCTGCTGGCGTTGACGATTCCGCTGTCCACCTTTCTGAGAAAACGCTTTTCCACCAAGTTTTTGTTTATCAGCGCCAGCATATTGTTTATCGGCGGCACATTGTTATGCGCTTATTCGCCGGATTTCGCCTGTTTGCTGGGCGGACGGCTATTACAGGGCATCGGCACCGGCGTGGCGTTGCCGCTGATGTTTAATATCATCCTTACGCAGGCGCCGAAATCGCGCATCGGTCTGATTATGGGGATCGCCTCATTAATTGTGTCGATGGCGCCGGCAATCGGGCCGGTGCTCGGCGGTTTTGTGGTGGACAGCTACGGCTGGCGGGAAATTTTTCTGATTTTGCTGCCGTTATTGTCGCTCTCTTTTCTGCTAGGCGTCACCACCATCGAACCGCTTGCCGAGCCGCAGCCTATTCGGCTCAATGTGGGCGATTACCTATTATTGGCGCTGAGTTTTACCTGCTTTATTTTTGCCATGGAAAAAGCCGCCGAATTCGGCTGGCGCGGGGCTTTTGTGATCGGGCTGTTTGCGTTGTCGTTGCTTGCGCTGGTCTTGTTTGTGGCGCGTTCTTTGAGTTCCGCCGCGCCTTTGATTAATTTATCGGTATTTTATAACCGCACTTTTTGTTATGCGCTGGTGTTTATTTTGCTGATTCAGTTATGTGTGCTGGGCTTGGGTTATCTTATTCCGAATTATTCTCAGCTGGGCACTCATCAAAGCCCGTCGGTGGCCGGGTTATTATTGTTGCCGGGCTGTCTAGCCGGAGCGGTGATGGCACCGTTCAGCGGCATGGCTTATGATCATTTCGGCGCACGAAAACCGATTTTGTGCGGTGCGATCATATTGTTGCTGGCGTTAATCGCTTTCGCCTTGTTGGGGCAACATCTGACCACACCGTTATTTATGCTGATTTATACGTTTTATGCCGTCGGACAAGGGCTGGCGGTGGGCAATACGGTAACTTACGGCTTATCGAAACTGCCGAAGGAATTGTCGGCGGACGGCAACGCGGTGCTGAATACGCTGCAGCAATTAGCCGGCGCGATCGGTACCGCGATTGTGGCGACGCTGGTGGCGAGCGCACAAAACGCCGCTCCGCAGGAACAACTTGCGCAAGCCACCATTGACGGCAGTCAGAATGCCTTTATTTTATTGGCGGTTTTGGCGTTGATCGCATTGTTCAGCGTCAGCCGGGCGCTAACCAAATAATCGTTGTGCGTTGAGAACAGGCTCTCAACGCTCTTTGTGCATAATCTGCTGGATTTCCGCCATGATTTCCTGATTGACCTCTAAAGCGGCCTGAATAAGCTGTTTATTTTCAAAGCGATCAATGTGCGGATCATACACTTCGGCGGTGCGCTTCAGGCTGTGGCGATCTTTGTAAAAATAGGTTCTGGCGATTTCTTCCGCCATTTCTTCATCCATGCCTAACAGGCGCAGCGCTTTTTTCGCCATTCTTACCGAGGCGTCGAAAGTTTCGCGCACCTGTAGATCGGCGCCGGCGCGGTAGAGTTCATAAACATGGATTCTGTCGTAGGCACGCGCAATGATTTTAAGCTGCGGATTCATTTTGCGCGCAGTCTCCACGATATGCGTGGCCTGAGTTTTATCATCAATGGCGACAATCAGTAATTCCGCATTTTCAATGCCGGCGGCATGGAGTAATTCCGGTCTGGTGGCATCGCCGTAATAACTTTTAGTCCCCATTTTCTTCATGCCGGCAATTAATGCCGCATCTTTATCGATAATCGTCGGATGGTGCCCGGTCATGACCAGCAGGCGATTAATGATTTGTCCCGCGCGCCCCAGACCGATTAATATGATCGGATGCTGCTCTTCAATATGATCCGCGCTCTGTCGGTCATATTTATTGGATAAACGCGGGATAATGTATTTTTTGTGCAGAATGATAAACAGCGGCGTTAACACCATGGATAACACCACGATGGCAGTCATATTCGCCTGTACTTCCGCACTGATTACGCCCTGTGTGGCGGCGGCAGAAAACAGCACGAAAGCAAATTCACCGCCCTGCGCCATAATAACGGTGCGGTCGATGGCATTCGCATTACTGTTGCGGGTGAGCAGCGCGATAACATAAATACAGAAACCTTTGACCAGCATAAACGCCAGCACGCCGGAAATGATCAACAACCAGTTCTGGGCGACCACCGATAAATTGAGCGACATGCCGACGCCGAGGAAAAACAGACCGAGCAGCAGCCCGCGGAACGGTTCGATATCCGCTTCTAGCTGATGGCGGAAACTGGATTCGGATAATAACACCCCGGCGACAAAGGCGCCCATTGCCATGGATAAGCCGCCTTGTTCCATTAACAGGGCCGATCCCAGCACGACCAACAATGCGGCGGCGGTCATCACCTCACGGATTTTGGTTTTCGCCAGCATTTTGAACAGCGGATTGAGCAGCCAGAGTCCGGCGGCCACTAATACGGCGACCGACACGCCGGCGATAGCGATTTTCTGCCATAAAGGCTGATCGCTGACCATTGCCGGGTCGGTGGGCGCCAGAAAGGTGACGAATGCCAGCAACGGCACGATCAGCAGATCTTCAAACAACAGAATCGAGACGATTTTTTGTCCGCGCGGTGAGGCAATATCGCCGCGATCGCTAAGCTCCTGCATCACAATGGCGGTGGAGGTTAACACGAAACCTGCGGCGCTGACGAAGGCGACTTTCCAGTCGAAACCGTAAGCGATGGTAATGGCAGTCAGTGCGGCGGTACAGACGGTGATTTGAAAGGCGCCCAAACAAAAAATGTGATTACGCAATCCCCAGATATGGGACGGTTTCATTTCCAGACCGATAATAAATAAAAACATGACCACGCCCAGTTCGGCGATATGAATAATCCCTTCGGGATCGGTAAATAATCCGAAACCGAAAGGGCCGATCACCAGACCGGCCGCCAGATAGCCGAGCACCGCACCCAATCCCAGCCGTTTGAATAACGGCACGGCAATGACGGCGGCGGCAAGTAATGTCACCACATTGATAAGTTGATTTGCACCTTCTGCTGCCATAATGTTCCCCCGGTTTATAATGTTCGGCTTAAATAAAACTCGGCTAATGCCAGATCTTCCGGGCGGGTGATTTTAATATTATCGCCCCGTCCCGCCACCAAGTGCGGTCGAAATCCCATCAGTTCCATCGCCGATGCCTCATCGGTGACGGAAAAGCCCTGAACAAAAGCCTGTTGTAGTGCGTGTTTTAATAAGTCCGCGCGAAAAAGCTGCGGTGTTTGCGCCAGCCAGAGCCGGCTGCGATCTTCGGTGCGCTGAATCTGTTGCTGCTCGGTCGCACGTTTTACGGTATCGACTGCCGGCACGGCTAAAATAGCGCCGTTTTCATCGTCGATTTCCAGTAGCCGGTTCAGATCCTGCCGGTTTAAACACGGCCGCGCGGCATCATGTACCAAAACCCAAGTATTTTGCGGACTGTCTATCTGACATAATCCGTTGAAGACCGATTGCGCGCGCGTGTCACCGCCGGCGGTGAGCTGAATTTTCGGCTGGCGCAAAAAGGCCAGCTGCGCGGGGTACGGGTCGTCCGGTGCCACTGCGACAATGATTTTACTGACTGCAGGATGTGCCAACAGTGCGTTTAACGTGTGTTCCAGTACGGTTTTGCCTTGTATTTCAAGATATTGTTTCGGTTTGCCGGCCTGCATACGGCTGCCGACACCGGCGGCGGGTACCACGGCGATAAATTGGCGTAATGGCGTGTTCATCATTTATGATCTTTTACTATACGGTAGAAGGTTTCGCTCGGTTTAACCATTTCGTGCTGCAATCGAGCGCGTTCTTCAATGGCGTCGACCCCTTCTTTCAGGTCTTTGATTTCGGCGGCGATAATTTGATTGCGTTGAGATAATTTTTCATTTTCCTGCTGGCGCAGCGCGATTTCTTTAGCCGTATCCTGATAGTCGAAATAGCCGTTTTTTCCGAACCAGAAATCATACTGGAACAGGAGTAAAAACGCCGCAAGAATAAAAATAAGTAAACGCATATTAAAAGTTATATTTCATCATTCCATCAATTAGGGTTCATAGTTTACCGTGAAACCGGTAAAAATGAGAAGAAAAAATACCGCACTTTAACAATACGGTATTTTCAGGCGGCCGGCGGCAGAATCAAGCGGCTAGCGGACATAAGGCGTGAGCAGTTGAGTCAGCAGCTCATAACCGGCGGCGGTAAAATGCACGCCGTCGGTGGTTAGCGCCGCCTGCAAATCCTGCTGGCGGTCGCTGAACGGCCGATAGGTTTCAATAAAACCGATGCCCGGCGGACAATGGGCTTTCAGCGCGGCGTTAAGTTCGCGAACCTGATGGTTTTGGATCGTCGCTTGGTTTAACACCGGCGTGGCTTCCAAGAGAAAGTAATCGGAGTGCGGGGCAATGTGTTTAAGGTGGGTAAAAATTTCGTTGATCCAGTCGCTGACCTGCTGCGGACTGTAATCCATTTCTTTCAGAATATCGTTAACCCCAAGAAAAAGAAAGACGGTTTGCCCCAGTCGTTCGATCAGATCGCGCTTAATAATGCAATTCAGATATTGATAGGCGCTGATACCGGAAATGCCCAGATTGGCAACGCTTTTACCCGCCAGAAAGGGTTGGTAGCCGGGTAAATCCGACCACATATCAAATAATGAATGGCCGATTAAAGAAATATCGGCATGTTTTGCAAATTCGTTTTGCTTCTGCCGGTAACGGTTAAGCATCGCCTGATCGCTTAACATACCCCGTTGCTGGATATATTGAAGCCGTGCGGAAAGCGGATTTTCTGATGACATGATGTGCCCTTAATTTTAGTCTGCGTGGTCGAAACAGGGCTTATTAAAGCATTTGTGGAGCGTAATTTCCAGATTGCCTGATAAAAAATAAAGTAATATTTCATTATTGTGAGACGGATCACAACGTGATGGCTGAAAAGAGAATTGCAAAGCCTAATTTGGCGGTATCGCAGATAAAATCAACCGCGAGCGGAAGGAACGGTCTCTTTTTGGAAAAGAATTGCATTGTTTTTATTTTTGTGAAGTTTCACTCCGATTTTATGATCAAGATCTCAATTTTTGATTATTTCGCTTGTTTTTTATTTTTATCCGACTATGCTAACGATGAAAATTAACTTCTTTTGTCATTTCTATATTGGAGTTTATATGTCAAAACTATCACATCAAGACATTCTGAACCGTATTCGCTACGGATTAATTGCTTCTTGCCAACCGGTTGATGACGGCCCTATGGATAAACCCGAGATTGTGGCGGCGATGGCACAGGCATCGGTAATTGGCGGCGCTTCAGGATTAAGAATTGAGGGGATAGAGAATTTAATCGCCACGCGGTCGGTTGTGGATGTGCCGATTATCGCGATTGTAAAACGCGATTTACCCGACAGCCCGGTGCGGATTACCCCGTTTTTGCAGGATATTGAAGACCTTGCGGCGGCGGGAGCGGATATTATTGCCGTTGACGGCACGGATCGCCCGCGGCCGGTGGATATTGCAACCGCGCTGAAAAAAATTAAACAGCTCGGCTGTCTTGCTATGGCGGATTGCTCAACGTTAGCGGAAGGTCTGTATTGTCATCAGCTCGGTTTTGATATCGTCGGCAGTACCATGTCGGGTTATACCGGCGGTGAAATTCCGTCAGAGCCGGATTATCAGCTGGTTCAAGATCTGAAAGCGCACGGCTGTTATGTGATGGCGGAAGGACGTTATAACACGCCGCAATTGGCGAAAACGGCAATTGAAAACGGTGCCGATGTGGTGACGGTAGGCTCCGCGCTGACCCGTCTGGAACATATTGTCAGCTGGTTTGCTGAAGCCGTGAAATCGGCTCAACGATGAGGTAGTAAGCCTATGCGTTGTTTAGCACTTGATCTCGGCGGCACTAAACTGGCTTCGGCGTTGGTGGTGGACGGCCAACTTCAGCAACGCCGCCAAATTGCCACCCCGCAGCAAAATCCGGCTGTGGGACTACAGCATGCGCTGGCCGAGATAATACAAACTTATCAGGGACAGTTCGACGCGGTGGCGGTCGCATCGACGGGGATTATTAATCACGGCGTGTTAACCGCGCTGAATCCGAAAAATTTAGGCGGACTGGCGGATTTTCCGCTGCAGGCCAGCATTGCCCGGCATACGGACAAACCCATCGGCTTGTTAAATGACGTACAGGCGGCGGTGTGTGCGGAATACCGCGAACAGGATAAAAGTGCGGTGCAAAATTTCGTATTTATTACTGTTTCTACCGGCGTCGGCGGTGGTATTATTTTAGACGGTCAGCTTTCCACCGGGCCGAACGGCATTAGCGGACATATCGGTCATACGCTGGCGGATCCGAACGGTCCACTCTGCGGCTGCGGTCGCCGCGGTTGTGTGGAGGCGGTGGCGTCCGGTCGTGCGATTGAGGCGGTGTCCTCCGGTTGGGAAACACCGTGCACGCCGAAACAGGTATTTGAACTGTTTCGCAAAAATGATGCAAAAGCGACCGCACTTGTACAGCGTTCCGCCGCCGCCATTGCGAATTTAGTGGCGGATATGGTGATCGGGCTGGATGTGCAAAAAGCGGTTATCGGCGGCAGCGTCGGTCTGGCGGCGGGCTATTTGCCTTTAGTCCGACAATATTTAAGCGATTTGCCGCGTTTTTATCAGTGCCCGCTTGAGGCGGCCAGATACGGCGGCGATGCGGGATTGATCGGCGCGGCTTACTGGATGGAAAACAACCTGAACAATAATTTATTCTAGATTAAAGAGGACATACAGATGATTTTCGGGGATTTAACCAGAGCGGATTTCAAACGCGGCTTACCGCCGATTATTGCGGAGATTTGCGATTATCTGAACGGTTTGGATCTGATGGCGCTGGAGAACGGGCGGCATGATATTCGTGACGGTATTTATATGAATGTGATGGAACCGACCACTGCGGCGGCGGACAGCAAACAAGCCGAGCTGCACCGCCAATACGTTGACGTTCAGGTATTGATTTGCGGCGCGGAACGGATCGAATACGGAGTAAATTATCCTGATCTTTGCGCCTATACCGATTATAATGAACAGGACGATTATCAGCTGACGCCAGACATTGCGAATAAAAGCAGCGTACTGCTGAAATCGAAAATGTTTGCCGTCTTTTTCCCTTATGAACCGCATAAACCGTGTTGTAACGCGGAAGGCGACGGCGTAAGCATTAAAAAACTGGTGGTTAAGATTCCTGTGGCGTTGATTGACCAATAAAAAATAAATTGAGAATTAAAGGGGCATATTATGGCAGCGGCGAGCGGAAATATTTTAGACACAATTGGTGCTTTATATAATAGCCTGACGAAAACGGAGAAAAAAATTGCGACGACGATTCTCTCTTCGCCGCATTTATTAAGTCAGTGTTCTTTGGCTGAAATAGCCCAGCAGTTTGATGTCGGTGAGGCAACGTTCATTCGGTTTTGCCGCACTTTAGGCTTTAAAGGATTTACCGATTTCAAATTACAGCTTTCCATTGAATTGGCAACCCGAGAAAAACAGCCTAATTCCTTACTGGAAAGTGATATCACGAAAGCCGATGATGCGAAAAGTATTGCAGAGAAACTGCACAATTCAATTAATAACGTGATTACCGAAACGATTAATTTATTGGATTTCGATCAGTTGGAAGAAGTGGTGCTGGCGTTAAGACGGGCGAAACGGATTTTTATCTTCGGCGCCGGTTCTTCCGGGATCACGGCGGAAGATACCAAACATAAACTGATGCGCATCGGCCTGCAGGTGGATGCGACCAGCAATAATCATTTTATGTATATGCAGGCGGCATTGATGAATCCTGACGATGTGGTGATCGGAATCAGTCATTCAGGCTATTCAAAAGAAACCACGCAGGCATTAAACATTGCCAGAAAGAACGGTGCGGTGACGGTCGCGTTGACGCACAACCTGCGCTCGCCGATAACCCAGTCGGCGGATTATGTGCTGATTAACGGACACCGTCAGGGACGGCTGCAGGGAGATTCTATCGGCACCAAAATCGCTCAGCTTTTTGTACTGGATTTGATTTATGCCTTGCTGGTGCAGGCGGAAGAAGCAAATGCGGTCGAAATGAAGCAAAAAACGGTAAACGTTATTTTGGAACAACGGGTTAAATAACTCTATCTTGTCAGGAGAACACAATGAAGGATTTAAAAGGCATTTTCAGTGCCTTGCTGATATCTTATAACGAAGACGGATCCATTAACGAAAAAGGCGTTCGTCAAATTGTCCGTTACAATATCGATAAAATGAAAGTGGACGGTTTATATGTCGGCGGCAGTACCGGCGAGAATTTTATGCTTTCCACCGCCGAGAAGAAAGAAATTTTCCGCATAGCCAAAGACGAAGCGAAAGACGACGTGGCGTTAATCGCGCAGGTGGGCAGTGTAAATCTGCATGAAGCGGTAGAACTGGGAAAATATGCGACCGAATTGGGTTATGACTGTTTATCCGCGGTGACACCGTTTTACTATAAATTCAGCTTTGCCGAAATCAAACATTATTACGATACCATTATTGCGCAAACCGGCAGTAATATGATCGTTTACTCCATTCCGTTCTTAACCGGCGTCAATATCGGAGTCGAACAGTTCGGCGAGTTATACAAAAATCCGAAAATTTTGGGCGTTAAATTTACTGCCGGTGATTTCTACCTGCTTGAACGCCTGAAAAAAGCCTATCCGACCCATCTGATTTGGGCGGGCTTCGACGAAATGATGTTGCCTGCGGTCGCATTAGGGGTTGACGGCGCCATCGGCAGCACATTCAATGTAAACGGCCTTCGCGCAAGACAGATCTTCGATCTGACCAAAGCGGGCAAACTGGGAGACGCCCTGAAAGTTCAGCATGTAACCAACGATCTGATCGAAGGTATTCTGGCTAACGGGTTATATTTGACCATTAAAGAATTATTAAAACTGGAAGGTGTCGATGCCGGCTACTGCCGCGAACCGATGACCGCCAAAGCCACCGACCAGCAATTGATCGTGGCAAAAGCGTTAAAAGAAAAATATTTTTAATCAATTCGAGTTAAGCTAAAAGGCATAACGGATGTTCTCCGTTATGCCTTTTTCTATCAGTTTATGTAAAACCGTTGGCGCGATGGATTAATACACCCCCTGCGCCAGCATGGCGTCCGCCACTTTAACGAAACCGGCGACGTTCGCGCCGACAACGTAGTTAATGTTGGACTGACCTTCGACGGTGCCGTATTTTTTACAGTTGGCGTGGATGTCCAGCATGATTTGATGTAATTTTTTGTCCACTTCTTCCGAGGTCCAGTATAAGCGCTGTGAACTTTGTGCCATTTCCAGACCGGAAGTGGCCACACCGCCGGCGTTGGCGGCTTTGCCCGGGCCGAATAAAACGCCAGCCGCTAAGAAAGCGTCGGTCGCTTCGATTGTGGTCGGCATATTGGCACCTTCCGCCACTAACTGCACGCCGTTGGCGATAAGTTTTTCCGCATCAGCCAGTTCCAGTTCGTTCTGCGTCGCGCAAGGCAGGGCGATATCCGCTTTTACGCCCCACGGCCGTTCGCCGGCAACATACTGTAAGCCGAACTGTTCGGCATAATCTTTCACCCGACCGCGTTTGACATTTTTGATTTCCATTAAGGCGGCTAATTTTTGCGCATCAAAACCGGCTTCATCGTAAACATAGCCTGCACTGTCGGAGCAGGTAACCACTTTGGCGCCTAATTGCAGGGCTTTTTCAATGGCATATTGGGCCACGTTGCCGGAGCCGGAAACCACGACGGTTTTGCCAGCAAAGGACTGATTTTTTTCGCCCAGCATGGCCTGTGCGAAATACACCAAACCATAGCCTGTAGCTTCAGGGCGAATCAGGCTGCCGCCGAAAGATAACCCCCGTCCGGTAAACACGCAGGCCGCCTGATTGGAGAGTTTTTTCATCATCCCCGCCAGATAGCCCACTTCGCGTCCGCCGACACCGATATCGCCGGCCGGCACATCGGTATCCGGGCCGACATGGCGATATAATTCGATCATTAACGCCTGACAGAATCGCATCACTTCCGCATCGGATTTTCCTTTCGGATCAAAATCGGAACCGCCTTTTCCGCCGCCCATCGGCAAGGTGGTCAGGGCGTTTTTGAAGGTTTGCTCAAAGCCTAAAAATTTTAAAATGGACAGGTTGACCGACGGATGGAAACGCATGCCGCCTTTGAACGGGCCGATCGCGCTGTTGTATTGTACGCGGAACGCGCGGTTTACCTGCACCTGACCGTTGTCATCCAGCCATGCCACACGGAACTGGATGACGCGTTCGGCTTCCACTAAACGTTCGAGTAACGCTTCGGAGCGGTATTGAGGATGTTTTTCCAAAAACGGCCACAGTGAGGTTAAAACTTCGCGAACCGCTTGCAGAAATTCGGGTTGATGCGGGTCACGCTGCTGGACTTTGGCTAAAAACGCTTCTAAGGATGCGACTGTTGACATATAACTTTCCTTCTTGGCTGGATATTGATGGTTTGCAACATTATTATAAGAATCTGTGCCGGTAAGCGGCGCGTAGTTACTATGCAATAAAATATCCTTCCAAGGCAAACTTTTTTAATGCCGGATTTTATAGAAATAAAACTTAATTAGAAAATTTTTTGAAAAATAAGAAATTATTAAATGTGATCTAATTTTGATGGCGTATTGAGCGGATTGAAAATCTGTTTTTTTAAATTTTTGCCCGGAATAAGACTAAAGTGCGGTAGTTTTGCAAATTTTTTTAAAAAATCACCGCACTTTAAGGGAAACTGTTAGATAAGGTTTAAAACACGCCTAAATTTTTTAACCCGGTGGTGATGATTTCCACGCCCAGCGACATCAGCAATAACCCCATAATACGGGTGATAACGTTGGAGCCGGTTTTGCCCAGCTTCTGAATCACCGGTTTGGAATAGCGAAACAGCATATAACAGCCCAAGCCGAATAACATAATCGTGACGGAAGAATAGAGGTATTCAAGGGCGCTGTGCTGGGTGGAGCCGAAGACAATGGTCGCACTGATAGAGCCGGGACCTGCCATAATCGGCATCGCCAGCGGCACCACCGCGATATTGTTGTAATCTTCAATATTTTCGTTTTTTTCTTCTTTATTGATTTTATGCTCGCCGATTTTGCCGTTGATCATGGTCAGCGCGATCATGACGACGACGGTGCCGCCGGCGATACGGAAAGAATCGATGGAAATATTGAAAGAATGCAAAATAAAATTACCGAAATAGAAGCTGACCAGCAAAATCGCGGCAATGGAAAAACTGGTCACCAAGCCGGTTCGGTTTTGTTGCGCTTTGGTGAGATCCGAGGTCATCGAATAAAAAATCGGAACCACGCCGATGGGGTTAACCAGCGCGATAAGTCCGATAAAGAATTGAAGATAAACGGCAAAATCCATACTGTCCTCTGGGTGGGTGATTCAGTCCGCGTATTATATTCGGGTTTATGGAGAATTCCTATCCCCCGGATTTAACAGGCATAAAAAAGTGCGGTGAATTTTTCAAAAGTTTCAAAAAATCCACCGCACTTCTAATCTAAAGGCGTATTCGGGTGTTGCCCGGGGGCAATTACATCATGCCGCCCATGCCTCCCATACCGCCCATTCCGGCGCCGCCTAAGTCGGCTTTTTCTTCTTTCGGCAATTCGGTCACCATCGCTTCGGTGGTGATCATCAACCCGGCGATAGACGCCGCGAATTGCAGAGCGGAACGGGTTACTTTAGTCGGATCCAAAATACCCATTTCGATCATATCGCCGTATTGTTCGGTACCGGCGTTATAACCGTAGTTGCCTTCACCGGCTTTGACCGCGCTGGCGACTACTGAGGCTTCTTCGCCTGCGTTAGCGACGATCTGACGCAACGGCGCTTCCATCGCACGCAGAGCCAGTTTGATACCGACGTTCTGTTCTTCGTTATCGCCTTTCACGCTGGCGGCCACTTTCGTTGCGGCACGGATTAACGCCACGCCGCCGCCGGCAACCACACCTTCTTCCACTGCGGCACGGGTAGCGTGCAGAGCGTCTTCAACGCGGTCTTTTTTCTCTTTCATTTCCACTTCGGTTGCCGCACCGACTTTGATGACCGCCACACCGCCGGCCAGTTTTGCCACGCGTTCTTGCAGTTTTTCTTTGTCGTAGTCGGAAGTGGATTCTTCGATTTGCTGACGAATCTGTGCCACACGGCCTTTGATTTGCGCTTCTTCGCCCACACCGTCGATGATGGTGGTGTTGTCTTTATTGATCACGACACGTTTGGCCTGACCCAAATCTTCTAACGTGGCTTTTTCCAGTTCCATACCGATTTCTTCGGAAATTACGGTACCGGCGGTCAGAATCGCAATATCCTGCAACATGGCTTTACGGCGATCACCGAAGCCCGGCGCTTTAACCGCCGCCACTTTAACGATACCGCGCATTGTGTTCACAACCAGTGTCGCCAAGGCTTCGCCTTCCACATCTTCGGCGATAATCAATAACGGTTTACCGGCTTTCGCCACCGCTTCCAGTACCGGCAGCAGTTCACGGATATTGGAGATTTTTTTGTCCACCAATAAGAGGTAAGGATTATCCAGCTCAACGGTTGCAGTTTCCGGTTTATTGATGAAATACGGGGAAAGATAACCGCGATCGAACTGCATCCCTTCCACTACATCCAGTTCGTCTTCCAGACCGGTGCCGTCTTCCACGGTGATTACGCCTTCTTTACCGACTTTTTCCATCGCCTGTGCGATCAACTGACCGACCACATTGTCGGCATTGGCGGAAATGGTACCGACCTGCTCGATTTCTTTTGAGGTTTCGCACGGTTTGGACAAGGCTTTTAATTCGGCGACGACTGCGTTAACCGCTTTGTCGATACCGCGTTTTAAATCCATCGGATTCATGCCCGCCGCTACGGCTTTCAGCCCTTCACTGACGATAGCCTGCGCCAGTACGGTGGCGGTAGTGGTACCGTCGCCCGCTGCGTCGTTAGCTTTAGACGCCACTTCTTTTACCATTTGCGCGCCCATGTTTTCAAATTTATCTTCCAGTTCGATTTCGCGTGCAACGGATACCCCGTCTTTGGTGATGGTCGGTGCGCCGAAGGATTTATCTAAAATCACGTTGCGGCCTTTTGGTCCCAGGGTGACTTTTACTGCGTCCGCCAATACGTTTACGCCCGCCAACATTTTTGCCCGTGCATCATTACCAAATTTTACGTCTTTTGCTGCCATGTTATGTATTCCTTCTGTAATTCACTGATTAAAAAGATTATTCGACGATTGCCAAGATATCGTTTTCAGAAACGATTAACACTTCTTCGCCATCGATTTTTTCCGCTTTTACGCCGTAACCGTCGTTAAAAATCACGGTATCGCCGACTTTAACATCCAGCGGCTGAACGGTGCCGTTTTCCAGAATACGGCCTTTGCCTACCGCCAGCACTTTAGCGCGGGTGGATTTGGTTGCCGCCGAACCGGTCAGCACGATGCCGCCGGCGGAAAGGGTTTCGACTTCTTCACGTTTTACGATGACGCGATCATGTAATGGACGAATATTCATGTTAATTTCCTTCTTAGAGTGTTAATTAATTAAACGCAGACACTATATGGGGAACAATTTTTTCCTTTCAAGAGAAAAATTAAATTATTTTATTCTTTTGTCTTCGTCGGCCTGTTTTTCATATTCCGCCTCGAAAATATCGCTTTGCGCGCGCGGGTTGGTATAAAAAGTGCGGTCGGTTTTGACGAAGAATCCGCGCCCGAACAGGCTGATTTTATGTGTCATCGCATTTTCGAGCAGGCGGCTGCCGAACGGAGTCAGCAAGAAGACGGCCAGTATGTCGCTGACAAAGCCCGGCAGTATAAACAGCAAACCGGCAATAATCCAGATGCCTGAACGCACCAGCGCGCGGGTAGGAATTTCACCCCGGCTCAGCTGTTTTTGCATGCCTGCCAGACTGTACCAGCCGCGTATTCTGATCATCCCGACGCCCAACAGAAAAGACAGGCCGAGCAACAACAGCACGCCGATGGCACCGAGATGGGTACCGAGCCAAATAAATACGGACAGTTCCGCATATACCAACAAAAACGCACAAAGCACAAATAAAAGCAGCGGCATCATAATTCTCCTTTCAAACTGATTAGAATATTTATAAGGGCATAACGGCGGATTTCAAGATGCGGTTTGCCATTAAGAAAACTAATCAATTTAATTAGTTATATGAGTGTGAACAAAATGTGAATACTGATCTGGATCACATTTTTTCTTGATTATCTTTCCTATAATACTTCTCATTAATACGATAACCCGTTGCGGGTTAAGTGGTTTTCTGGATTTATTTTTTTAATGAAAAAGAGAGGACAGCACAATGAATACAAGAAAAGAAGTGGATTTGTTGGGTGAACGCGACGTACCGGCGGATGCTTATTGGGGAATTCACACCTTAAGAGCGGTGGAAAATTTTAAGATTTCTAACATGACGATTTCCGATATTCCGGAGTTTGTGCGTGGCATGGTAATGGTGAAAAAAGCCACCGCACTTGCCAACGGTGAGCTGGGCGCGATTCCGGAAAAAATCGCAAAAGCCATCGTGAACGCCTGCGATGCGATTTTAGTGGACGGCAGATGTATGGATCAATTCCCGTCCGATGTGTATCAGGGCGGCGCCGGTACCTCGGTGAATATGAATACCAACGAAGTGGTGGCCAATTTGGCGCTGGAAATTTTAGGCCATCAAAAAGGCGAATATCAGTACCTGAACCCGATGGATCACGTTAATGCCAGCCAGTCCACCAATGATGCCTATCCGACCGGATTCCGCATTGCGGTGTACAACAGCATTATGACGCTGGTCAGTGAAGTGCTGTATCTGCAACAAAGTTTTGAGAATAAAGCGAAAGAATTCGCCAATGTACTGAAAATGGGACGCACTCAGTTGCAGGATGCGGTGCCGATGACTGTCGGTCAGGAATTTCAGGCGTTTTCCGTGCTGCTGGATGAAGAAGTCCGCAACCTGAAACGCACCGCCGAATTGCTGCTGGAAGTGAATCTGGGCGCCACCGCCATCGGGACCGGATTAAATACGCCGCAGGGCTATTCCGAACTGGTGGTTAAACGTTTATCCGAAGTGTCCGGTCTGCCGTGCGTAAATGCCAGCAACCTGATCGAAGCCACTTCCGACTGCGGCGCTTATGTAATGGTACACGGCGCGCTGAAACGCACCGCGGTGAAATTATCCAAAGTCTGCAATGACTTACGTTTATTGTCTTCCGGGCCGCGCGCCGGTCTGAACGAAATTAACCTGCCGGAATTGCAGGCGGGCTCTTCCATTATGCCGGCGAAAGTCAACCCGGTAATTCCGGAAGTGATCAATCAGGTGTGCTTTAAAGTGATCGGCAACGACACTACCATTACTTTCGCGGCGGAAGCGGGACAGTTGCAATTAAACGTGATGGAACCGGTGATCGGGCAGGCAATGTTTGAAAGTATCAGCATTTTGACCAACGCCTGTATCAATCTGCGCGACAAATGTATCGACGGCATTACCGTCAACAAAGACGTGTGCGAAAACTATGTGTTTAACTCCATCGGTATCGTGACTTATCTGAATCCGTTTATCGGCCACCACAACGGTGATATCGTCGGCAAAACCTGCGCCAAAACCGGCCGCAGCGTGCGCGAAGTCGTGCTGGAAATGGGTCTGTTAACCGAGGCGGAACTGGATGACATTCTGTCGGTGGAAAACCTGATGAATCCGACTTATAAAGCAAAACTGGCGAAATAAGTCCATTTAAGACTAAAATGACAGATTAACGGGAATCGGCGCGGGTCGGTTCCCGTTTCGTTTGGTTGAAACGCCGCCAAAAAGCACCGCACTTTTAGTCGCGCGGAGATTGGGATATAATGACCCGATTTTCAACAACCGATTAGAATAAAGGAATTCAGTATGCAGAATCCAAAAGACGATGTACTTTATGCGCCGATTGAATGGGTGGATTGCAGCCAAGGCTATAGCGATATTTTTTATCATAAATCCGCCGACGGTATCGCCAAAATCACCATTAATCGCCCGCAGGTACGCAACGCATTTCGCCCGCAAACGGTCAAAGAAATGATTAACGCGTTTGCCGATGCCCGTTTCGATGAAAAAATCGGCGTTATCGTGTTAACCGGTCAGGGCGAAAAAGCCTTTTGCTCCGGCGGTGATCAGAAAGTGCGCGGCGATTACGGCGGTTATAAAGATGAAAGCGGGGTACATCATCTGAATGTGTTGGATTTTCAGCGCGACATCCGCACTTGCCCGAAACCGGTGGTGGCGATGGTGGCGGGTTATGCTATCGGCGGCGGTCATGTGCTGCATATGATGTGTGATTTAACCATTGCGGCGGATAATGCGGTTTTCGGTCAGACCGGGCCGAAAGTGGGTTCTTTCGACGGCGGTTGGGGCGCAAGTTATATGGCGCGTATCGTCGGGCAGAAAAAAGCGCGCGAGATCTGGTTCTTATGCCGTCAGTACAACGCGCAGGAAGCGTTGGATATGGGGCTGGTGAATACCGTGGTGCCTTATGCCGAGCTGGAAAAAGAAACCGTGCGCTGGTGCCGCGAAATGCTGCGCAACAGCCCGATTGCACTGCGTTGTCTGAAAGCCGCATTAAATGCGGATTGCGACGGTCAGGCCGGCTTGCAGGAACTGGCGGGCAATGCGACCATGTTATTTTATATGACCGAAGAAGGTCAGGAAGGGCGCAACGCCTTTAACCAAAAGCGTGCGCCGGATTTCAGCAAATTCAAACGTAATCCGTAACGGATTGATTGATTTCGGCGGGGTGGCGGTGTCCACCCTTTATTTCAGACGCCTCCATAAAGGTAAAACAATGACAGTGCGTGAATATCATCTTTATCAATATTCGATCCCGGTTGACAGCCAGCTGATTCTGCGTAATCGCTTTCTGAAACGGCGCGAAGGCTTGCTGGTGCGGATTAAATGCGGTGAGAATGAGGGATGGGGCGAAATTGCGCCGTTGCCGGAATTCAGCCGGGAAACGCTGAAAATGGCGCAAAAACAGACCGCACTTTGGCTGAAAAACTGGGATGCGGCGCGCAGCAACAACGAAAAATTATCTCTGGACGGGCTTTATCCTTCCGTCGCCTTCGGTTTAAGCTGCGCCCTCGCCGAATTGAAAGGCACATTACATCCGGCCGGGCTGTATCAGGTTGCCCCGCTGTGTTACGGCGACCCGGACGAACTGTACGAACCGCTGAACCGCATGCAGGGCGAAAAAGTGGCGAAAATCAAAGTGGGCATGTATGAAGCGAACCGCGACGGCATGATCACCGATATGTTGCTGGAAGCTATTCCCGATTTAGCCTTGCGTCTGGACGCCAACCGCAGCTGGACGCCGGCCAAAGCGCAGCTGTTCGCCAAATATGTGAAGCCCGAACATCGCAACCGGATTCAGTTTTTGGAAGAACCCTGCAAAACCCGTGAGGAAAGCCGCCAATTTGCGCAGCAGACCGGCATTGCCATTGCTTGGGATGAATCGGTGCGCGAGCCGGATTTTGCGGTCAAAGCCGAACCGAATGTGGCGGCAATTATTATTAAACCGACTTTGGTCGGCTCACTGGAGCGCTGTGTGGATTTGATTACGCAGGCGCATCAACAAGGGCTGAAAGCGGTGATCAGCTCATCGATTGAAAGCAGTCTGGGGTTAACGCAACTGGCCAGAATCGCGCAACAATATACTCCGCATGTAACACCGGGGCTGGATACGCTGAGCCTGATGGATTATCAGGTGCTGAGAGCATGGCCGGATTCGCCCCTACCGCTGGTGGGGATCGGCTCGGAGTTTGTCACCGAACTGACATGTTAAGCGCAATGTCGCAGGCGTATTGATTGCCGGCGTCAGCAAAAACGCCGGACATTCCATTGGTTTGACCAGCATTCGGCTTACTGAAGTTTGGCAGAAAAAGGCTATAATGCAGCAATTTGAAAGAAAAAGGATAGGATTATGTCGCAATCGGCACGAATTTTGTTATTAAACGGCCCGAATTTGAATATGTTGGGAAAACGCGAACCTCAGCATTACGGCAGTATGACGCTGGCGGCGATCGAAGCGCATATGCAGCAACTGGCGGCGCGGCATCAGGCGGTGTTGAACTGCTTTCAGGCAAACAGCGAAGAAAAACTGATCGAGAAAATCCATCAAAGTGTCGGGCAAATTGATTTTATTCTGTTTAATCCCGCGGCCTATACCCACACCAGCGTTGCGCTGCGCGATGCATTGCTGGCGGTTGCCATTCCGTTTGTGGAGGTGCATTTATCCAATATTCATCAACGCGAGGTTTTCCGTCATCATTCCTATTTCAGCGATATCGCCGAGGGGGTGATTTGCGGATTGGGCGCGCAGGGTTATGAATTTGCCCTGCACTATGCGCTGGATTATTTAGCGAAAAAAGCGAAATTAGCCTGAATTTTAACGAATTTAACAGAATTTTATCGCCAACAGCGTGATTTTCAGGTAATCTTCCGAGCGGAATAGCATTTTAACCCGCTGCACTTTTGTCTGTTTGTCATCTTTGATGAAAAAGTGCGGTCGAATTTTTTAGTATTTCAGGAAATCATTATGGACATTCGTAAAATTAAAAAACTGATCGAATTAGTGGAAGAATCGGGCATTATGGAGCTTGAAATTTCCGAAGGCGAAGAATCCGTGCGCATTAACCGCGGCACACCGGCGGCAGCGGCGGTGCAATATACCGTGCCGGCCGCACCGGTTGCCTCGCCTGCACCGGCACCGTCCGCGCCGGCAACACCGGCACCGGCGGCGGCTTCTGAAGAATTAAGCGGACATATCGTGCGTTCGCCGATGGTGGGCACGTTTTACCGCAGCCCGAGCCCGGATGCCAAAGTGTTTGTCGAACTCGGCCAATCGGTGAAAATCGGTGATGCGCTGTGTATCGTTGAAGCGATGAAAATGATGAACCGCATTGAAGCCGATAAAGCGGGCGTGGTAAAAGCGATTCTGGTTAATGATGGTGAGCCGGTTGAATTTGACGAGCCATTGATCGTCATCGAATAATCCATTCTTTCCGTAGGGCATCTTTCGCCCTGCGACAATATGCTAAGAGTAAATTCTTATGTTAGAAAAAGTTGTTATTGCTAACCGCGGCGAAATTGCATTGCGTATTCTGCGCGCCTGTAAAGAACTCGGGATTAAAACCGTCGCGGTACATTCTACGGCGGACCGCGAACTGAAACACGTTCTGCTGGCGGATGAAACGGTGTGCATTGGGCCGGCGCCGTCTGCCAAAAGTTATTTGAATATTCCGGCGATTATTGCCGCCGCGGAAGTGACCGGCGCCGATGCCATTCATCCGGGCTATGGCTTTTTGTCGGAAAACGCCGATTTTGCCGAACAGGTGGAACGCTCCGGCTTTATTTTTATCGGGCCGACTGCGGAAGTTATCCGTTTAATGGGCGATAAAGTATCCGCCATTCATGCCATGAAAAAAGCCGGCGTGCCGTGCGTGCCGGGTTCTGACGGCCCGGTGGGCAGCGATATGGCGAAAAATAAAGAGATTGCCAAACGCATCGGTTATCCGGTTATTATCAAAGCCTCCGGCGGCGGCGGCGGGCGCGGTATGCGCGTGGTGCGCAGCGAAAGTGCGCTGGAAGAATCCATTGCCATGACTAAAGCGGAAGCCAAAGCGGCGTTTAATAATGACATGGTGTATATGGAAAAATATCTGGAAAATCCGCGCCATGTGGAAATTCAGGTGCTGGCGGATACGCACGGCAATGCGGTGTATCTGGCCGAACGCGACTGTTCCATGCAGCGCCGCCATCAGAAAGTGGTGGAAGAAGCGCCGGCGCCGGGGATTTCCGAGGAAATTCGGCGCGATATCGGTTCCCGCTGTGCCAAAGCCTGTGTGGAAATCGGCTATCGCGGTGCCGGCACGTTTGAATTTTTATACGAAAACGGCGAATTTTATTTCATTGAAATGAATACCCGTATTCAGGTGGAACATCCGGTGACGGAAATGATCACCGGTGTGGATCTGGTGAAAGAGCAGCTGCGGATTGCCGCCGGGTTGCCGATTTCCTTTAAACAGGAGGATATCAAAGTAAGAGGGCATGCGATCGAATGCCGGATCAACGCCGAAGATCCGAATACTTTCCTGCCGTCGCCGGGTAAAGTCACTCATTTGCACTCGCCGGGCGGTTTGGGTGTGCGTTGGGATTCCCATGTGTATGCCGGTTATACCGTGCCGCCGCATTACGATTCCATGATTGCGAAACTCATCACTTACGGCGATAGCCGTGAAGTAGCGATTCGCCGCATGCAAAATGCCTTGGCGGAAACCATTATCAGCGGAATTAAAACCAATATTCCGCTGCATGAATTAATTCTGGAGGATAAAAACTTCCAGCAGGGCGGCACCAATATTCACTACCTGGAAAAGAAACTAGGTATGCGGGATTGATGTTGAATTTCCCTTCCTCCGGTGACGGAGGGAGGGATTTTTTTATGCGAAAATGAGTACTAAAACCACAGAGTATGACAAAAATGAAAAAGGATCCGCGTTATCGCCAAGCGGCTAAAGAAGCCCGCTGGGCGCTGGGATTAACGGTGCTGTATGTGATCGGCTGGTGTCTGTGCGCTTATTTGCCGCAGGATACCCGCGGGCCTGTCGGTTTTCCGTTATGGTTTGAATTATCCTGTTTTTATTTGCCGGTTTTATTTATTGTCGTCGCCTATTGGGTGATTAAGATCGTCTATCAGGATATTCCGCTTGAACATGACAACACGGCGGGGGAAGATCAATGAATTTAGGCATTGTGCTTCCGCTGGTCATTTATCTGACCTTTATTTTCGGTGCGGCGCTTTACGCTTATGTAAAACGCACCAAAGGCGATTTTTTAACCGAATATTATGTGGGCAACCGTTCAATGACCGGTTTCGTGCTGGCGATGACGACGGCCTCCACCTATGCCAGCGCCAGTTCGTTTATCGGCGGGCCGGGGGCGGCATATAAGTTCGGTTTGGGCTGGGTGTTGCTGGCGATGATTCAGGTGCCGGCGGTCTGGCTGGCGTTGGGCGCGCTGGGCAAAAAATTCGCCTTGCTTTCCCGCGAAACCAATGCCTTGACCATCAATGACCTGCTATTGTATCGCTATAAAAATAAATATCTGGTCTGGATCGCAGGGCTGGCGCTGTTAATCGCCTTTTTTGCCGCGATGACGGTGCAGTTTATCGGCGGTGCGCGGCTACTGGAAACCTCAATCGGTATCGGTTATACCCAATCTTTGCTGATTTTTGCCTTAACCGTCGGGCTTTATACCTTTATCGGCGGTTTCCGTGCGGTGGTGCTGACCGACACGATTCAGGGCACGGTAATGATTTTAGGCACCGTTATTCTGCTGGTCGGCACGATTTATGCCGCCGGCGGGGTGGAAAGTGCGGTGCAAAAATTAACGGAAATTAATCCCGAACTGGTCACGCCATACGGCCCGAATGACATGCTGGATTTCCAGTTTATGGCTTCTTTCTGGATTCTGGTGTGTTTCGGGGTGGTGGGGCTGCCGCATACGGCGGTGCGCTGCATGGCGTTTAAGGACAGCAAAGCCCTGCATCGCGGTATGCTGATCGGCACGGCCGTGCTATCCGTGATTATGCTGGGCATGCATTTGGCCGGGGCGCTGGGCAAAGCGATTATTCCCGATTTAACCGTGCCGGATCAGGTGATTCCGACGTTGATGTTGCAGGTGTTGCCGCCGATTGTGGCGGGAATTTTTCTGGCGGCACCGATGTCGGCGATTATGTCCACCATTGATGCGCAACTGATTCAGTCTTCCTCCATTTTCGTGAAGGATTTATATTTGTCGGCGAAGCCGGAAAGGGCGAGGGATCAGAAAAAAATCGGCCGTTTTTCATCGTTAATTACGCTGGGGCTGACCGCACTGTTGATTGTGGCGGCCTTGAACCCGCCGGATATGATTATCTGGCTCAACCTGTTCGCCTTCGGCGGGCTGGAAGCGGCGTTTTTATGGGTTATCGTGTTAGGGCTGTACTGGCGGAAAGCCAATGCGTACGGCGCTATCGGTTCAATGGTGGTGGGATTAGGCAGCTATATCGCACTCACCACTGTCGGCATTAAATTATTCCATTTTCATGCTATCGTGCCGTCATTGGTATTCGGCTTGCTGGCCTTTTTACTTGCCAATAAAATCGGCGAAAGAAAGTGCAATGTAAGTCAATAAAAGGGAGACAGTATGCGCAAAGTTTATATCGTACACGGTTATCGCGCCAATCCGGATAAACACTGGTTTCCGTGGTTGGCGCAGCAATTGGCCGCTAGGGGGATGGAATGTCATATTCTGGCTATGCCGAATGCGGAGACGCCGAATGCACAACAATGGCTGGATTATTTAAAGCAAAATGTGGAGATGGATGACGAGACGATCATCATCGGGCACAGTCTGGGGTCGATTGCGGTATTGAATTTTCTGGCCTTTAACTATGCCCGGCCGCGGGCGGCGATTTTTGTCTCCGGTTTTTATCAACCGGTAGAAGGGCTGGCGGAATTAACGCCGTTTTCCAATCTGTATGCCATTGCGCCGCCCTGCATGCCGTTTCCGGCTTATGTAATTTCGGCACTGGACGATAGCGTCGTGCCGCATACCTATAGCGACGCACTGGCAAAACATTTGCAGGCAGTGTATATTCGTCTGCCGCGCGGCGGGCATTTCGTGGATCGTGAAGGCTGCACCGAATTTCCGTCGCTATTAAAATTAATCAACGAGTTGGTAAACAAATAGGATAAACAATGGCTTGGGTACAAATCCGTTTAAACAGCACGGATCAGATGGCGGAACGCATCAGTGATTATTTACAGGCTATCGGCGCGGTGTCCGTGACCTTTATGGACAGTCAGGATACGCCGATTTTTGAACCGCTGCCGGGCGAAACCCGCCTGTGGGGCAATACGGATATTATGGCGTTATTTGATGCCGAAACCGATATGCGGCAAATTTTAACCGCACTTGAACAAAGCGAGCTGCTGCCGGCAGGATTCGCCTATAAGATTGAGCAAATTGAAGATAAAGACTGGGAACGCGCGTGGATGGATAATTTTCATCCGATGCGTTTTGGTCAGCGTCTGTGGATTTGTCCGAGTTGGCGCGAAGTGCCGGATGACACGGCGGTGAATGTGATGCTGGATCCCGGCTTGGCGTTCGGCACGGGCACACATCCGACCACTGCCTTGTGTCTGGAATGGCTGGACGGTTTGGATTTACGCGCTAAAACGGTGATCGATTTCGGCTGTGGTTCCGGGATTCTGGCCATTGCCGCCTTGAAACTGGGGGCGCAAAGTGCGGTAGGAATCGACATCGATCCGCAGGCGATTTTGGCCAGCCGCAATAATGCGCAGCACAACGGCGTGGCCGAGCGGCTGCAGCTGTTTTTAGCCTCGGATCAACCGGCGGAGTTAAAGGCGGATGTGGTGGTGGCTAATATTCTGGCCGGGCCGCTGAAAGAATTGTATCCCGTTATCCGTCAATTGGTAAAACCGAACGGGCTACTTTGTTTATCCGGCATTTTGCAAACTCAGGCATCGTCAGTGTGTGAAACCTATGCCGAACGTTTTACGCTTGCGCCTGTCGAAGTAAGAGAAGAATGGTGCCGGATTACGGGGAAATTAAACTGACCTTGTCAAGCCCGCCGTCTATTTTTTAGCAATTAATTTATCGAAATTTAGACATCGGTTAAACAATTGAAAAAAAATTATATTTTGTATAAAAAATATGCTTTTCAAATGGGGTAAAAGTGCGTATGATAGCACGCCTTGTCGCCGGATAGGCGGCGAACGGCATGTCCGGCTTTGATTGGATTAGCGTGTAACGGGGAAGTGAAAAATGCGGATTGGATCTTATCAGTTGAAAAACCGTGTTCTTCTCGCGCCGATGGCAGGCATTACCGACCAACCATTCCGGCGGATTTGCGCCCGTTACGGCGCAGGTCTGACTTATTCCGAAATGATGTCGGCCAATCCTCAGGTCTGGCATACCGAAAAGTCGAAACTGCGTCTGTCTCATCATCAGGATGCAGGGATAAATGCCGTACAGATAGCGGGAGCCGATCCCGATGAAATGGCGCAGGCGGCACAAGTAAACGTCGAGTACGGGGCGCAGATTATTGATATTAATATGGGCTGCCCCGCCAAGAAGGTAAATCGCAGAATGGCCGGTTCGGCACTTTTGCAATATCCTGATTTGGTTCGGCGGATCCTTGAAGCGGTCGTCAATGCTGTGAATGTGCCTGTAACACTAAAAATCAGAACAGGCTGGGATCGGAAAAACAGAAATTGCGTGGAAATCGCGAAAATAGCGGAGCAATCCGGTATTCAGGCTTTAACCGTTCACGGGCGTACCCGTGAATGTTTATTTGAAGGGGAGGCTGAATACGACAATATCGGCGCGGTGAAGCGGCAGGTTTCTATTCCGGTTATCGCAAACGGCGATATTACATCCGCCCGTAAAGCATTGGATGTGCTTAATTATACCGGTGCGGATGCAATCATGATCGGACGCGGCGCACTGGGCAACCCATGGATTTTTCAATCGGTGGCGGCTTTAGTTGAAGCGGATTCGATAGTTTCACCACCAAGTTTAGCGGAAAAGTGCGGTGTGATTTTGCGCCATATCCGTGCGCTTCACCGGTTTTACGGTGAGGGAAAAGGGTATCGCATAGCACGCAAGCATGTGGCTTGGTATTTACAGGGAATTCAACCTAATTCCGGTTTTAAACAGACTTTTAATGCCATTACGACAGCCGCAGGGCAGCTCGCGGCATTGGAAGATTATTTTAATTTGATTCAATTGGATAGAGAGACATGTTAGAACAACAACGTAATCCGGCTGAAGCGTTAACGGTTTCAGTTTTAAATTCACAATCTCAGGTCACCAACAAACCGCTGCGCGATTCAGTGAAACAGGCGTTAAGAAACTATTTATCACAGTTAGACGGTCAGGATGTGAACGATCTTTATGAATTGGTTTTAGCGGAAGTTGAACACCCTATGCTGGATATGGTTATGCAATATACCCGCGGCAATCAAACCCGTGCGGCAACCATGTTAGGTATCAACCGCGGTACCTTGCGCAAAAAATTAAAAAAATACGGTATGGGTTAATTGCCAGCCGGTATGCCGAAACGCCCTTGTTGAGAAATAAGGGCGTTTTTTCTGTTATGCGGCGCAAACGTTTTCGTTTCCGTTTAAATTCCTTTATAATATTCCCGTTTTTTCTCAACTCTAACCCATGGTAAAAAGTTTATGTTACAGGTTTTCCGCGGTTCACCCGCTTTGTCTTCATTCCGTTTAAATCACTTAGCGCAACGTTTCCAGAAAGCCGACTTGCCGGTTAAATCCTGCTATGCGGAATATTTGCATTTTGCCGAACTGAGCGAGGCGCTGAATGCCGATGAAACGCAGAAACTGACCCGGTTATTGCAATACGGCCCGACACTGGCGCAGCACGAACCGGCCGGCGAGTGTTTTATCGTGATCCCGCGGGTGGGGACGATTTCTTCCTGGTCGTCGAAAGCGACGGATATCGCCCATAACTGCGGTTTGGACAAAGTGCTGCGGCTGGAACGCGGTCTGGCGTTTTATTTTGATATGACACGCCCATTAAGTGAGGCCGAAGAACAGCAGTTGGTCTCCCATATTTACGACCGCATGATGGAAACGGTGATCCGCACGCCGGAACAGGCGCAGGTATTGTTCCGGCATCAGGCGCCGAAACCTTTTACCACGGTGGATATTCTCAATGGTGGCCGTCAGGCGTTAGTGGCGGCGAATGCGGATTTAGGGCTGGCGCTGGCGGCGGACGAAATTGATTATTTAGTGGAAAATTTCACCGCACTTGGGCGCAATCCGCACGATATTGAACTGTATATGTTCGCGCAGGCTAACTCGGAACATTGCCGGCATAAAATTTTTAACGCCGATTGGGTGATTGACGGCGAAAAGCAGCAAAAATCCCTGTTTAAAATGATTAAAAATACCTTTGAAAAAACACCGGATTATGTGTTGTCCGCATATAAAGACAATGCCGCGGTGATGGAAGGCTCTAAGGTCGGCCGTTTCTTCCCCGATCAGGACGGTCAGTACCGTTATCATAATGAAGATACGCATATTTTAATGAAAGTGGAAACCCACAATCACCCGACGGCAATTTCGCCGTTCCCGGGCGCGGCGACCGGTTCCGGCGGCGAAATCCGCGATGAAGGCGCCACCGGCCGCGGCGCCAAACCGAAAGCGGGACTGGTCGGTTTTTCCGTTTCCAACTTATTGATTCCGGGCTTTGAACAGCCTTGGGAAGCGCCGCTCTCCAAACCGAGCCGGATTGCTTCCGCGCTGGATATTATGATTGACGGGCCATTGGGCGGTGCGGCCTTTAACAACGAATTCGGCCGTCCGGCATTACTCGGCTATTTCCGTACCTATGAACAAAAAGTCAACAGCTTCAACGGGGAAGAAGTGCGCGGCTACCATAAACCGATTATGCTGGCGGGCGGTATCGGCAACATCCGCGCTGAACATGTGCAAAAAGGCGAGATTCCGGTCGGAGCGAAACTGATCGTCCTCGGCGGGCCGGCAATGAATATCGGTTTGGGCGGCGGCGCGGCCTCATCGATGGCTTCCGGCAAATCAAAAGAGGATTTGGATTTCGCCTCTGTACAGCGCGACAACCCGGAAATGGAACGCCGTTGTCAGGAAGTGATCGATCGCTGCTGGCAGTTGGGCGAAGACAATCCGATCGCCTTTATTCATGATGTGGGTGCCGGCGGTTTATCCAACGCCATGCCGGAGCTGGTGCATGACGGCGGGCGCGGCGGAAAATTTGAGCTGCGCAATATTTTATGTGACGAACGCGGCATGTCACCGCTGGAAATCTGGTGTAACGAATCGCAGGAACGTTATGTGCTGGCCGTGGCAGCGGATAAATTAGCCGTATTCGAACAGCTTTGCCGCCGCGAACGCGCACCTTATGCCATCATCGGCGAAGCGACGGCTGAGGCGCATTTGACGTTGCATGACGCGCATTTCGACAATAATCCGATCGATTTGCCGATGGGCGTATTATTGGGTAAAACGCCGAAAATGACCCGCGATGTGCGCTCAAGTGCGGTGGAAAATCCGCCGCTTTTGCAAGATGAAATCGGTGTGCAGGAAGCGTTGTACCGGGTATTGCGTCTGCCTGTGGTGGCGGAAAAAACCTTCCTGATTACGATCGGCGACCGTTCGGTTACCGGCATGGTGGCGCGCGATCAGATGGTCGGCCCGTGGCAGATTCCGGTGGCGGACTGTGCGGTGACCACCGCCAGTCTGGACAGCTATTACGGCGAGGCAATGTCAATGGGCGAGCGGGCGCCGGTGGCCTTGCTGGATTTCACCGCCTCCGCCCGTTTGGCCGTAGCGGAAAGTATTACCAATATCGCGGCTACGGATATCGGCGATATCAAACGAATTAAATTATCCGCCAACTGGATGTCCGCCGCCGGTCACTGCGGTGAAGATGCTGGGCTGTATGCGGCGGTCAAAGCGGTGGGCGAGGAACTTTGCCCGCAGCTCGGCTTGACGATTCCGGTGGGGAAAGATTCCATGTCGATGAAAACCACCTGGCATGAAAACGGTGAACAAAAATCCGTTACTGCGCCGTTGTCTTTAATCATCAGCGCCTTTGCCCGGGTGGAAGACGTGCGCAAAACCGTGACGCCGCAATTACGCACCGATCAAGGCGGCAGCCGTTTATTATTAATTGATCTGGGCGAGGGCAAAAACCGTCTGGGCGCCACCGCACTTGCGCAGGTGTATCGGCAACTGGGCGACAAGCCGGCGGATGTCGTCAGCGCCGAAACGCTGAAAGGCTTTTTTAATGCGATGCAAACTCTGGTAGGGCAGGAAAAATTACTGGCTTATCATGACCGTTCCGACGGCGGGTTGGTGGTCACGCTGGCGGAAATGGCGTTTGCCGGCCATTGTGGCGTGTCCGTGGATATCAGCGCGTTGGGTGATAACGATCTGAGCGTACTGTTTAGTGAAGAGCTCGGTGCGGTCATTCAGGTGCGGGAGAGCGATTTAGCGGCGGTTCGCGACGTGTTGAGCCGGCATGGGTTGCTTCATTTAACCAAAGAACTGGGCACGGTCACCGAAGAGGATGAATTTGAAATTACCCGCGGCAATAAAGTGTTGCTGGCGGAAAAACGTTCTGCCTTACGCGCAATCTGGGCGGAACTGACTCACCAAATGCAGCGCCTGCGCGATAATCCGGAATGCGCCGATCAGGAATTTGCCGCCAAGCAGGATCCTGCCGACAAAGGTTTCTCGGCGCATCTGAGCTACGATATAAACGAAGATATCGCCGCACCTTATATTGCCAGCGGAGCCAGACCGCGTATCGCCATTCTGCGCGAACAAGGGGTTAACAGCCATGTGGAAATGGCGGCGGCGTTTGATCGCGCCGGTTTTGAAGCCGTTGACGTACACATGAGCGATTTGCATTCCGCCCGCCGGAATCTGCAGGATTTCAACGCGCTGGTGGCTTGCGGCGGCTTCTCTTACGGTGACGTACTGGGTGCCGGCGGCGGCTGGGCGAAATCTATTTTATTTAACACCGCACTTCGCGATCAATTCGCCGCCTTTTTCGAGAACCCGAATACACTGGCGTTAGGCGTGTGTAACGGTTGCCAAATGCTTTCCAACCTTACCGATATTATTCCGGGTGCACAAGCCTGGCCGCGTTTTGTGCGTAATAAATCCGAGCGTTTTGAAGCCCGCGCCGCTTTAGTCCGTATTAACCGCAGCAATTCCCTATGGTTTACCGGCATGGACGGTTCCCATATGCCGATTGCGGTATCTCATGGCGAAGGCCGGGCGGAATTTAAACATGTGCAGCAGCTACAGCAATTGCGCGAGCAGAACCTGATTGTGGTGCAATATATCAACAACAACCTACAGCCGACGGAAACCTATCCGGCCAACCCGAACGGTTCGGTGGACGGCATCACCGCCTTATCCAATACCGACGGTCGCATCGCTATCATGATGCCGCACCCGGAACGCGTATTCCGCACCGTCAGCAACTCCTGGCACCCGGCAGACTGGAGCGAAGACGGCGCCTGGATGCGGTTGTTTAGAAATGCAAGGGTTGCTTTTAAATAATAAATATATAATGGATAATAAATTAATTTATTATCCATTTTTCTTTTTAAACAGGAGATATTATGGCTGAGAAAGTTACAGGTAAAATTAAAACATTAAATATGGAAAAACGCTTTGGTTTTATTCATAAAATACATGGAATCTCAGAAAAGGATTTTTATTTTAGAGAAGTTGATCTGATTAACGTTAATTTTGAACAGCTTTCGGTTGGGATGGAAGTACGGTTTTTACCTAATGTTGTCTCTGAAGAAGGATGTTTCGCCAATAAAGTTATACCTGCATTTCCGGTCGGAATACAACAAAGTAAAATTAAAACGCTGAATCAAGAAAAAGAATCCGGATTTATTTTTAATATTGATGGAAAGCAGGATATTTATTTCAGCAAGTCTAATCTTGCTTCCGGCTTGACATTTTCAGATCTGGCTAAAGATGATGTCGTTTATTTTGAAATCCGGGTCGGTAAAGACGGCTTTTTATCCGCAGTCAATATTAGCAAAACGAAAGAAGCGGAAAGTAAAAACAGTATTGATCTTCAAAGTACCATTGCCAATATTGTGAAAACAATCAGAACGAATGCCGATTTTATTTCTGATCCCTATGTGTTTGAGGATTATTGTTTTACCATCTTAAAACTGTTGGGTTTAACCGATGCCTATCAATATCCGCGCGCAAAACAAGCGGGTAATGCGGACGGTTTCTTTAAAATTAAGGCGTTGGAAGTGTTATATGATTGTACTTTATCCGAATTTTATAAAGATTATAAAAAGGATCAAATCGAAAATTATATTAATAGATTAAACAAAACTCAGATTACAATTGATAAAAAAGAAATCAGTCTGAATACGACCAATAATAAGCAAATTTGGATTATCACCAAAGGAAAAACACAAATTATTAAAGACAGCGATAATATTTTAGTTAAAGAAATCTCTCTGAATAGTTTAATTGATATTCTGGAAGAACGATTAAGTAATTTAAAACACGATAATTTGATGGCGAAACTTCAGGAATTAGGAGAGTAAGATAATATTAGAAAACCATCTCAATCTCTTTGTAGAATATTTTCTGACTAAGCTGAAATAGGGCTTAAACGATGAAAAATTTGACCGCACTTTAGAAAATCTATTATTGACAAACAAAGTGCGGTTATTTTTTTATAAATTTTAACGCGTATTTCAGCGCTTACAATAATAACGCCGAGCCCCATTTGATAATATCAAAGAAGAATTTATTCTGGTTGGTGGCGACGCCGTCGCTGCTTTTGCTGCCGTCGCTGTTGGTTTCTTCCACCATACCGCTTTTATATTGACCTTTGACGACGGCAAGATCATCGCGGGCTTTCAGGCGCAGTACGGTGCATTGTGCGTCGGGCAGCGGCTCGAATTCGGTCTCTTTGAATTTCTTGTATTGATATTGCGCATAGCCCATGGATTTTTCATCGCCCTGAATCATTTTGACATAATCGGCGCCGATCACGCTTTCCAGCGGGTAGAAAAAGACATACTGAGAATGAATATACGCGTCTTCTTTAGAAAAATGTTCCTGCTGGATACGGGTTAAATTCGGGTAAACGCATTGTTCCGCCTGACGACTGGCGGCAACCCAGCGCTGCGCGTCGCTGTCGGACAATACATAATCCGCGTTGGCGAATTCGGCCGGGAAAGTATCCGGCCGGGCATGCCAGGAGCAGCCTAACATCACTAAACTCACTGCGGAACATATTAATTTTTGTAACATACTGAATCCTGATTATCTTGTGTCAATGACGGCAAATTTTACCAATAACCCGGTGCTTGATAAAGTGGCGATGTCAAAATGATCAGAAACGGGTGCGCTGTCTGACGATTTCGAACAGGCACACGCCGGTGGCGACGGACACATTCAGTGAGGATACCGAGCCTGCCATTGGAATGCTGACCAGCTGATCGCAGGTTTCGCGCGTCAGTCGGCGCATACCGTCGCCCTCTGCTCCCATAACCAGCGCCAGCGGGCCGTTCAGTTTGCTTTGATACAGCGTTTCCGTCGCCTCGCCTGCCGTACCGACCACCCAGATATTATGCTTTTGCTGCAGATCCCGTAAGGTGCGCGCGAGGTTGGTCACGCGGATCAGCGGGACGACTTCCGCCGCACCGCAGGCGACTTTGCGCGCGGTCGCCGTCAGTTGCGCGGATTTGTCTTTCGGAACAATAACGGCGCACACCCCCGCCGCATCGGCGGTACGCAGGCAGGCGCCCAGATTGTGCGGATCGGTGACGCCGTCCAGCACCAATAATAACGGCGCGCGGTGATTGTGCAGAATATTGTCCAGATCATGTTCGTTCAGCTCTTTTGCCGCTTGTATGCGGGCGATAATACCCTGATGCACTTCGCCGGCGGCTTTTTTATCCAGCGTGTCGCGGTTGACGAACTGTATTGCGATACCGAAGCGGTGAAGCGCCTCAACCATCGGTTGCAAGCGTTTGTCTTCTCGGCCTTTCAGCACATACACTTCAATCAAACGCTCGGGCGCATTGGCGAGGAAGGCGTTGACGGCATGGATGCCGTAAATATTTTCAGACATAGTTTTCCTTGATTATTATTGAGCTTAAATGATTAAAATAATGGGCGGTGATGCGCACCGCCCGTAGCCTTTCGATAACAACTTTATTTGCGGCCGGAAACAGTTGATTTTTTTACCGCACTTTTTTTCTTGGTGCCGGTTTTTTTAGTACTTTTCCGCTCTGATTTTGCCTTGCTTTTCTGTTTTTTGATACTGTCGGCATAACGCAGCGTTTGCTTGGCTTTTTCTCTTGCCGTTTTGCCGGCGCGCAGCGGCTTGCGGTTGCTGGAAACCAAGGCGAAATCCACCTGACGCTGTTCCAGACTGACTGCCTCGACGCGGATGCTGACGCTGTCGCCCAGACGGTAAACCATGCCGCTGTTTTCGCCGATAAGCTGCTGTTTTCCCGGCTCAAACTGATAATAATCATTGTCTAAGGTCGAAATGTGCACCAAGCCGTCGATAAACAAATCATTGAGACGAACAAAGAACCCGAAACCGGTCACTGAGGAGATCACACCGTCGAATACTTCGCCGACATGATCCTGCATATATTCGCATTTCAGCCAATCGGCGACATCGCGGGTCGCGTCGTCGGCGCGGCGCTCGGTCATGGAACAGTGTTCGCCCAGAATCGCCATCTCATCGGCGGAGTAATGGTAACCGCCGCCGTTAGTGGTTTTGCGTTTCGAACCTTGCTGTTTGGCAAGCAGGTATTTGATGCCGCGGTGCAACGTGAGATCAGGATAACGCCGGATCGGCGAGGTGAAATGGGCATATTCTTCCAATGCCAGACCGAAGTGACCGATATTATCGGGATCATATACCGCTTGGCTCAGCGAACGCAGCAGCATAGTTTGGATCAGTTCGTGATCCGGCCGTTCGCGCACGGTTTCCAGCAATTTGGCGTAATCGGCGGTGGTCGGTTTTTTATCGCCGCCCAAGGTTAAACCGCATTCATTTAAAAACGCGCGGAATGCGAGCAGTTTTTCTTCGCTCGGCCCGGCGTGGATACGGTAAAGTGCCGGTTCGTCGTGGCGCTGCATAAAGTTCGCCGCCGCGATATTGGCAAGAATCATACATTCTTCGATGATTTTGTGCGCCTCGTTGCGTATTACCGGTTCGATGCGTTCGATACGCCCCATGGCATTGAATACGAATTTGCTCTCAATGGTTTCAAAATCAATGGCGCCGCGCTGATGACGGGCGTTAATCAACGCCTGATACATAGCATGCAGCGCCTGTAGGTGAGGCACCAGCGCCTGATAGCGCTGGCATAATGTTTCGTCGCCGTCCAGAATGCGCGCCACCTTGGTATAAGTGAGGCGGGCGTGTGAATTCATCACCGCTTCATAGAAACGATAACCGGTCATTTTGCCTTTTGCCGATAAGGTTAACTCGCACACCATACAGAGGCGGTCAACCTGCGGGTTCAGCGAGCATAAGCCGTTGGACAGAACCTCCGGCAGCATGGGCACTACGCGATTGGGAAAATACACCGAATTGCCGCGGTTATAGGCTTCCGTATCCAGTGCGCTGCGCGGACGGACATAATAGCTGACATCGGCAATCGCCACCCAGAGCGTCCAACCGCCGCCGCGTTTTTTCTCACAATATACGGCATCGTCAAAATCGCGCGCATCTTCGCCGTCAATGGTCACCAACGGCAAATGACGTAAATCCGTCCGATGCTGTTTCGCCTCTTCCGGCACCTCTTGCGTGAATTTTTTACTCTGTTTTTGCACCGCACTTGGGAAAACGTGGGGAATATCATGATTGCGAATGGCGATTTCGGTTTCCATGCCCTTTGCCATATTTTCGCCCAGAATTTCTTTGATCATGCCGACCGGGCGGGTAAAGGATGCGGTGCGCGGTTTCAGTTCGACCACCACCACCTGCCCCATGCGGGCGCCTTTGCGGTGTTCGTCGGGGATTAAAATATCGCGGTTGACGCGGCTGTCGTCAGGCACCACATAACCGATGCCTTCTTCTAAAAAGAAGCGGCCGACGAGCTGTTTTTTGCGGTTTTCCAGCACCCGCACAATGCGCACTTCGGGACGCCCTTTGCGATCAAACCCGTTCGGCTGTGCCAGCACATAATCGCCGTGCATTACGCGCTGCATTTGTCCGTTGGGAATAAACCAGTCGGATTTCGCTCCTTCCACCTGTAAAAATCCGTAGCCCTCACGATGGCCGATAACCGTGCCTTTTAGCAGATCCAGTTTTTCCGGCAGAGCATAACGGCTGCGTTTGGTGAAAACCAGCTGACCGTCGTTTTCCATTGCCCGTAACCGCCGGCGCATGCCTTCCTGTTGCGCGTCGTTGTGAATGTCGAGTGAGGCCAGAATTTCTTCTTTCGACATTGGTGCGTTATGGTCGCGGATAATGCTTAAAATAAATTCCCGGCTGGGAATCGGATTGCCATATTTTTCCAGTTCCTGCTGATAATTCGGATCATGAAGTGCGGTGGTTTTTTTTGTCGTTTTGCGAGCCATAGAAATTCCCTTGTGTGGAATAAAGTAGTGTAAGTTTGACACCCCGAACAGGGGAAAGCAAGGAAAGAATGTTATCTCATGAGAAACAAAAACCCGGCAAAATACCGGGTTTTATCAGTATGACAGGGAATTATTCACCAACAACGATGACGTTTAATGTTGCGAATACTTCACCGTGCAGCTGGAAGCGCACTTCGTGCTCACCGGTTGTCCGAATCGGGCCGGTTGACAGGCGAACTTCGCTTTTCGCCACTTCAACACCTGCCGCTGTTACTGCTTCCGCCACATCGCGAGTTGTGATCGAACCGAATAAACGGCCTTCATCACCGGCTTTGGAGGCGATAGTCACAGTTGCCAGTTCGGTTAACTTCGCCGCGCGAGCCTGTGCCGCAGCAAGTTCTTCTGCAACTTTGGCTTCTAATTCGGCGCGACGCGCTTCAAAGTGTTCAACGTTAGCTTTGGTTGCCATAACCGCTTTTCCTTGCGGAATTAAGAAGTTACGCGCATAACCCGGTTTAACGTTCACTTGATCACCTACGTTACCGAGGTGAACGATTTTATCTAAAAGAATTACTTGCATTACCGTATCCTCTCTTGCTTACTGATGATTGTCAGTGTACGGAAGTAACGCTAAATAGCGTGCGCGTTTGATGGCGCGGGCTAACTGACGTTGATACTTCGCACGAGTACCGGTAATACGGCTTGGAACAATTTTGCCGCTCTCTGTAATGTAGTTCTTTAATGTCGCGATATCTTTGTAATCGATTTCTACCACATTTTCCGCTGTGAAACGGCAGAACTTACGACGACGGAAATAACGTGCCATATGGCTAGTCTCCTAATCTATAAATTCGATTTGCTCGGCATGCAATACAATCTGGCTTAAACCGTTTGCCGATTTATGGGAGGTAATAAACCCCGTTACCAGTAATTTGCTGCCGACCGTAATGCTTTGAGTTTTTTCCATTAATTGCCCGCCGCTAATCTGAACCGGCATTTTACACCATGCTCGGCGCGCCAATCCTGCTTCCTGCTGTTCGGAACGATGTTCCAGATAAAAGCGACAGTGCTCGACGCCGTTAGGGCTGGTTGTCCGTTTAGGAAAATCGGCAATTTGTCCGATTAATGATAAACGGTTGTGAATGGTCAAATTACTCTTCAGCATCCTCAAAATCGTTGTTTTCAACTTCAGCTAAAGCTTTACGTTCATCACGCGCTTTAACCATTGGGGACGCTTCTGTTACGGCGTGCTTAGTACGAATAATTACGTTACGAAGAACTGCGTCGTTGTAACGGAAAGTTGTTTCTAGCTCGTCGATGACTTCTTGAGGCGCTTCTACATTCATCAGCACATAATGTGCTTTATGTAATTTGTTGATTGGGTAAGCTAACTGACGGCGACCCCAATCTTCTAGGCGATGGATTTGACCGCCGGCTTCTTTTACAGAACCTGTGTAGCGTTCAATCATGCCCGGTACTTGTTCGCTTTGGTCCGGGTGAACCATAAACACGATTTCGTAGTGACGCATTACTGCTCCTTACGGGTTAATCAGCCTCCGACGGTAAGACCAGTCACCAATCTTGCGGAAGCAAGGAACGAAAATTGAATATGACTGTAAGGCGTGCGATTATACAGACAACGCGGATAAAGGGCAAGGGGAATATTGGTATGCGACGAGTATGCCGCCGACGGTAGGTACTGTAGTACGAGCGATTATCGGCCGGCTTGCCGGAGGGCGTAAAGGCGTGCCGATAATCTGAAGGGCTTACATCCAGGCGTTATTGCGGATAATGCCCACCGCAATGCCTTCAATTTCAAAATCCGCCTGCTGGTTTAGATCAACGACAATCGGTTCGAATTCTTCGTTTTCGGCGTGCAGGTAAATGATTGATCCCTTCCGTTCCAGACGTTTTACCGTCACTTCATCTTCAATGCGGGCGACGATAACCTGACCGTTGCGCACATCTTTGGTGCTGTGTACGGCAAGTAAATCACCGTCCAGAATGCCGATGTTTTTCATCGACTGACCATAGACTTTCAGTAAAAAATCCGCCTGCGGTTTAAACATATTGGCATCGACCCGGTAAGTGCCTTCGATATGCTGTTCGGCGAGAATCGGTGCGCCCGCGGCGACGCGCCCGATCAGCGGTAATCCCTCTTCTTCGTTTTCATCTTCGTTAGCCAGTAACCGGATACCGCGCGAGGCGCCGGAGATAATCTCGATCACCCCTTTTCTGGCCAGTGCTTTCAAATGCTCTTCCGCCGCATTCGGTGAGCGGAATCCCAGCTCTTTTGAAATTTCCGCGCGGGTAGGCGGCATACCGGTGGTTTCCAAATGGCGTTTTAGCAGATCATAAACTTCTTGCTGGCGTGCGGTAAGTGCTTTCGTGAATGCCATAGTTCTCCCCCTGTTTTTATATACATGACAACTGGTATTATATACAGAATGGCAATCGTTGCAATCTTTCTTTTGTGATCTACCTAAAAGAAATATGCTGTTTTTATGCTAAAATGCGTTAAATTTGCAACCTGTTAATCAATTAATGGAATTTATATGCCCGGTGTGCTTAATTTATACAGAAAATTACTTGAATTACCTTTGTCTTTGTTGGTGAAAGACAACCCGATTCCCCATCATCCCATCGAAGAGTTAAAACTGAACACCGCACAGCCCATTGTTTATGTGCTGCCTTATACTTCACAAACCGACTTGGTTATTTTCCGTCAGAACTGTTTGAGCGTCGGTCTGCCGGATCCCTTTGAACAGAATCGCATTAACGGTATCGAATTACCGCGCTTCGTATTTTTGGACGAAGGACGCCGGATTTTCAAAAGCAAAGGGGCGAAACAGGAAACCACCACCATTTTTAATAAATACCTCGAATTGCACCGCACTTGTGAAGCGCTTGACGTGCAGCTGATTCCGGGGTCGGTATTATGGGGGCGTTCGCCGGGGCATGAGGATAAATCCGGCTTGCCGAATTTACGCTTGCTGAACGGCATTCAGAAAACGGCGGCGGCAATTTGGTTCGGGCGCGATACTTTCGTGCGTTTTTCACAGGCGGTCTCTTTACGCTACATGGTCAACGAACACGGCTCCGATAAAAAAATCGCCAACAAACTGGCGCGTGTGGCGAAGATCCACTTTTCCAAACAACGGATTTCCGCTACCGGGCCGCGCCTGCCGAACCGGGAGGCGATGTTTAATAAACTGTTGCAGCTGCCGACCATTTTAGACGCCATTGAAGACGAGGCTAAAAACAAAAAAATCAGCCGCGATAAAGCCGAAAAAGAAGCCTATAAAATGCTCGACGAAATCGCCGCCAATGTCAGCTATGAAGGGCTGCGCATGGCGGATCGTTTTCTGCGCTGGTTATGGAATAAACTGTATCAGGGCATTGATGTACAGAATGCGGATCGCGTACGCAAACTGGCGCTGGAAGGGCATGAAATCGTTTATGTGCCTTGTCACCGCAGCCATATCGACTATTTATTATTGTCTTATGTGCTGTATCATCAAGGGCTTGTCACACCGCATATCGCCGCCGGCATCAATCTGAATTTCTGGCCGGTGGGCGGCATGTTCCGCCGCGGCGGAGCGTTTTTTATTCGCCGCACTTTTAAAGGTAATCGTCTGTATTCTACGATTTTCCGTGAATATCTGGCGGAACTGTTCCACCGCGGTTATTCGGTGGAATATTTTATTGAGGGCGGGCGTTCCCGAACCGGGCGCTTGCTGGCGCCGAAAACCGGTATGATGTCCATGACTTTGCAGGCGCTGCAACAGCGCCAGACCCGTCCGATTTCCGTGGTACCGGTGTATGTGGGCTATGAACATGTGCTGGAAGTGGATACTTATGCCAAAGAGCTGCGCGGTGCGGCGAAAGAAAAGGAAAACGCCGGCTTGGTGCTGCGCGTGATTAAAAAACTGCGTAATTTGGGCAAAGGTTATGTGAATTTCGGCGAACCCATTGTGCTGAGCAACTATTTAAATCAGCATTTTCCGCAATGGAAAGACAATAGCGATGAAGAACGTTCGCTTTGGTTCAGTAAAGCGGTGGATTCGGTATCGCAGCAGGTGATGGTGAATATTAACAAAGCGGCGGCGGTCAATGCGATGAATTTAACCGGCACGGCGTTATTGTCTTCCCGTCAGCGAGCGTTATCGCGCGAGCAATTATTGGAACAGCTGGCAAGCTATCAGCAGTTTTTGCAAAACGTGCCTTATTCCGACGATATAATTATTCCGACGGAAACGCCGCAGGCGATGCTGGAACATGTGCTGGGGCTGGATCGCGTCGGCGTACTGGTGGAAAAAGACAGCTTCGGCGAAATTATCCGTCTGGAGCGCAACTATGCGGTGCTGATGACCTATTACCGCAATAATATTCAGCATTTATTTGTGTTACCGTCGCTGGTAGCCAGCGTGGTACTGCATTATGAAGCGATTCAGAAATCGTTGTTGCTGGAGGCGGTCAGTAAAATTTATCCGTTCCTGAAAGGCGAGCTGTTTTTGCATTTTCCGCCGGAAGAACTGCAAGCGCGGATAGAAAAAATTGTTGCCGAACTGCAACGTCAGGAAATTATTAAATGCAACGAAAACATGTTGGCAATCAACAAGCCGCATGTGCGCACTTTGCAGCTATGGTCTGCCGGGGTGCGTGAGATTTTGCAGCGCTATTACATTACCGTCAGCATTTTGCAAAAAGATCCGGCGATTTTGCGCGCGGTGCTGGAAAAAGAAAGTCAGTCCGTGGCGCAGCGTTTGTCGGTGCTGCATGGTATTAATGCGCCGGAGTTTTTCGATAAAGCGGTATTCTCGGCATTTATCGCCAGTTTAAAACAAAGCGGATATTTTAGCGAAGACAATCATGCCGATATTGAAAAACTGGGCGAACTCAGCACCATTCTGGCGCATATGATCTCAACCGAAATCGGCCTGACCATTAAAAGTGCGGTGGAAAAAGGCGAAGAATAATCAAACCACGCGCTGCTTTTAGGCAGCGCGTGTCGGTTATTATAGATAATTACTGATTTCAATCAGATTCTGATCCGGATCGCGCAGGTAAATGGAACGGATTTTCCCCTGTGCGCCGGTGCGCTCGACAATATCGCTTTCTATCTTCACGCCCTGATGGCGTAAATGGGCGATAACCTGCTCCAGCGCGGTTCGGGCGATAAAACACAGATCCGCACTGCCGCAAACCGGGTTTTGCGCGTGGGGAGCGATGCTTTGGCCTTTAACATGCAGATTGATTTTTTGTTGTCCGAACACCAACGCTTTGCGATTATCGCCGAACGTGACTGCCTTAAACCCTAACACGCGGGTATAAAAATCAATGCTGCGCTGGCTGTCTGCCACCGTCAGGACTAAATGATCCAGATGTGAAATGTCTATCATGGTGTTTTTATCTAAAAAAGTGCGGTAAATTTTACCGCACTTTGTGGAAAGATTACCGCTTGAACATACCGCCGAGGCCGCCTAAACCGCCCATGCCACCCATCATGCCTTGCATGCCGCGCATCATTTTCGCCATGCCGCCTTTGCGCATTTTTTTCATCATGCGCTGCATTTCGTCAAACTGTTTGAGCAGTTTGTTAACATCCTGTACCTGCGTACCCGAACCCTGTGCGATACGGCGCCGGCGCGAGCCTTTAATAATGTCGGGATGAGCGCGTTCTTTCAGGGTCATGGAATTAATCATGGCTTCCATTTTATTGAACATTTTATCGTCAACCTGATTTTTGACATGCGCCGGCAGATTTTTCGCGCCCGGCAGTTTTTCCAGCATGCTCATCATGCCGCCCATTTTTTTCATTTCGATCAGTTGCTCGCGGAAATCTTCCAGGGTGAAATTATCCCCTTTCTTGAATTTTTTCGCCATTTTTTCCGCTTTTTCCTGATCTACTGAGCGCTGTAGATCTTCGATCAGCGACAGCACATCGCCCATACCGAGAATGCGGGAGGCGACGCGATCCGGGTGGAACGGTTCCAGCGCGTCGGTTTTTTCACCGACCCCTAAAAATTTAATCGGTTTGCCGGTAATCTGGCGGATAGACAGCGCCGCGCCGCCGCGGGCATCGCCGTCCACTTTGGTCAGAATCACACCGGTCAGCGGCAAGGCTTCGTTGAAAGCTTTGGCGGTGTTGGCGGCATCCTGACCGGTCATCGCATCCACGGTAAACAGCGTTTCGACCGGATTAAGTGCGGCGTGAATTTGTTTGATTTCTTCCATCATTTCGCCGTCCACATGCAGGCGGCCGGCGGTATCCACGATTAACACATCGTAAAATTTTAATTTTGCCTCAGCCAGCGCAGCCTGTACGATGGCCACCGGTTTTTGCTGTGTGCTGGACGGAAAACAATCGGCGCCGACTGCCTGCGCCAGCGTTTCCAGCTGTTTGATCGCCGCCGGGCGGTAAACGTCGGCGGAAACCACCAGCACTTTTTTCTTTTGCCGTTCGCGCAGGAATTTCGCCAGTTTTCCCACGCTGGTGGTTTTCCCCGCCCCTTGCAGACCGGCCATTAAAATCACCGCCGGCGGCTGTGCGGCGAGATTCAGGCTTTCGTTCGCCTCGCCCATTGCCGCTTCCAGCTCGGATTGCACGATTTTGAGAAATTCCTGACCGGGCGTCAGGCTTTTATTGACTTCTTCGCCGATGGCGCGATCTTTCACGTTGCTGATAAATTCGCGCACCACCGGTAGCGCGACATCGGCTTCCAGCAGCGCCATGCGCACTTCGCGCAGCGTGTCTTTGATGTTATCTTCGGTTAAACGGCCTTTTCCGGTAATATTGCGTAAGGTTTTGGACAGGCGATCCGATAAGTTTTCAAACATGCGTTTTCCTAATCAGTTCTTATGAAAAAATTTTCCCAATTATACTGAAATCTGGCCGATTTTCATCATTTGCAAGAAATTTATAGCGATTTTGCGGCGCCAAAGCTAGAATAAAACCGTGTTTGCTAGTTTAAAGGATCAATGTCATGTGGTTTGCAATGATTTCGATGTTACTGTATTTAATCAGTATTCTGTTGATCACGCCGTTGCTGCTGAACGCGCAGAGCGGCGAACCGCGTCAGTCGGGAAAAGCCAATAAAACGCTGTTTTTTCTGACCGCACTTTTGGCCATTGTTTTTCATTTCGTCGGCTTATCCGCCTTTTTTCAACGTTTGCTGGCGGGACAGAATTTCACCCTGATTGAAATCAGCTCGCTGATCAGTGCGATGATTGCCGCCTTAGCCACCGCCGCGATGCTACTGCGCGTCAACACGCTGTGGTTTTTATTGCCGATTGTCTATTGCTTTTCCATGATCAATCTGATTTTACAGGCATTTTTGCCGCCTACCGTGATTCAGCATTTGATTCAGAATATCGGTTTATTGATCCATATTGCGCTGGCGCTGTTTGCCTATGCGGTCTGTTTTATTGCCGCGTTATATGCCATTCAATTGTTCTGGCTGGATCGCAATCTGAAAAACAAAACCCTGCCTCTCTCGCCGATTATCCCACCGCTGATGACGGTGGAGCGGCATTTTTTCCGTTTAATGTTCAGCGGCGAACTGCTGCTGACCTTAACGCTGATTTCCGGCGCGTTTTATCTGGCGGATTTTTTTGCCGCGCAGAATATTCAAAAAGCGATATTTTCCTTTCTGGCGTGGGTGGTGTTCGGGCTGTCGCTGCTTGGTCACTGGAAGCTGCACTGGCGCGGAAAAAGGATGATAATTTATACGATTTCAGGTATGATTCTGCTGACTGTGGCGTATTTCGGCAGTCGCGTCATGTTTGAACTCTGATTTTCAAAAAGTGCGGTCAGAATTACCGCACTTTTACGTTTAACCAACATAAGGATCGTTTTATTTTGGATAGCATCCCCCTTAGCAGTCTGTTTATCACGTTAGTTATCTTGCTTATTTTGTCCGCCTATTTTTCCGGATCGGAAACCGGGCTGCTGTCGGCCAACCGCTATCGGATGCGCGTGCTGGCCGAAAAAGGGTATAAAGGCGCACAAAAAGCGGAGAAATTGCTGAAAAAAACCGATATTCTGCTCAGTCTGATTTTAATCTGTAATAATCTGGTGAATATTTCCGCCTCGGCCATTGCGACGATTATCGGCATGCGGCTGTACGGCGATGTGGGGGTGGCGATTGCCACCGGCGTGCTGACATTCGTGATGCTGGTGTTTTCCGAAATTTTCCCGAAAACCATTGCCGCTCTTTATCCTGAACGGATTGCGTTTATTTCCAGCCATTTGTTGACCATCCTGCTTAAACTTTTCAGCCCGATCGTGTATTTGATGAACCTGATTATCCGCGGGCTGATGAAGCTGTTCCGGGTGAAAAGCGAGGTGCGCGCCAATTCGCTGAGTACGGAAGAGCTGCGCGCGATTGTCAATCAGTCGGGTAAATTTATTCCGTCCGCCCACCACGATATGCTGCTTTCCATTCTGGATCTGGAAAAAGTCACCGTTGATGACATTATGGTGCCGCGTAATGATATCGGCGGGATCGATATTGAAGACGACTGGAAAGCGATTATGCGTCAGCTCAATCACGCGGCGCACAGTAAAGTGGTGCTGTATAAAGAAAGTATGGATGAAAATATTCTGGGGATTTTGCGGGTGCGCGAAGCCTACCGGCTGATGATGGATAAAAATGAATTCACCAAAGAAACCCTGATTCGCGCCGTGGACGAGGCCTATTTTATTCCGGAAGGCACGCCGCTGAATGCGCAGTTGCTGAATTTCCGTAATAAAAAAGAGCGCGTCGGTCTGGTAGTGGACGAATACGGGGATATTAAAGGGCTGGTGACGCTGGAAGATATTCTGGAGGAAATTGTCGGTGAGTTTACCACTTCCACCGCACCTTCCATTGACAAAGAAGTGACCCAGCAGTCGGACGGCTCGATGATTATCGAAGGCTCCGCCAATATCCGTGATTTAAATAAGCTGTTTGACTGGCACCTGGATACGGAAGATGCGCGCACGTTTAACGGCCTGATTCTGGAACATCTGGAAGAAATTCCCGATGTCGGCGAGGTGTGCGAAATCGACGGGCTACGCATCACGATTCTGGAAGTAGCGGAGAATATGGTAAAACAGGCCAAAGTGGAAAAAATAGCCCGTGCGGAACCTGCACAATAGCGTGATTGCTGAACAGCATAAAAAGCGAGGAGCCGTTATCCTCGCTTTTTTTATGGGTAATCACGCCCGGTCTTAGATTACGAAAAAAAATAATTTTCTTTTCCTGTTAGCCTTGACAATAAAACGATGCATAAATGATAATTGTTCCTGTTTTTGTTGAGGTAGTTATTTATAGGAAGGATCATGAAAAAAACACACTTTGTATTATTACCATTAGCTACATTTGTCGCAACGGCGGTGCAGGCGGAACAGGCCAATACGGATGCGTTGGATACCATTGATGTGGTCAGTGATAATTTCTCGCCGCAGGTGCAGAATGTTGCTGCTAAAGGCGTGGTGAAAGTCCGTCAGGCAACGAAAATGTCCGATGTGCTGCGCGGTGTGCCGGGCGTTAATGTGAACGGTGCGCGTTCTGTAGTAGAGCGTTATAACATTCGCGGTGTCAGCGAAGAATATTTAACCGTCACAGTGGATGGAGCGCGGCAAAACGGTTATGCGTTCCACCATGCGGGTAACTACGGTATTGATCCGGAAATTCTAAAACGCGTTGATATTGATGTCGGTTCCAACTCGGTCGCAACCGGTGCCGGATCGCTCGGCGGTTCAATTAAATTTGAAACCGTCGATGCGGCGGATTTACTGGAAGAAGGCCGCAATGTCGGAGCGAAACTGAAATATGCCTACGGCTCGAACGGCAATTCCCAGCAGGGTATGGCAACGCTATATGGTCGTAGTGGTGGTCTGGATTTATTAGGGTATTTCAATTATCGCCATCAGGAAAACGGCAAAGACGGTAACGGGCTGGAAAACGCCAATAAAGGTCATTTGCAGAATTATTTATTTAAAGCGAAATATAATATTGATAAAGATCAATGGATTAAATTATCGGCTGAACGCTATACAAACACCGCATTAAGTTGTTTCCGGGCGAATTTCGGCAGCTGTTTAGGTGATGTACCGCAAGAGGGACAACCGGGATACAGAGCAGATAATCATAGCAAGGCTTATGCCGGTTTAACCCGTAAAACGTATAATTTGGGTTATGCTTATAATCCGAGTGAAAATGGCTGGGTGAACCTGAAGGCGAATTTGTATAATACGGAAACCGAAATGTCCTCAATGGGAGCGCCGCAGAGTAAAGTCAGAACGGTTGGCGGAACATTATCTAATACCGCAGAATTTGATCTTGGTATCACGCATCATGCCGTGCTGTTTGGCGGTGAATATTATTCCACCAAAGCGCTGGCGCTGGGTTCTGCCATTAATAGTTATACCGCAAAAACAGACAGTGCTTCCGTTTATCTTGAAGATACCATTGCATTGGGCGATTTGCTGATTATTCCGGGGATTCGTTATGATCATTATAAAGCGGATTTAGCCACTGATTTTGATAAAACCTATCATCGCTGGTCTAAAGCGCTGGGCTTGAAATACAGTTTGACGGATGATTTGGTACTGTTTGCCAATTACACGGAACTGTTTAAAGGGCCTGATGCCGGTGAAATTTATTTACGCGGTACGCGTGCGTATTCGCCGACACTGGAGGCAATCAGAGGCGACAATAAAGAAGCCGGTTTTAATTTTGCAAAAGATAACGTATTAACGGCGAATGACGGTTTTTCCATTACGGCGAAGTATTTCCATACCAATTACGACAATCTGAATAAAAATACCGATCAAGGCGGTTTCAGCGGTTATCAGAGTGTCGGAGAAGTGGTATTGAAAGGGGTTGAGACCGCTGCGAAATATCGTATTGACAATACCAGTTTCCATGTCAGTTACGCCAGAGCGCGCAGTAAACAAAAAGCTGATCATTATGCGGCGTTTCCGGATACCGGTGATCGCTACACATTAGGGATCAGCCAATATATTCCGACTGCGCAGGTTGAGTTAGGCTGGAATACGATGTGGGTGAGAGGCCTGAATATGTTCACTCAGCTTGGCGGACGTGGGACGCCGATCAGACCGGGATATTTATATAAAGAGAGTTATTCCGTCAGCAATGTTTATGTGACCTGGGCGCCGGAACAAGTCAAAGGGTTGGAGCTGACCGCCGGAATCGACAATGTCTTTAATAAAGCGTATAAGGATCAGAGTACGCAATATTACAGCTCGGCGGATCTTGATCCGGGTCGCAATTATAAATTATCCGTATCGTATAAATTCTGATTTTCCTTTCCTAAAGAGCGGTAAAAAATACCGCTCTTTTTCATTAACTAGTTTTTGACCTCTTATAGCAAATTTGCTACAATCCTGAATCTAATTGAGATTAATTCTCAATAGCGATTAATGCTACGAAAATTATTCTAATCTTACCTACAAGTCATCTTTGAAAGGATATATCAAATGCCGCAATTATTTGCATTTTTACAAAGCTATGTCGATTACATTATTCTCGGATTATTGGGTCTGATGAGTTTTCTGATGTTATGGTTCGTGATCGAACGCTTTATTTTTTTAAGCCGGGTCAAAGTGGCCAGTTATACCAACATTCACGAACTGGATATTGATTTAAACCGCAATCTGACCATCATTTCAACGATCGGATCCAATGCGCCTTATGTGGGGCTGCTCGGTACGGTAATCGGGATCTTACTGACTTTTTATGAACTGGGTAATTCCGGCGGAGATATTGACGCCGCGGCGATTATGCTGAATTTGTCGCTGGCGCTGAAAGCCACCGCGGTCGGTATTCTGGTGGCGATTCCTTCCATGGTGTTTTATAACGGCTTGTTGCGTAAAGTTGAAGTGAACCGTTTGAAATGGAAAGCCTTGAACGGTCAGAAAAATGTAGGGGCGTAACGTGAAAAAATTTGATGAAATCAATATTATCCCTTTCATCGACATTATGTTGGTGCTGCTGGCGATCGTATTGATTACCGCGTCTTTTATTTCGCAGGGCAAAATTCAGGTCAATGTACCGAAAGCGAGCAGTACCGTGGCGTTTAAATCCGATGATTTGGCCAAACTGCTGACCGTAACGGAACACGGCGACATTTACTTTAACGATAAACCGATTTCGTTGCCGGAACTCGAAAAAGAAATTGCCGGCTGGCCGAAAGAGCAGAAAGTGACGTTAAAAGTGGATGCCAAATCAACCTTTCAGGATTTTGTGACGCTGACGGATTTAATGGCGAAAAACGAGATTAAAAATGTCGCCATTGTCACCATGAAGGAAAAAGGCGAGTAAATGGCAACGAAACATCATTCCTGGCTGGGGTTTTTCCTGTCTTTACTGTTCCATTCCGCCCTGATCGGCGCCGTGTGGTATGCGGTAAAACAGGACGACAGCGCCAACGGACATATGGCTCAGCTGGTGGATACCAATATTTCCATGGAAATGATCATGGGCATGGTGGAGGAAGAGCCCGAACCGACACCGGCGCCGGCGGCGGAACCTGAACCGGTGGTCAAAGAGACGGTGGCCGATCCGACACTGAAACCGGATCCTCCGAAGCCGGAAAAACCGAAAGAGCCGGAACAGAAAAAAGAAAAACCGAAACCAAAGCCGAAAGAGAAACCGAAAAACAAACCGAAAGAGCCGCTCAGAAAAGATTTGCCGAAAGGCGATCGTAACGTCAATTCCGAGGCGAAAGTCAATTCGCTGGCAACGGGGCCGGGCGCGGTGACGACCAATAACCCGAATTTAGTCGGCAGCGGTGCCAGTGCCGATGAGCTGAGCGCTTACCGTACGGCATTACGTCGTGAAATCGAACGGCATAAACGTTATCCGCAGCGGGCGAAAATGATGCGTAAACAAGGTATTGTGACAGTAAACTTCAGTATCGGAGCGGACGGTTCGTTAAGTCAGGTGGGCATGAGCAAGTCATCAGGCAGTGATGATCTGGATAAAGCCGCCATGGCCGCCGTGCAGAGCGCCCGTTCCATCGGTCCGCGTCCTGCGGGCATGAGCGCCTCGCTGTCGGTGCCGATTAGCTTTAAATTACAGTAAATCATAAAGACATAAAAGAAAGTGCGGTCGGTTATAAAAATGTTTCAAAAACCGACCGCACTTTGCTTTTCACCGCTAGGCAAAAAATCAGTTGCGCGCGTTATAAACCGCGGTGGCCTCCGGCATTAAACGCAGCAGATTGGCCTGTCTGTCCGCATCGCTCGGGTGAGTTGAGGATAACGCCGCCAATACGCTTTTTGAGCCGGAAGAGGCTTTTTGCATTTTATCCCACAATTTGGGGGCAGCCTGCGGATTGTAACCGGCTTTAGCCATTAAAAATAATCCCACCTCATCGGCTTCGGTTTCTGCACTGCGCGAGTAAGGTTTATCCAGCGCCCAGTCTTTGGTCAGCCCGACTACCATGGCACTGCCGTCGGTGCCGATTTGAGTGGACAGCGCGACGTGCGCAACCTGCGCCAGAACGTTGGTAAACTGCCCCATATTCGCCTGTTTTCTGCCGTGTTCTTTTAGCGAATGCGCCATTTCGTGCGCCATCACGGTGGCAATTTCATCATCGTTCAGTTTCAGATTATCCACCAGTCCGGTATAAAACGCCATTTTGCCGCCCGGCATCGCCCACGCATTGAGTTCTTTGGATTTAATTACGGTCAGCTGCCAGTTAAACACCTGCCCGGTTTGGTTTTCTTTATCCGCATAAGGGCGTATGGTGTTAAACACCTTGTGGATGCGTTTTGCCGTCGGCGAGCTGGTATCGACGATCCCCTGCGTTTTCGCCTGATTGACGGTTTTGGTATAACTTAAAGCCGCCTGTTGGTTGAGGCTGGCGGAATCGACGCAGGCACCCAGCAGCAGTGCAAGTAATGAGACGGAAGCCAATGTTGTTACTGTATTGCGCATTATTGTTCCCTTGTTCGTGTCTTTCGCTGATTCGGATAAAAAAATACCGCCCTGTACAGAACGGTATGTTAATCACAGGTTTATTTTTTAGCGCGTTCGAAAGAATCCAGAATTTCCTGACGGGCTTCGTTGACATCGCCCCAGCCTTCGACTTTCACCCATTTACCGGCTTCCAGCGCTTTATAATTTTCGAAGAAGTGCTGAATCTGCGCTTTTAATAAGGTCGGTAAATCGTTAACATCTTTAATGTGATCGTATTCTTTGCTTAATTTGCTGTGCGGTACGGCAACCACTTTCGCATCACCGCCGGATTCGTCGGTCATTTTCAATACGCCGACCGGACGGCAGCGAATTACCGAACCCGGCTGCAACGGATAAGGTGTCGGCACCAGCACGTCCACTGGATCGCCGTCGGAAGACAGCGTATGATTCACATAACCGTAGTTTGCCGGATAAAACATGGCGGTCGCCATAAAACGGTCAACGAATAGGGTGCCGGTTTCTTTATCGACTTCGTATTTAATCGGATCCGAGTTGGCCGGGATTTCGATTACCACATAAATATCATCCGGTAACGCTTTGCCTGCCGGTACGTTTTCTAAACCCATTTTGTATTCCTTCTTAAAAGTTAGGTGTGAATAAAACGGCTCAATTATAGCTTTATTCGGCGGGATTTGTCGAGTTACGCCATCGCCCACGGGGAAAAATCCGCCGGACGCGGAATTTTGCGCCGAATGCCGTTGTTTTTTTATTTTGTACTATTATAATAGTTCAACTTTATTCAGGCTCTAAATGGAAAATAATCTATGTCAAATCAAAAAATTCCGTCGCTGTTCGGCGGCGCTATGATTATCGCGGGCGGCACCATCGGTGCGGGTATGCTGGCTAATCCGACTTCGACCGCCGGCGTGTGGTTCGTCGGTTCGATTATCGTCTTGATTTATACTTGGTTTTGTATGACCACCTCCGGGCTGATGCTGCTGGAAGCCAATCTGCATTATCCCACCGGCGCCAGTTTCGACACCATCGTGAAAGATTTGCTCGGCAAGGGCTGGAATCTGATTAACGGGTTATCGGTGGCGTTCGTGCTGTATATTCTGACCTATGCCTACATCACGTCGGGCGGCGGCATTACCGAAAGTTTTCTGAATCAGCTGCTGAGTACCGAACAAAGTGCGGTGCAAATCGGGCGTACTTTCGGCTCGCTGATTTTCTGTATTATTCTGGCGCTGTTTGTGTGGCTGTCCACCAAAGCGGTGGACCGGTTAAGTACGCTGCTGATCGGCGGAATGGTGATCGCATTTGTGTTGTCCATTGCCGGCCTGATTCCCTCGGTGAAAACCGAAGTGCTGTTTGACAGCATGGCGCCGGGCGAACAGCAGTATTTGCCTTATGTGCTGGTTGCGCTGCCGGTATGTCTGGTGTCTTTCGGTTTTCACCAAAACGTGCCGAGTCTGGTGAAATATTATCGGCGTGACGCCGGTCAGGTGATGAAATCGGTGTTTGTCGGCACGCTGATTGCGTTAGTCATTTATATCCTGTGGCAGCTGGCGATTCAGGGCAATCTGCCGCGTAACCAATTCGCACCGGTGATCGAAAAAGGCGGCGATATCGCCGTATTGCTGGATGCGCTGAGCGACTATGTACAAACGGATTATCTGGGGCTGGTACTGCGCTTTTTTGCTTATATGGCCATCGCCAGCTCATTTCTTGGGGTGACTCTCGGGCTATTCGATTATATTGCCGATTTGTTTAAACTGGACGACAGCGCCTCAGGCAGAACGAAAACCGCATTGCTGACCTTCTTGCCGCCGCTGATTCTCAGCCTGCTATTCCCTTACGGTTTTGTGCTGGCGATCGGTTATGCCGGACTGGCGGCGACCATTTGGGCGGCAATTGTGCCGGCGTTGCTGGCAAAAGCCTGCCGACAGAAATTTCCGCAGCGCAGTTATACGGTTTATGGCGGTAATATGATGATTTATTTCATTATTCTGTTCGGCGTACTGAACATTTTCGCACAATTGGCGATGCAGTTCGGCTGGCTGCCGGTGTTCACGGGATAAGGCGCGCCATGAACGATATACCGCAATCGGTTTATGATCAGGAGGATTTTTTTGCCCGTTACCAGACATTGCGGCGCAATCCGCACAGCGTAAATAACCTCGTTGAAAAACCGACCATGCTGGCGTTACTGCCGGATTTGCACGGCAAAACGCTGCTGGATCTGGGCTGTGGCACAGGCGAACATTTGCAGCTTTATTTACAGCGCGGTGCGGCATTGGCGGTGGGCGTCGATTTATCGCAATCCATGCTGAAACAGGCGCGCCTTGCACTGGAAAAACAGCCGCAAAACCGACCGCACTTTGCGTTATACCAGCTGCCGATGGAAAAGCTTGCTGCATTGCCGCCGGCGGATTTTGATCTGGTCACCAGCTCGTTCGCCTTTCATTATGTTGCCGATTTCCCCGCCCTGCTGCGTGATATTCATGCCAAACTCAAGGCGGGCGGCAAGCTGGTGTTTTCTCAGGAACATCCGATCGTCACCTGTTATCGCGGCGGCGAACGGTGGGAAAAAGATGAGCATAAACAACAGATTGCCTATCGGCTGAATTATTACCGCGAGGAAGGCGAGCGTGCGCGCAACTGGTTCAAACAACCGTTTAAAACCTATCACCGCACCGTCGCGACGATCATCAACAATCTGATTGAGGCGGGCTTTTGCATAGAGCGGATTGAAGAACCGATGCTGGCGGAGCAGCCGGCGTGGCAGGCGGAATTTAAAGATTTACGCCATCGTCCGGTATTATTTTTTGTGAAAGCGAAAAAAGTTTAAAAAAAGCCTTGCTTGGCAACAATTTTCCGAGTAGATTAAATGTCAAGCAATTTTGGAGCAAACAACATGAATTTCAACCGCACTTCTCATCATCACCATCATTCCCCTGATTAATCTTTCAGGCGTGTTGTGGTGCTTGGAAGATAAGTCTTCCGAGTCAGTGCAGTAGAAAGCGATTTAAACCTCTCGGAAGACAACTTTCGAGAGGTTTTTTTATCATTAAAGTTAAATACAAGGAAAAAATATGTCAGACAACAAACGGTTAAGAATCGCACTGCAAAAAAAAGGGCGTTTAAGTAAAGATTGCAGCGAACTGCTCAGTCAGTGCGGGGTGAGAATCAACTGGAACGAACAGCGCCTGATCGCCTATTCGGAAAATATGCCGATTGAAATCCTGCGCGTGCGCGATGATGATATTCCGGGGTTGATTTTTGACGGCGTGGTCGATCTCGGCATCATCGGTGAAAATGTGCTGGAAGAGGAAGAACTGGGACGCATTGCGGCGGGGGAAAGCGTCACTTATAAAAAGCTGCGCCAGTTGGATTTCGGCGCTTGTCGTTTATCGCTGGCCGTGGATCGAGATCATCATTACAACAACGTGCAGGATTTCGCCGATGCGCGGATTGCCACCTCCTACCCGAATTTACTCAAACGCTACATGAAAGCCCAGAATGTCCCGTTTAAAAGTACGCTGCTGAACGGCTCGGTGGAAGTGGCGCCAAGTGCCGGCCTTGCCGATGCGATTTGTGATCTGGTTTCGTCCGGCGCCACGCTTGAGGCTAACGGCCTGAAAGAAGTGGAAGTGATTTATCGTTCGAAAGCCTGCCTGATTCAGCGGGCGGAACTGTTAAGCGCGGATAAACAAGATCTGGTAAATCGGTTGCTGACCCGTATTCAGGGCGTTTCTCAGGCGCGCGAATCCAAATATATTATGCTGCATGCGCCGAAAGATAAACTGGAGCAAATTACCGCGCTGTTGCCGGGGGTGGAAAACCCGACCATTATTCCGCTGGCGCATGATAATGCCCGGGTCGCGATGCATGTGGTCAGTCAGGAAAATCTGTTCTGGGAGACGATGGAACGTTTAAAAGAGGCGGGCGCCAGTTCGATTCTGGTATTGCCGATCGAAAAAATGATGGAATGATAAACCTAGTGCAAGACACAATATAACTCTCGCTTTATAAAGGAAAAAAATATGCAAACACTGATCTGGCGCGACCTCAGCGCAAGTGAACGACAACAAGCCCTGACCCGCCCGGCAATTTCCGCCTCGGCGGAGATTAAAAGTGCGGTGGAAAATATCATTAATTCGGTTAAAACCGCCGGGGACAATGCCCTGTTTGAATTAACGAAAAAATTCGATAACATTACGCTCGACAGCCTGACTGTAACACAGCAGCAGATTGAACAGGCCGCCGCCCGCCTTCCCGCCGCGCTGAAACAGGCGATTGAAAATGCCAAACGTAATATTACCGCTTTTCACCAGGCGCAAGAACCCCAACCGGTCGATGTGGAAACGCAGCCGGGCGTACGCTGTCAGGTGCTCACCCGACCGATAAACCAGGTCGGTTTGTATATTCCCGGCGGTTCGGCACCGTTATTTTCCACGGTATTGATGCTGGCGATTCCGGCAAAGATTGCCGGCTGCAAAAAAATCGTGCTCTGTACGCCGCCGCCGATTGCAGACGAAATTCTGTATGCCGCCAATCTTTGCGGCGTGGAAACCGTTTATGCCATCGGCGGCGCACAGGCGATCGCCGCAATGGCATTCGGCACGCAGAGTGTGGCCAAAGTGGATAAAATTTTCGGCCCGGGCAATGCCTTTGTGACGGAAGCCAAACATCAGGTCAGCCAGCTAATTGACGGTGCGAATATCGATATGCCGGCGGGGCCGTCGGAAGTGCTGGTGATTGCCGATGAACAGGCCGATCCCGATTTTGTGGCCTCCGATTTGTTGTCGCAGGCGGAACACGGCGCGGATTCGCAGGTGATTTTGCTGACACCGTGCAAAACGCTGGCAAAACAGACCGCACTTTGTGTGGCGCAGCAACTCGCCGCCCTGCCGCGGGCGGAAATCGCGCGCAAAGCATTGGCGCACAGCCGAATCATTATCGCCGAGGATTTGGCGCAATGTGTGGCAATCAGCAATGCATACGCGCCGGAGCATTTAATCGTGCAAACCCGGCAACCCCGCGATTTACTGCCCGCGCTGGACAATGCCGGATCGATTTTCTTAGGCGCCTATTCGCCGGAAAGTATGGGCGATTACGCCAGCGGCACCAATCATGTGCTGCCGACTTACGGTTATACGCGCACCTATTCCAGCTTAGGTCTGGCGGATTTCAGCAAGCGCATGACCGTGCAGGAACTCAGTCCGCAGGGCTTTAAAGCGCTGGCGAATACCGTTGAACTTATGGCAAGCGCCGAGCAGCTGGATGCCCATAAACAGGCGGTAAGTATCCGGCTGGCGAAAATCAAATAGCGATTTTTAACCGTTTAGTTAACTCAGGCGGAAATCATGAATAATCCGATCGAAATTTACCAAACCCAAGACGGACAAACGCAGGTTGAAGTGCGCTTTGAACAGGACACCGTATGGCTTTCACAGGCGCAAATGGCAAAAGTATTTGCAACCAGTACGGACAATATTAGCCTTCACTTAAAAAATATTTTTGCAGAAGGTGAATTGAATGAAATGACAACTACCGAGGATTTCTCGGTAGTTCGTCGGGAAGGTAAGCGTAATGTGACTCGTCAACTCAAACATTATAACTTAGATGCCATAATTTCCGTTGGTTATCGCGTAAAATCGACTGCCGCAACTCAATTTCGTATTTGGGCGACCGTACGCTTAAAAGACTATCTGGTGCAAGGTTATGCCGTTAATGAGCGTCGTTTACAGCAAAAAGGCGTGGAATTCAGTCAGGCAGTGATGCTGCTGAGCCGTACGCTAACCAATCAGGCTTTGGTCAATCAGGACGGACAAGCGGTGATTAATGTGGTACAGGACTATGCGCGTACCTGGAGTTTGCTGCAGGCCTATGATGAACAAAACCTGTCGGCAATCCGCCTGAAACAGCCGCAAATGAAAGCGTTGTCCTTTGACGAAGCGCAGCGAGCCATCGCGCAATTAAAACAGGCATTAGTGGCAAAAGGCGAAGCGACCGAACTTTTCGGGCAGCTGCGCAGTGACGGTCTGGCATCGGCGATCGCCACAATTGAACAAGGATTCGGTGATGAGCTGTTTTATCCGAATGTGGCAAGCCGCGCCGCCCATTTGCTCTATTTCGTGATTAAAAATCACCCGCTGGCGGACGGTAACAAACGCACCGGTTCGTTTTTGTTTCTTTGGTATTTACGCTTGAATCAGCCCCTGTTGGCAAAGCCGGTAGAGCAACTGATTAATGACAATACCTTGGTGGCGCTGGCATTATTGGTGGCGGAAAGCCTGCCGGCGCAGAAAGAGTTAATGATTAAACTGATCCAACATTTCATTTTATTAAAAGATACGCAAGCCTAATTTAAGGAAAACACAACATGATCATCTCACAACTTAGCAGAAAAAACGTTCAGGCGCTGACGCCTTATCAATCCGCACGCCGCTTGGGCGGCCACGGCGATGTGTGGCTGAATGCCAACGAATATCCGGTTTCGCCGGATTTCGATTTAACCGCGCGCCTGTTTAACCGCTATCCCGATCCGCAGCCTGCCGCAGTGGTCAAAGGTTATGCGGCCTATGCCGGTGTGCAGCCGGAAAATGTGATCGTAACCCGCGGCGGGGATGAAAGTATCGAGCTGATTATCCGTGCCTTTTGCGAATCGACGGATAGCGTGCTGTACTGCCCGCCGACTTACGGCATGTATGCGGTGAGCGCCGAAACCTGCGGGATTGCGTTGAAACGCGTGCCGTTAAACGCGGATTTTCAGCTGGAGCTGGCGGAAATTGAAAAACAGCTCGACGGCGTGAAAGTGCTGTTTGTCTGTAGCCCGAATAATCCGACGGGAAATGTGGTAAACCGCGCGGATCTTCTCCGTTTGCTGGAGATGACCCGTAATCGCGCCATTGTGGTGGTGGATGAAGCCTATATTGAGTTCTGCCCGCAGGCGAGTCTGGTTAATGAGCTGGCGCATTTTCCGCATTTAGCCATTATCCGCACGCTGTCCAAAGCCTTTGCGCTGGCGGGATTGCGTTGCGGTTTCACTTTAGCCAACGCCGAGCTTATCGGCGTGCTGCAAAAAGTGATCGCACCTTATCCGCTGCCGGTTCCGGTGTCCGATATTGCCGCGCAGGCATTGAGCGAACAGGGGATTGCCCAAATGAAAGTGCGGGTAAATACCGTGCTGGCCAACCGCACGGCTTTGATTGCCGAACTTGCCGGGCTGGCCTGTGTGGAAAAGATTTTTGCCACCGAATCCAACTATGTGCTAGTGAAATTTGAAGACGGCGAAAAGGTATTTAACGCCTTATGGCAACAAGGCATTATTTTACGCGACCAGCACAACGCACCGGGTTTGGCAAACTGTATCCGGATAACCGTCGGGACCGAAGCGGAAAACCGCAAAGTGATTGCAGCGATTCGCGCCCTAGCTTAGTATAAAATGTATTTTAATTCGCCACAGGAAATACCGAAATGACACAACAATCTATGCTTTTTATTGATCGCGACGGCACGTTAATTGACGAGCCGAAAACCGATTTTCAGATTGACAGTCTGGAAAAACTGAAACTTGAGCCCTATGTAATCCCCGCCTTATTGCAGCTGAAAAATAAATACCGTTTTGTGATGGTAAGCAATCAGGACGGGCTTGGAACGCCTGCTTTTCCGCAGGCGGATTTTGACAAACCGCATAACGCCATGCTGGCACTGTTTAAATCGCAGGGAATTGAGTTTGACGAGGTGCTGATTTGCCCGCACAAACCGGAAGACCGTTGCGCCTGCCGTAAACCGCAAACCAAACTGCTAAAGAACTATATCGATAAAAAATGGTTTGATCCGGCAACCAGCTTTGTCATCGGCGATCGCATAACGGATGTTCAGCTGGCGGAAAATCTGGGTATTCGCGCCTTGCAGTATCACCCGCAAAATTTAAACTGGACGCTGATTGCCGAAAAGCTTTTGGGCGAAGCGGTGACTAATATCGGCACGCGTGCGCCGCGTTATGCCGAGGTTTTGCGCAAAACCAAAGAAACGGATATTAAAGTGCAGGTATGGCTGGATGAAACGGGTGTCAACCAAATCGATACCGGCGTCGGTTTTTTCGATCATATGCTGGATCAGATTGCCACTCACGGCGGATTCCGCATGAATGTGCAATGCAAAGGCGATTTGCATATTGACGATCATCACACCGTGGAAGACACCGCACTTGCGCTTGGACAGGCGCTAAAACAGGCAATCGGCGACAAACGCGGCATCGCCCGTTTCGGTTTTGTTTTGCCGATGGACGAATGCAAAGCGCAATGCGCACTGGATTTATCCGGTCGCCCGTTTATCAAATTCAGCGCCAAATTCAAACGTGACAAAGTCGGCGATTTCAGCACCGAACTGACCGCGCATTTTTTCCAATCCCTTGCTTTTGCCCTGCTGGCCACCCTGCACCTGAAAGCCAGCGGCGACAATGATCATCACAAAATCGAAAGCCTGTTTAAAGTTTTCGGCCGAACCCTAAGACAGGCGATTCGGATTGAGGGGAATACATTACCAAGCTCAAAAGGCGTGTTATAACCGTTTAAAGTGCGGTCGGTTTTGGCGAAATTTTCCGGTTTTGCCGAAGCGTGCATAAATCGATTCGGAGAAGATTAGGCGTCGGATTATGACATCATTACAACACCAAACTATTATTTCCGATATTAAGGAAATGATCACACAATCCCGTGCAAGTGCGGTTCGTGCGGTAGATTTTCAACGGGTATTAATGTATTGGCATATCGGTAAACGCATTTTTGAGGAAGAGCAGCGAGGGCAGGTGCGGGCGGATTACGGACGCTATTTGATTAAATCCCTTGCACAGCAGCTGCAACCGGAATTCGGCAGCGGTTTTTCTGCTCGGCAATTAGAACGGTATCGACAGTTTTATCGGTGTTTTCCGATTGCGTCCGCATTGCGGACGCAATTGAACTGGACGCAATATAAATTGTTGCTTTCCTTTGATGATACGGATGAACGCGAGTTTTATATTGCGGAATGCGTGAAAAACAACTGGAGTTCACGCCAGCTGGAACGGCAGATTCACAGCAATCTGTATGAACGTCTGTTACTTAGCAACGATAAACAAAGCGTGCTGGCGGTGGCTCGTAACGACGTGTTACCGAGCGATCCGAAACAGATTATTAAGGATCCTATGGTGCTTGAATTTCTCGGTTTGCGGCGGGAAAGCGCTTATTATGAAAAGGATTTGGAACAGGCGATTATCACGCATTTGCAGGATTTTTTACTGGAGTTAGGTAACGGATTTTCTTTTGTTGCCCGCCAGAAACGGCTGCATTTGGACGGTGACGAGTTTTTTGTCGATCTGGTGTTTTATAACCGTTTATTGCAGTGTTTTGTGATTTTTGAGATTAAAACGCATAAACTGACTCATCAGGATCTCGGTCAATTGCAAATGTATGTGAATTATTTTGATCGGGTTGAAAAACTTGCGCATGAAAACCCGACTATCGGTGTTTTATTATGTGCAGATAAAAATGACAGCGTGGTGAAATTCTCGCTGCCGGAAAATCAAAAACAAATTTTTGCCAGCCAATACCGCCTTTATCTTCCGTCGGAAGATACTTTACTGGAGGAAGTGCAAAAAGAGATTAAAAATTTTGAACAAAAAGTGGAGGAACAGAAAGGGCGGTATTTTGTTCAACACAGAGAATAAAGTGCGGTCGGTTTTGGCGGTGTTTTGCTAAAATCGGCGGTTGACAGCATAATAAAAACACATTATTGCAGGATAGTCTATGACCAACATCATTATCATCGATACCGGCTGTGCGAATCTGTCGTCGGTCAAATTTGCCTTTGATCGCTTGGGGTATCGTGCCGAGATCAGCCGTGATCTCGATAAAATCAAATCGGCGGATAAATTAGTGCTGCCCGGAGTGGGGACGGCCGCCGCCGCAATGTCTCAGCTTCAGGCACGCGATTTGATCGAGAGCGTTCGGCATGCCGAGCAGCCGGTGCTGGGGATTTGTCTCGGCATGCAGTTAATGACGGCATATTCCGCCGAGGGCGATGTGCCGACTTTAAACCTTATCGACGGACATACGGCGTTAATGCCGCATCGCGGTCTGCCGTTGCCGCATATGGGCTGGAATCAGGTGCGTTATGTGCCGGATCATCCGTTATTTGCCGGCATTGCGCAACACTGCCATTTTTATTTTGTGCACAGTTATGCGGTGTCGCCTAATGCCTGCACCATCGCCACCAGCCATTACGGCACCGATTTCTCGGCGGCAATTGCGCAGAACAATTTTTATGGCGTGCAGTTTCATCCTGAACGGTCGGGCAAAAACGGTGCGGCATTGTTGAGAAATTTTGTGGAGAAGGTGAAATGAATCGGATTTTAGCGATCAAAATCTCACCGGTTGAGCGGTTAAACTTAGCGGACGGTTCTGTGATTGACACGGCGATCCGCAAAAAAGCCGTGCAGCAAGCGACGGTCAGCCGGCTTGGGCTGGTCGGTGATACGGTGGGTGATAAAAAACACCACGGCGGCGTAGATAAAGCGTTGTTTTTCAACGGGCAAAAAACGTTGGAAAAACTGACCGCACTTTTGGGACTGGAATACGATTATCGGCAGGATTCCCGTTTCGGTGAAAATTTCGTAGTATCCGGGCTGGATGAACAGGCGGTTTGCATCGGTGATCAATGGCAAATCGGCGGCGTTATTGTAGAAGTTTGTCAGCCGCGTAAACCGTGCAATACGTTGTCGAAAAACACCGGCTTGGCTCACACCCGTAAACTGGTGGTGGAACAGGGCTTGGTCGGCTGGTATGCCCGCGTGCTGCAAACGGGGCAAATCCGGCAGGGCGATTCGTTACAGCTGCTGGCGCGCCCTTATCCGGCAATGACGGTGGCGGTGGTGCATCGGCTGCTTTCTCAACCGGCGAAAACGCTGGATCAAGCGATATTAGCGCGGGCGCTCGACTGCCCGCCGCTGGCGGAAGGCTATAAGAAAACGCTGCGCAAACAAGCGGAAAAACAGGCATTGAATTCAAGTGAAAGCGCTTTTTTCAATACCCCCGAATTTTAAGGAAATAGGATGAATATCCATTTTATTCAACATGAAATTTTTGAAGCGCCCGGCGCTTATCTGGATTGGGCGCATGCGCGCGGTTATCAAACGGCATTTTCTCATGTGTATGCCGGACAGTCGCTGCCAACCTCGGTGCAAAATATTGATATGCTGATTGTGCTGGGCGGGCCGCAAAGCCCCGCGACCACTCAGGCGGAATGCCCGTATTTTGACAGCGCGGCGGAACAGGCGCTGATCCGACAATGTATTGACGCCGGCAAAGCGGTGCTGGGTGTGTGTCTGGGAGCGCAGTTGATCGGCGAAGCATTGGGGGCGAAATATGCGCACAGCCCTGAACGGGAGATCGGCAATTTCCCGCTTTTTTTCACGCCGGCGGGAAAACACGATGCAAAATTTGCCGCCTTTACCGACGGTATGCCGATCGGGCATTGGCACAACGATATGCCGGGATTAACGGATAAGGCGCAAATTCTGGCTTACAGCGCAGGCTGTCCGCGTCAGATCATCCGTTACGGGACGCTCGTATATGGTTTGCAATGCCATGCTGAACTGAACAACGCCGTGGTGCGCTTACTGATTGACGCCGAAGGCGATTTGACGGCGCAAAGCCGGCAGTATAAATTCGTGCAGCCGCCGCAGACCATTCTGGATTTTGATTACCGGCCAATGAACCAAGCGCTGTACGGTTTTTTAGATCAATTGGTGATCACTTACCGCGGATAGTGATCGCAAAGGAAGAAGGAAATAAAAATAATGCAAAACTCAATCATCATCCCCGCACTTGACCTGATTGACGGGCGTGTTGTCCGTTTATATCAGGGAGATTATGCACAGCAGACCCGTTATAGCGATAATCCGATCGAACAGTTTCAACATTATGTCGAGCAAGGTGCAACGCAATTGCATTTGGCTGATCTCAGCGGAGCGAAAGATCCGGCCAAGCGGCAAACCAAACTGATCGGCGATATTATTGCCCGGCTGGCTTGCCCGATTCAGGTCGGCGGCGGGATTCGCCGCGAGCAGGATGTGGTGGATTTACTGGCGGTCGGGGCGAACCGGGTGGTTATCGGTTCGACGGCGGTAAACGCGCGCGAGCAGGTGAAACGCTGGTTTAACACCTATGGGGCAGAAAAATTCGTGCTGGCGTTAGATGTGAATATTAATCCGCAAGGCGAAAAACAGATCGCGGTCAACGGTTGGCAGGAAAACAGCGGCGTGTCGCTGGAAGCCTTGATCCAGGAGTTCCGCGCAGTCGGTTTGCAGCATGTGCTGTGCACCGATATTTCACGCGATGGCACCTTGGCCGGTGCCAATGTGGATTTATACCGGGAGCTGTGCGCGGCGTTTCCGGAGGTCAGTTTTATCTCATCGGGAGGCATCGGTTCGCTGGATGATGTGCGTGCCTTGCAAGGCACGGGCGTAGGCGGTGTGATTATCGGACGGGCATTACTGGAAGGCAAATTTACTGTAGCGGAGGCGATCGCATGCTGGCAAAACGGATAATTCCCTGTTTAGATGTCCGCGACGGGCAGGTGGTAAAAGGCGTGCAGTTCCGTAACCATGAAATTATCGGCGATATTGTGCCTTTGGCGCAGCGTTATGCGCAGGAGGGCGCCGATGAGCTGGTGTTTTATGATATTACCGCCTCATCGGACGGTCGCACGGTGGATAAAAGCTGGGTGGAACGGGTGGCGCAGGTTATCGATATTCCGTTTTGCGTGGCGGGCGGCATTAAAAGTCTGGCGGACGCCGAACAGATTTTTGCTTTCGGGGCGGATAAAATTTCGATTAATTCGCCCGCACTTGCTGATCCGGCGTTAATTTCCCGCCTTGCAGAGCGGTTTGGCGTGCAGGCGGTGGTGGTTGGGATCGACAGCTGGTTTGAGGCCGAAAGCGGTCGCTATTGGGTCAATCAGTACACCGGCGATGAAAAACGCACCCGACAGACCAACTGGCAGCTGCTTGACTGGGTGCAGGAAGTGCAGCGCCGCGGCGCGGGCGAGATTGTGTTGAATATGATGAATCAGGACGGGGTGCGTAACGGTTATGATTTGACACAGCTGAAAATGGTGCGTGAGGTGTGCCGCGTGCCGCTGATTGCCTCCGGTGGCGCCGGCGAAATGAAACATTTCCGTGACGCCTTTATTGAGGCGAAGGTGGACGGCGCATTGGCGGCAAGCGTGTTTCATAAACGGATTATTGATATCGGGGCGCTGAAAGTCTATCTTGACAACGAGGGCGTGGAAGTCCGTCGTTAAAGGCTCGGAGCCGGTATAAAAGCGGTTTCCGCGCGGTAAAAAATAAGGAAAAATATGCAAATCAATATACACACTATCGACTGGCAAAAAGTCGATCAGCTTCTGCCGGTAATCGTGCAGCATTACCAAAGCGGCGAGGTGCTGATGCTCGGTTATATGAATCAGGCGGCGCTAGAAAAAACGCTGGCGGAGAATAAGGTCACGTTTTTTTCCCGCACTAAGCAGCGGTTATGGACGAAAGGGGAAACCTCGGGACATTTTCTGCATGTGGTGGATATGAGTCTGGACTGCGATAAAGATACGCTGCTGATTTTAGCCGATCCTGTCGGCGCCACTTGTCACACCGGGGCGGACAGTTGTTTTCATCAGTTCGCACGCAACGAGGTGTCGGGCTGGCTGTTTTTTGCTCAACTGGAACGGCTGATTGCCACGCGTAAAAGTGCGGATCCGGCGAGTTCCTATACCGCTGCGCTGTATGCCAAAGGCACTAAGAAAATAGCCCAGAAAGTCGGCGAAGAAGGGGTTGAAACCGCGCTGGCCGCCTTAAGCGGCGATAAGCATGAAATTGTCAGCGAGGCGGCGGATCTGGCGTATCATTTAACCGTATTGCTGCAAAATGCGGGATTGTCTTGGGCGGATGTGAATGACAAACTCAAAGCGCGCCACAGTGGCATCGGGTTGCATCCTGAAGGATCGAATAAGTAGTTGATGAGTATGAGCGTTACGCCGGCGGCGATTGAGCGCTATCGCACCCTATTGGCAGGCGGAAAATGGCATGCGGCGCATTCCATACCGCCGGCCGAAATCGCATCGTGGCTGCTGCATCAGGGCTCGCTGACCGCGCAATTACAGCAAATCTGTCGCCGTTTCACGGTGCAGCTGGTCGGTGCCGGCTGGGTAAAGGAAAAAACTGCGCCAAAAAGCACCGCACTTGCTGAGCCGGTCTGGCTGCGTGAGGTGATACTGCAAGGGGACGGCAGCAATTGGATCTTCGCCCAAACCCGCCTGCCGCAGCGCACGGTGGCAAATGCGGCGCCGGCTGTTATCCGCTTGGCGAATCAACCGATCGGCCCTTGGCTGTTTGCGCAAAAACCGCAGCGCCTGTCGTTAGGCTGGCGCCGGGATCGCCAAAGCGGTTTGTATGCGCGGCGTTCGGTATTTTCGCTGGCGGGATATCCATTGGAAATCAAGGAATTGTTTTTAGCGGATTTCGATTTTCACCGCCGCGCTGCGGGCTGAATTTTCGTGCCAAATCACAAATTTCAGGTAAATCACTGTTAATTTTACGGATTCTGATTTAAAATTTGCCGATTTGTAATTTTTTCTCAAAAAAAGGGGTATAAAATGAAGATTGTCGAAGTCAAACATCCGTTGGTTAAGCATAAACTGGGGCTGATGCGCGCCGCCGATATCAGTACCAAGCACTTTCGTGAACTGGCGACGGAAGTCGGCAGCCTGCTGACCTATGAAGCGACGGAAGATCTGGAAACGGAAAAAGTGATTATTGACGGTTGGTGCGGGCCGGTGGAAATCGACCGGATTAAAGGCAAAAAAGTGACCGTGGTGCCGATTTTGCGTGCCGGTCTTGGCATGATGGACGGCGTGCTGGAACATATTCCGAGCGCCCGTATCAGCGTGGTGGGCATGTACCGTAACGAACAAACCTTAGAGCCGGTGCCGTATTTCCAAAAACTGGCGAGCGATTTGGAAGAGCGTCTGGCGATTGTGGTGGATCCGATGCTGGCGACCGGCGGTTCAATGATCGCCACCATCGATTTGTTAAAACAGAAAGGCTGCCAGCAGATTAAAGTGTTGGTGCTGGTGGCGGCGCCGGAAGGGATTGCCGCGCTGGAAAAAGCCCATCCCGATATCGAATTATATACCGCTTCCATCGATAGCCATTTAAATGAACACGGCTATATTATCCCCGGTCTGGGCGATGCGGGCGATAAGATTTTCGGTACCAAATAACCCCGATTTCAAGCGGCATCCGATGCCGTTTTTTTCCGTGCGTTTGCGTTAAAAACCGACCGCACTTTTAAGTTAATTCAGACAGAGAGTTGAAACTTACATGACAGAAATCCATCAGCATGCGCCCGCCGAGGTGCAAAGTAAAGCCAAACAGGCCTTTGTCGGTCTGCAAATGTTGTTCGTCGCCTTCGGTGCGTTGGTGTTAGTGCCGCTCATTACCGGGCTGGACGCCAACACGGCCTTATTAACCGCCGGCATCGGCACCTTATTATTCCAGCTTTGTACCGGTAAACAGGTACCGATTTTTCTGGCCTCGTCTTTTGCGTTTATCGCACCGATTCAATACGGTGTGGCGACTTGGGGCATTGCGGTGACTATGGGCGGGCTGGCTTGTACCGGTCTGGTGTATCTGGCGCTGAGCACGCTGGTTAAGCTAAAAGGTGCCGGCGCCTTGCAGCGGATTTTCCCGCCGGTAGTGGTCGGGCCGGTCATTATCATCATCGGTATGGGCTTGGCGCCGGTGGCGGTGGATATGGCGTTGGGCAAGGGTAGTCATTATCAGTATAACGACGCGGTGCTGGTTTCCATGGTGACCTTGCTGACCACGCTGGCGGTGGCGGTATTTTCCAAAGGTATCATGAAGTTAATTCCGATTATGTTCGGCATTGCCGTCGGTTATGTGCTGTGCCTGTTTTTAGGATTGATTGATTTTAAACCCGTGCTGGAGGCGCCTTGGTTCAGCCTGCCGCATATTACGACGCCGGAATTTAAACTGGAAGCCATTTTATATCTATTGCCTATCGCCATTGCGCCGGCGGTGGAACATGTGGGCGGGATTATGGCGATAAGTTCGGTGACCGGTCAGGATTTCCTGAAAAAACCGGGTTTGCACCGCACATTGCTGGGCGACGGTATCGCCACTTCCGCCGCATCGCTGCTGGGCGGGCCGCCGAATACCACTTATGCGGAAGTCACCGGTGCGGTGATGTTAACCCGCAACTTTAACCCGACGATTATGACCTGGGCGGCGATATGGGCGATTGCGATTTCCTTCTGCGGCAAAGTCGGCGCGTTTTTAGCCACCATTCCGACCATTGTGATGGGCGGGATTATGATGCTGGTGTTCGGTTCTATCGCCGTGGTGGGCATGAGTACCCTAATCCGCGGCAAAGTGGATGTGACCGAAGCGCGTAATCTGTGCATTATTTCCGTGGTCATGACGTTCGGTATCGGCGGCATGTTCGTGAATTTCGGCGAAGTGTCGCTCAAGGGCATCAGCCTGTGCGCCGTGGTGGCGATTATACTTAATCTGCTGCTGCCGAAAGCAAAAGATCAGACGGTCGATTAATCTTTGACCGAAGAACAGGGATAATCTTTATTTATCCCTGTTTTTTTTGTATATTCTTACCGCACTTTTAGCTTTTTTCAGGGAAAAACGGATTGTCAAATTTTCAGCTGCCGTTGCCGATTCATCAGATTGAAGACGATACTTTAGAGAATTTTTATACGGACAATAATTTATTGTTACTGAATTCGCTGTATAAAAATTTTGCTCGCCTGCAACAACCGTTTTTTTATCTCTGGGGGGCGAAAAGCAGTGGAAAAAGTCATTTGCTGAAAGCCTGTTCCAATTATTTTTTACTCCGCGAACGCCCGTCGATTTATGTGCCGCTGAACAAATCGCAATATTTTTCCCCTGCCGTACTGGACAATCTCGAGCAGCAGGAGCTGGTGTGTCTGGATGATATTCAGGCGGTGATGGGCGATGCGCAATGGGAATTGGCGATTTTCGACCTGATTAACCGCATCCGCGAATACGGAAAATGCCTGCTGCTGATCAGCGCCGATCAGTCGCCGACCGCGCTGGCGGTGAATTTGCCGGATCTGGCCTCCCGCCTGTCATGGGGCGAGATTTATCAGCTGCATCCGTTGGATGATGGGCAGAAAATCAAAGTATTACAGCAAAATGCCCGTGAACGCGGCATTGAGTTGCCGGAAGAGACGGCGAATTTTCTGTTAAAGCGGCTGGATCGTGATATGAAAACCCTGTTTAAGGCGCTGGCGAAGCTGGATAAAGCCTCTTTGCAGGCGCAGCGCAAACTGACCATTCCCTTTGTGAAGGAAATTCTGGCGTTATAAAAATTAATGAAAAAAAGACCGCACTTTTCACGCCGCGATCTTTTCGTGTTGAAAGGATTTACCAATGATGCCAGTGTCGGTAGCCGCGATAATAACCGATACTCGGCGCCAGTACCACGCGTGACGGATACGCCGCCGCCACGGGTTTAGGCTGGTAGTCGCTGGCGTTTAACGGCATGTTGACCGCCGCCTGCGGTTGATTTTTCTGTGCCGCGCTGACCGTATTGCCGCTATACACTTTGGCGTTGTATTGTGCCACGCTTTGCATATCCAGCGGCGCGCTTGAGGTTGCCGGCGGTGGCAACTGGCAAGCGGCTAACGCCAAAGTACAGCTTATTATCATATAGGTTTTCTGCATAATATCTCCTGCGTTATTTGCAAATTGTGCTGGAAAGAATATCGGAGTTTTTCTGAATATTCTGGGTGGCGATTTTCTTACCGTATTTATGTTCTTCTTCCTGAACCCGTTTGGCCATGCTGAGATCCTGAATGTTGAACACCGGGGCATACTGAATATTATTCGGCAGCTGTTCCGAATACACGGTGGCGCCGGCAATGCTGGCGTAATAGTCGTTATTTCCCTGATTGATATAATAAGTGCGCGAATCGGTAACTTCAACGCCGGTGTTTGATCTAAACCCGCGGCAGATTCCGGCGCCGGATTCAAACACGGTGTGCGCGGTTTGATTTTCACTGAGTTCATAAATTTCAAACTCAATGCTGTTGGCCAGTTTTTTGACATCGCTGACATTATCCGGATCCAGCTGATGTTTTTCCGCTTTACTGAGATAGGTTTTTGATTGCGGCTTATTGTTTCCGGCAAAGCTGAAAAAGTCGTTAGGCTGTTCCGTTTTGCTGAGTTGTCCGCCGTTTTTAATAACCGTACCGGATTCCGAAATATGAATGGATACGGGCGGCTGCGCTATGCAATTGCTCGCTATTAGGGTTGAGGTGATAGCAGTAATGAGATAGTTTCTATTCATTTTGACTAACTTTTCAATCAGATTATTCAAATTCATAAAGCTCTAGAGGCAAATCATCCGGATCACGGAAAAAAGTAAAGCGTTTTCCTGTCAGATCATCGACTCTAATGGGTTCACACGAAACGCCTGTTGCCCGTAAGCGGGCAACGGCATTTTCAATATTATCGGTTTTAAACGCCAGATGGCGCAGCCCGCAAGCCTCCGGTGCAGTCAACCTAGGCGGCGGGGTAGGGAAAGAAAACAGTTCGATTCGGCTGTTATCGGGAAAACATAAATCAAGTTTATAACTGTTTCTTGAGGCGCGATACGTTTCTTCGACAACCGTCGCGCCTAAGATCTCGGTATAAAACGCCTTTGATTTTGCGTAATCCGAAACAATGATGGCGACGTGATGAAATCCTGAAACAAACGAATCCATTTTCTACTCCGCTGAATGTTTGGCTCAATATAGCATTTTTTATTCATTTAGTTGAGTGAAATTTGCGCCTTTTCTGGTTAAAAAAGAGACGAACAGGCGATTCGTTTGATCTTGAATAAATATTATTTTCAATAAGTTAGTTCTGCGGTTTGGCCGACTGCTCGGCAACGGCATCCCGCGCGGCGCGGATACTTTTTTCGATCAAGGGAACACGGGGATCATCCGACGGCATTAAACGCAGCATCATCGCCCAAGTGACCGCCGCCATTTTATAGTCTTCCGTTTCAAAATACTGAAACGCCAGCAGACTGAGCGCCTGCATATTGGTGTGATCCTGACGCAGCACTTCTTTAAGCAGTTCCATGCCTTTCGATTTGTCGCTCTGATCATCGGAAAACATTAAAACGCGCGCATAAGCCAGCTTGTACTCAATGTTATCGGGCGCCAGTCGGTTGGCGCGGGCGTAACTGTCTAAGGCAAGCTGCGCCTTATCCGATGCCATGGCGGTTTGACCGAGCAGCCACCAGCCTTCCGCATCATTCGGCGTTTTTTGCAGTTTTACCCGCAGCGCCGTGGCGAATTGCTGCAACTCGCTGTCGTTTAACGGATTGGTCTGTTCTTCTTTCAAACGCTGATAAAAGTGCGGTAGTTTTTCATAGCTTTTTTCCAGCATGGCTTCCGCCTGCCAGGCGCCGACCCGCATGTACGCGAGTGCGGCGAGAATGGCAAGGGTCAGAAAGGCGGACAAAAACCAGATTTTGCCATAGCGTTTTTTATCGGTCGCCGCCTCGTCATATTGCGGCGGAATATCTTCCAGCAAGGATTGCTGTAGTTCGGTTTTTAGCTGTGCGGCGTTGTCCGATAAACCCAGCTGCGTTTCGCGCTCAATTTCATGCAAACGACTGAAATAAAAGGCTTTATTTAATTCATCCCGCCCCGTCGCGCTGTTGGTTGTGGCCGAACGGCGCAGCAGCGGATAAAAGCAAATCAGCGCAATCAGCAAAGTCAGCAGTAATACGGTCAACCAGAAATTCATTTATTGTTCCTTATCTTTAAGTAATGCCTGCAGACGACGCTGTTGTTCCGCGTTCAGCGCCGGGCTTTGTGCCTCCGCATGGTCGGCACTGGCGGCGGGTTGCTTTGCCCCGCTTTGCGGTTTGCGCCGCAGGATGAAGAAAATTCCGAATAAAATCAATGCGACGGGCGCCACCCACAAAATCACCGTGGCGACGGTCAACGGCGGATTATAGGTGACAAAGTTGCCGTAGCGGGCGACCATATAATCCACAATATCCTGTTTGCTTTTTCCCTCTTGCAGCAGTTCAAACACTTTGGCGCGCATATCCACCGCGATGGTGGCGTTGGAATCGGCGATATTATTGTTCTGACATTGCGGGCAGCGCAGCTCCTGAGTCAGCGACTGATAATCCTTTTCCTGTTGGACGGAGCTGAAATCCAGTGCGTCGATTGTCGCCGGGGCGGACAAACTGAGCGCGAAGGTAAAAAGTGCGGTTAAAAAAGCACGGGTTTTTGTCATTTTTGCTGCTCCGTCAGTTTGCGATAGACGGGTTCCAGTTTTTCCTGCCAGACCCGCGGATTCACATCGCCGGCATGACGGTAATGAATAATGCCGTTGCCGTCCACAATAAAGGTTTCCGGTGCGCCGTAAACGCCCAGATCAAGGCCGAATGCGCCTTTTTCGTCTTTGATCACGGTTTGATAAGGATTGCCCAGATCCTTGAGCCATTTGAGCGCTTTTGCGCTGTTGTCTTTATAGTTGATCCCGATGATGTCGATTCCCTGCTGTTTCAGTTCATTCAGATACTGATGTTCGGCATAACAGGTCGGACACCAGGTCGCCCACACATTGACCAGCAGCGGTTTGCCCTGCTTGAACAGGCTGTCGTCATGCTGTTTAGCGTCGAATAAATCGGTTAAGTGTTTAGCCGGTATCGGTTTGCCGATCAGCGCGCTTTCCAGCGCTTTCGGATCGTCGCCCTGCGAATTACGTTGCAGCTGGACGAAAAACGCAATAATTAACAGTAAAAAAACAATCAGCGGCAGATACAGTTTTTTATTCATGTGAGGTTCCCGGGTGATGATTGGCGTTGGCGCCTTTGTTTAATAATGCGGCGAAACGGTAACGCCGGTCAAGCATGCAAAGCAGCCCGCCGAATGCCATAAACAGCCCGCCCAGCCAGATCCAGCGGATAAACGGTTTGTAATATAAGCGCAGCGCCCAGGCGCCGTTGCCCAGACTTTCGCCCAGCGCCACATAGAGATCGCGGCTAAATCCCCAGTCGATGGCCGCCTCCGTCATGGACATTTTGCTGACGGTGTAAAAACGTTTTTCCGCATAGAGCGTGGTTTCCGGTTTGCCGTTTTTGAACACCTCAACCTGCGCCTTACCGCCCAGATAATTCGGGCCGTTGGCATCGCTGATGCCTTGGAATTTAAACTCATAACCGGCGATTTGTACGCTGTCGCCCACGTTCATACGCACATCCCGTTCGATACTGTAATTCTGGCTGAATGCGATACCCCATACCGTCATGGCAACCCCTAAATGCGCAAACAGCATGCCCCAGTGCGAGCGGGAAAGTTTACCCACGCCGCGGAAAAAACCGCTGCGGTGGGTGGCGCGCTGTTGCAGCTCATAGCCGGCGAGCATGACGATAAATACCGCCATCATCACGCCTAACGCGGCGCTGACGGTGATCTGATCATGTAAAAAGTGCGGTAGAAAAATGCCGAGAATTAACATCACCGCCAGACTGATCAGCACCGGCTTGCGGATGGCGGAAACCTGATCGCGCCGCCATTTCACCAGCGGGCCGATACCGAGCAAAAAGGCGAACGGGATCATAATCAGCATAAACATTTGGTTGAAAAACGGCGCGCCGACGGAAATCGAACCCAGCCCCAACTGTTTATGTACCAGCGGCAGCAATGTGCCCAGCAAGACCACGGCAAGTGCGGTCATCAGCAGGATATTATTCAACAGCAGCAGGCTTTCGCGCGAATAGCGCTGATAGTTATCGCGCGCGCGGATCTGGCTGCCTTTATAGGCGTACAGTGCCAGCGAACCGCCGATAACCACCACCAGATAGGCCAGAATGTATAAGCCGCGGGTCGGATCGGAGGCGAAGGCGTGCACGGATACCAGAATGCCGGAACGCACCAGAAATGTTCCCAGTAAACACAATGAAAAGGCCAAAATCGCCAGCAGCACCGTCCAGGCTTTGAAGGCTGCGCGTTTTTCGGTTACTGCGAGGGAATGGAGTAAGGCTGTTCCCGCCAGCCACGGCATTAATGAGGCGTTTTCCACCGGATCCCAAAACCACCAGCCGCCCCAGCCGAGTTCATAATACGCCCACCAGGAACCCAGCACGATGCCCAGCGTCAGAAAGATCCACGCCGCCATGGTCCACGGTCGTGACCAGCGCGCCCATGCGGTATCCAGTTTGCCTGTCATCAGCGTAGCGATAGAAAAGGCAAAGGCAACGGAAAAGCCGACATAGCCCATATACAGCAGCGGCGGGTGAAAGATCAGCCCCACATCCTGCAACAGCGGGTTGAGTTCCCGCCCGTCCACCGGAAAATCAGGGAACGTGCGGGCAAAAGGGTTGGAAGTAAACAAAACGAAAATCAGAAAACCGATGGTAATGATTCCCATAATGCCCAATACCCGCGCCACGGCTTCCTGCGGCAGGTGTTTGCTGAATAACGCGACGGCGGCGCTCCACAAGGTCAGCAGCCAAATCCACAACAGCAATGAGCCTTCATGAGAGCCCCAAACGGCAGACAGGCGGTAGGCTATCGGCAGGCTGGTATTGGAATTATTCACCACATACTGCACGGAAAAATCATTAACGGCAAATAAATAGAACAGTGCCGCAAAGGCGATACTCAGGCTGACGAACAGTCCGTAAGTCATGGGGCGTGCCAGCGACATCAGCTGCGGGTTGCCTTTTTCCGCTCCCCATAAGGGCAGAACGGCAAGCAGTAATGAAATCGCCAGACTTAACGCTAAGGCATAGTTTCCCAGTTCGGCAATCATTGCTGACCTTCTTGTGTATGTATTTGCTGGCGGTCGCGTTCGCTTTCGCCTTTCAGATCCGAAACGCCCATCGGTTTATGCACTTTCTGCATTTGTGCATCCAGTTCCGGCGGCACATAGTTTTCATCGTGTTTCGCCAGCACTTCGCTGGCCTGCAATACGGTCGGCTGAACCAGCACGCCTTGTGCCACAATGCCTTGTCCTTCGCGGAACAGATCCGGCAAAATGCCCTCATATTCCACGCTGACGGACGGGCCGATATCGTTCAGATCAAATTTCACTTTCAGACTGTCGGCATCGCGCTGCACGGTGCCGGCAACCACCATACCGCCGATCCGGATACGCTGCCCGACCTGCGGTTTGGTGGAGGCATCGTCGTTTTTGCCGTAGATCACTTCCGACGGAGTATAGAATAAATCGATGTTTTGCCGCAGCGCATACAGCACCAGCGTCGCCGCCACGGCAACGCCGAGCAGCACAAAGACAATAATGGATAAGCGTGATTTACGTCGCGGATTCATAATGTTCCTCCGGTGTTTGCCGCCCGCTGGCGCTGTTCCCGCTGCTGCTGACGCTTGATGTCTTTAAACAGCGCGCGTTTACCGGCGATGCTTTGAATAATCAGCGCCAGAATAACAATAAAGGAAATACCGTAAGCCAGCCACACATAGAAGCCGTATCCCCCCATATGGATAAAATCGTCGAATGATTGAAAAAACATATATTATCCTTTAACAATAACATCATGATAAATCGGTGCGCACTTATTTCGGCGGTAAAGCCAAAAAGTGCGGTGCATTTTTTATCAGTTTTTGCCCCTGTTTATTTGACTAAATCCCTGACCCACGCCCGTTTCTGATCTTCTTTCAGCAACTCCGTGCGATAACGCACCAGAGTCAGCCAGATAAACAGCGCCATAAAACCGAAAATGCACAGAATCAGCGGAATCAGCATCGGCGTTGCGATCGACGGTTTTTCCAGTTTGGTGATGCTGGCGCCCTGATGCAGCGTGTTCCACCATTCCACCGAAAAATGAATAATCGGTAAATTCACCACGCCGACCAGACACAGCACGCCGGCGGCTTTCGCGCCGATTGCGCGATCCTGAAAAGCGGAATACAGCGCCAGCACGCCCAGATACAGGAAAAACAAAATGAGTTCCGCCGTCAGGCGCGCATCCCATACCCACCAGGTTCCCCACATCGGCTTGCCCCAGATGGCACCGGTAATCAGCGCCAGAAAGGTGAATACCGCGCCGATCGGCGCCATGGCGATCATCGCCAAATGTGCCTGCTTGATTTGCCAGACTAAGGCGATCAGCGCGGCAAGCGCCATAGAGGCATAAATTCCCATTGACCAAATGGCGCTCGGCACATGCACATACATAATCCGGAAACTGTTACCCTGCTGATAATCCGCCGGTGCGTAGGCCAGCCCCCACAGGACGCCGACAATAAGTAAAAGTGCGGTTAATATTGCGAACAACGGCATAAATTTTCCGCATAAGCGATATTGGGTTTCCGCTTTGGCATAAGGGTGAAGCCACTTCCACATCGATTTTGATCCTTGTTGTTAATTACGTTTCTTTACTCTTTTTTGTAACGGCCGCCGGCAAAAAAGTGCGGTCGGTTTTTGCTGATTTTTTATATGAGAGCGTCAATAGCGCGATATTGCATAACGGTCATTGTTCCATACTGATTCTCAGCGCCGCCGCAATGGCAAACGGTGACAAGGTTAATGCGCCCGCCAACAGCGCGCCTAAAATCGCCAGCTGTCCGTTATAGGGCAGATTTAACCCTGCGGCATCCAGCACCGAGGCGGCAAAAATCAGCACCGGAATAAACAGCGGCAATACCAGTAAACTGAGCAACACGCCGCCTTTGCGTAAGCCGACGGTGAGCGCCACGCCGATGGCACCGATACAGCTTAAAATCGGCGTGCCGATTAACAGCGTCAGCACCAGCGCCCACCAAATCCGTACCTCCAGCGACAGCAGCAGCGCAGCGATAGGCGATAATAAAATCAGCGGCAGCCCGGTCAGCAGCCAGTGGGCAATCACTTTTGCCAGTGCGGTCAGCGGCAGCGGCAGTGCGGTCAGCATTAACTGCTCCAGTGAACCGTCGGTGAAATCATCACGAAACAGGCGTTCAAACGACAGCAGCGCGGACAGCAGCGCCGCCACCCAGACAATCGCGGGGGCGATTTTCGCCAGCAGTTTCGGCTCCGGCCCGATAACCAGCGGAAACAGCGTCAGGACAATCAGAAAAAACCACAGCGGATTTAAAATTTCCGCCTGTTTGCGGCGGGCGATGTGTATTTCCCGCGCAATGATCCGGATAAATATCATGCTGCCTCTCCCGCCAATCGGTAATTTTCCAGCCGCACTTTGTGCAGTAAGTCGCTCGGCACTTCCTGATGACTGGTTAAAATCACCATGCCGCCCGCCTGACTGTGGCGCTCGAACAACGCGGTCAGCACCTGCACTCCGCGTTTATCAATGGCGGTGAACGGTTCGTCCAGAATCCATAATGGTGCCTGCGACAGCCAAAGGCGCGCCAGCGCGATACGTTTTTGCTGTCCGGCGGACAGGTGCGCGGTGGCGATGTCTTCGCGCCCGAGCAAACCGACGGTGTGCAGCACCTGCCATAATATCTCGTCGCCTTGACGGCAATGTCCGATCTGCTGGTAGAAACGCAGGTTTTCCCACGCGGTCAGTTCCGGCTTAATGCCCGCCTGATGACCTAGGTACAACAGATTATACTGATATTCCTCGCGGTTTTTGCTGATTTCGGCGCCGTTCCAGCGCACGTTACCCTGCCACGGCCGCGCCAGACCGGCTAAAATCCGCAGCAGGCTGGTTTTACCGATGCCGTTGTGGCCTTCAATCTGAATGAAATCTCCGCTGTGCCAATGCAGATCCAGCGCCGTAAACAGGGTTTTATCCCCGCGCCGACAGGCCAGTTGTTCGGTTTGTAATTGGTTGCTGCTCCGCATGCCGTAATCGTTGTCCCGACTGAATTAAACTTATCGAATTCTATCATAAGGTTATGCGATGGCGTAGGCGTCATCGCGGGAAATTTCTACCTCTTTAGTTGTAAATCGGCGCCTTCTTGATTTAGCGCAAGATTCCCTGTGCGACAAGGCGGCCGGCAAATATTTTTATAACAGGTGTTTGTGCAAAAGTGCGGGATAAAAAAATAAAGTTTTCAGTTAAATCGGAATGATATTCTGATTATGATTTTTATATTGAAATATTATATTGTTTTTGAATTGTGCTAATCGTTTGGGTAAAGATAAAATCCTGAAAAACTATTTGACAGATAAATTCTAAAGCGTAAGATTGAAAGCGTTTTTGACCGAATGGATTTTATTGTTATGTTTAACGCCGCTTTATCTCTCAACCTTCTCCTCCTCTCACCGATGTTGTGCGGATAGGTTGTGGATAAAGCAAAGTAAATGTAAAACCAGAATTTAAAACCCGCACTGAAGAGGCGGGTTTTTTCGTTCTGAAGCGAGGTAAAATCGACCGCACTTTAAACCGGCTCAATCTATGTAAGGATAATGATATGACAGATAAGGTAATTATTTTCGATACCACATTGCGTGACGGCGAACAGGCGTTAAAGGCCAGTTTAACGGTAAAAGAGAAGCTGCAGATCGCCTTTGCGCTGGAACGTCTGGGCGTCGATGTCATGGAGGTCGGATTTCCGGTGTCCTCTGCTGGCGATTTTGAATCGGTACAAACCATTGCGCGCAATATTAAGCACAGCCGGGTGTGTGCGCTGTCGCGCGCCATCGAAAAAGATATTGATGCCGCGGCAGAGGCATTAAAGGTGGCGGAAGCGTTCCGGATTCATACCTTTATCGCCACTTCCGCCCTGCATGTGGAAGCCAAACTGCGCCGCACTTTTGACGATGTGGTGGAGATGGCGATTAACGCGGTGAAACGCGCGCGCCGTTATACCGATGATGTGGAATTTTCCTGCGAAGATGCCGGTCGAACCGGTATCGACAATATCTGCCGGGTGGTGGAAGCGGCGATTAAAGCGGGCGCCACCACGGTGAATATTCCGGATACCGTGGGATATTGCCTGCCGATGGAATACGGCGAGATTATCGCCAATGTGATGAACCGCGTGCCGAATGTGGATAAAGCGGTGATTTCCGTGCATTGTCACAACGATCTGGGCATGGCCACCGCCAATTCGCTGACCGCGGTGCAAAACGGCGCGCGCCAGATCGAATGTACGGTTAACGGTATCGGCGAACGCGCGGGCAATACCGCACTGGAAGAAGTGGTGATGGCGCTAAAAACCCGCCGCTCGCTGTTCGGCGCGGATACCCGAATCAATACGCAGGAAATTCATCGTGTCAGTCAGCTGGTCAGCCAGCTTTGCAACATGCCGATTCAGCCGAATAAGGCGATTGTGGGCGCCAATGCCTTTGCCCATTCTTCCGGCATCCATCAGGACGGCATGGTGAAAAATAAAAACACCTATGAAATTATGTCGCCGGAAACTATCGGGCTGAAAAAAGAAAAATTAAACCTGACCGCCCGCTCCGGCCGTGCGGCGGTGAAAAATCACATGGAAGCCATGGGCTATCAGCAAAATGAATACGATTTGGATAAATTGTATGAAGCCTTTTTGAAACTGGCGGACAAGAAAGGTCAGGTATTTGATTATGATCTGGAAGCCCTTGCCTTTATCGACATGCAGCAGGGCGATGAAGACCGTTTAACGCTGGATGTGATCACCTCGCAGATGATCAGCCATTTGCCGGCTTCCGCCTTTGTGCAGGTGGAACTGGACGGTCAGCGTATCAGTCAGGTTTCCAGCGGCGGCAACGGCCCGGTGGACGCCGTATTCAACGCGATTTTGAAGATCACCGGCATTGATTTGAAGATGTTAAGCTATAACCTGACCGCCAAAGGCGAAGGGGCGGAAGCGCTGGGGCAGGTGGATATCGTGGTGGAACACGAAGGCCGCCGCTTCCACGGCGTCGGTTTGGCGACGGATATCGTCGAATCCTCGGCGCGTGCGTTAATTCATGCGATCAACGCCATTTATCGCGCGCATAAAGTGGCGGATTTAAAATCACACAAAATTTCACATTAAATAAGGAATAATCAACATGCAACAGTTCAATGTAGCGGTATTAAGCGGCGATGGGATCGGCCCGGAAATTATGGCGGAAGCCATGAAAGTGCTGGCAGCGGTACAGCAAAAATATCATTTTAAACTGAATTACCGCACATTTGAGGTCGGCGGCATTGCCATTGATCATCAGGGCACACCGTTGCCGGCGGAAACCCTGCAAGGTTGTGAAGACGCCGATGCGATTTTATTCGGTTCGGTGGGCGGGCCGAAATGGACGCACCTGCCGCCGGAGCAACAACCGGAACGCGGTGCGTTGCTGCCGCTGCGCAAGCATTTCGCGCTGTTTTGTAATCTTCGCCCGGCAACCTTGTACCGGGGGCTGGAAAAATTCTGTCCGCTGCGCGCCGATATCGCCGCGAAAGGCTTTGATATGGTGACGGTGCGCGAGCTGACCGGCGGGATTTATTTCGGTCAACCGAAAGGGCGTGAGGGCAGCGGCGCGCAGGAAAAAGCCTATGATACCGAAGTTTATCAGCGTTATGAAATCGAGCGGATCGCCAAAGTCGCCTTTGAAACGGCCATGAAACGCAATAAACATGTAACTTCGGTGGACAAAGCCAATGTATTGACAAGCTCCGTGCTGTGGCGTGAAACCGTTACCGAAGTGGCGAAACAGTATCCGGCGGTGCGGCTCGATCATATTTATATTGATAACGCCACCATGCAGCTGATTAAACAGCCGGAATTTTTTGATGTGTTGCTGTGCTCTAATATGTTCGGCGACATTATCTCCGACGAATGCGCGATGATCACAGGCTCCATGGGCATGTTGCCGTCCGCCAGTTTAAATGAAAACGGCTTCGGTTTATACGAACCGGCCGGCGGTAGCGCGCCGGATATCGCCGGCCAGGGCATTGCCAATCCGATTGCGCAGATTCTGTCCGCCGCCATGATGCTGCGTTACAGCTTTAATTTAGCCGACGCGGCGGATGCCATTGAAAACGCCGTGAAAAAAGTGCTTGCCGAGGGTTATCGTACCGCTGATCTGGCGGATGACAGCCGACCGGTTTCCACCTCGGAAATGGGCACGTTAATTGCGCAGGCAATTTAGCGGCGGCATCAAAGTGCGGTCGATTTTCCGACAATTTTTGCACCGCACTTTTCACCTTGGATTAAACAGCATTTACCCGACGAGAAAACCATGAAAAAAACACTCTACCAAAAACTTTTCGACGCCCATGTGGTGTATGAAGCGCAAGGCGAAACGCCGATTTTATACATTAACCGCCATTTGATTCACGAAGTCACCAGCCCGCAGGCGTTTGACGGGCTGCGCGTGGCGCATCGGCAGGTGCGTCAGACCGGCAAAACCTTCGGCACCATGGATCACAGTATTTCCACGCAGATCCGCGATGTCAATAAACTGACGGGGCAGGCCAGAATTCAGGTGCAGGAACTGGAAAAAAACTGTAAACAGACCGGCATTACCCTGTTCGATATGCACACCAAACAGCAGGGGATCGTGCATGTAGTCGGGCCGGAACAGGGGCTGACGCTGCCCGGCATGACGATTGTGTGCGGTGATTCGCATACCGCCACCCACGGCGCATTCGGCGCATTGGCGTTCGGTATCGGCACATCCGAGGTGGAACATGTGCTGGCCACTCAGACGCTGAAACAGGCGCGGGCAAAAAACATGAAAATCGAAGTGCGCGGCAAAGTCGCACCGGGTATCACAGCGAAAGATATCGTGCTGGCGATTATCGGTAAAACCACCATGGCGGGCGGTACCGGACATGTGGTGGAATTCTGCGGTGAAGCCATTCGTGACCTTTCCATGGAAGGACGCATGACGGTCTGCAATATGGCGATTGAATTAGGGGCGAAAGCCGGTCTTATCGCACCGGATGAAACCACGTTTGCGTATTTAAAAGATCGCCCGTATGCTCCGCAAGGCAAGGATTGGGATGATGCGCTGGCATACTGGAAAACCCTGAAATCGGATGAGGGAGCGCAATTTGACAGCGTGATCGTGCTGGAGGCGAGTGAAATTGCCCCGCAGGTCACTTGGGGAACCAATCCGGGGCAGGTTATTGGTATCGATCAGCGGGTACCGAATCCGGCGGACATGTGCGATCCTGTTGCGCGCGCCTCGGCGCAAAAAGCGCTGGCTTACATTGGGCTGGCACCGGATACGGATCTCACTCAAGTGCCGGTGGATCAAGTATTTATCGGTTCCTGTACCAATTCCCGCATCGAAGATTTGCGCGCCGCGGCGGCCGTGATGAAAGGGCGCCACAAAGCGGAGAATGTGAAACGGGTTTTGGTCGTACCGGGTTCCGGTTTGGTGAAGGAACAGGCGGAAAAAGAAGGGCTGGATAAAATCTTTATTGCGGCCGGCGCGCAATGGCGTAATCCGGGCTGTTCCATGTGTCTGGGCATGAATGATGATCGTCTGGGCGAATGGGAACGCTGCGCCTCGACCAGCAACCGTAACTTCGAAGGCCGGCAGGGACGCAACGGGCGGACGCATTTGGTCAGCCCGGCGATGGCGGCGGCGGCGGCGGTATTCGGCAAATTCGTTGATATTCGTAATGTGGAATTAAATTAAGGAGCGCGCAATGGCAGGTTTTAAACAACTTTCAGGTTTAGTGGTGCCGCTGGATGCGGCGAATGTGGATACCGACGCGATTATCCCGAAACAGTTTTTGCAGGCGATTACCCGGGTGGGTTTCGGCAAACATTTGTTTCACGAGTGGCGTTATCTTGATGCCGAAGGCACCCGCCCGAATCCGCAATTCGTGCTGAACTATCCGCAGTATCAGGGCGCCAGCATTTTACTGGCGCGTAAAAATCTGGGCTGCGGTTCTTCGCGCGAACATGCGCCTTGGGCATTGGCGGACTATGGGTTTAAAGTGATGATTGCGCCGAGTTTTGCCGATATTTTCTATAACAACAGCCTCAATAATCATATGTTGCCGATCCGTTTAAGCGAACAGGAGGTGGAAGAAATCTTCCAGTGGGTATGGGCGCACGAAGGACAGAAAATCGAGGTGAATCTGGAAACCCAAACGGTGACGGTGGGCGATAAGGTCTATCATTTTGATATCGACCCGTTCCGCCGCCATTGTTTGCTCAACGGGCTGGATAATATCGGGTTGACTTTGCAGCACGAAAAAGAGATTGCCGCCTACGAAAGCCGGATTCCGGCGTTTTTACGTTGATTGAACAATTGAAAAACGGGCTAAGGTTAATAGCCCGTTTTTTTAGCGTAAATCCAGCATTAATCTTGTTAAGTGCGGTCAGATTTGCGATTAATTTGCTCGTTTTTTAGCGTAAATTCAGCTGGCGGCGGATTTTGCGCAGCAATAGAAATACCCATGGCCACAGAATACCGCTGGCAATGGCGCCGAAAATTTCCTGCGAGTTGAAATTGGCGTTGTGCAACAGCAATTCGATCACAAAAATGCCTAATCGCACGGCAAACACAAACAAAATAACCAACAGGCTTTGCATCCATAAAGACAGATTACGCAAAATCAGATAGTTCAGGGCGATTAAATAGGCAAACACCGACAGAACCAGCGCATGAACGCCCAAAATGGAACCCAGCACCAAATCCCACACCACGCCGAGCAAAAATGCCGAGCCGATGCTGACTTTGGTCGGAATCGCCAACACCCAGTATAACAATACCAGCACGACCCATGCCGGTTTGAAACTCTGCATTCCGGCGGGCCAAGGCATGATTTCCAACACCATGGCCACAATGAAAATGCAGGCGACAATCAGACATTGCAGTAAAAAATGGCTTCGCATCAGTCCTCCTCCCGGTATTGCTGTAATTCCGGCGCAACAGGCTCCGGTGCGATTTCTGCCGGCGGTTCGGGGTGAAGTTCTTCCGCCGGTGCGGGCGCGGTCTGACTGTCGGTTTCTTCGGTGACCGGCGTTTTATTCACTTTATTGGCTTCGGCGCCTTGGTTTTCCAGCCGTTGCCGCACCGCTTTTCTGACCTCTTCCGGCGTAATGGATTGCGCTTTGTGCATATCTTCGTTGGTCGGCCACAGCAGCAGCACATAGCGCAGGCGTTCCATGGAGGCGAGCGGTTTTGCCGTGATCGTGGCGAAATAGTTTTTGCCGTCGCGCGACACATTTTCCACAACCGCCACCGGATAGCCTTCCAGAAAGCGCCCGCCCAGCCCGGATGTCACCAGTAAATCGCCTTTTACGATATCCACGGAACGCGGCACATTGTCCAGCGTCAGCTCATCGCTGCGTCCCGTGCCGCTGGCAATCACCCGCACATCGTTGCGCAGCACCTGTACCGGAATGGAATGCGCCACATCGGTTAACAGTAAGACCCTGCTGGTATCGCTGCCGACGGAAATAATCTGCCCGACTACGCCTTTTTCGTCAATCACCGGTTGCCCCACATACGCGCCGTCTTTTTCCCCCTGATTAATCACCACCAGCTGACGGTAAATATCGGTTTCTGCGGTTAATACTTCGGCGATTTTTTTGTATTCGTCGGTGCGCAGCGGCGAGTTGAGCAGCAGACGCAGGCGCTGATTTTCCACTTTCAGCTGATCCAGCAGCAATAAATCGGCGTTTTTTTCCCGTAATTGTTCGCGCAGCACTTTGTTTTCAATTTGCAGTTTATTGGTATCGACCAGATTATCCGATACGCCGTCGAGCACGGTGCGCGGCGTGTTGGCGAGATAATACAGCCCGCCCACCGCAGTTTCCATGACGCTGCGGGCTTTGATCATGGTATTGGTCTGACCGTCGGACAAAATCAGCGCAATGGAGGCAATCACCGCCATAATGAGCCGCAAGCCGAGGGAAGGCGATTTGCCGAAAATGGGTTTCATATCGTTATCCGGGACAAAAAGTGCGGTGAAAATAACCGCACTTTTTTGATGATGTCACGCAATTAAATTTCGTCGCTGAAAATATCGCCGCCGTGCATGTCGATCATTTCCAGCGCTTCGCCGCCGCCGCGCGCCACGCAGGTTAGCGGATCTTCGGCGACGATGACCGGTACGCCGGTTTCCTGCGACAGCAGAATGTCGATATTACGCAGTAAAGCGCCGCCGCCGGTCAGCACCATGCCGCGTTCAAAAATATCGGCGGCATGTTCCGGCTGGCATTCTTCCAGTGCGGTGCGGACTGCGGTGACAATACCGTTCAGCGGCTGCTGAATGGCTTCCAGCACATCGCGCGAGGTCAGTTTGAAGGTCCGCGGGGCGCCTTCCGCCAGATTATGCCCGTGCACTTCCATTTCTTTGATTTCATCGCCGTCCTGAATATAAGCGCTGCCGATTTCCTGTTTAATGCGCTCGGCAGTCGGTTCGCCGATAATCGAGCCGAAGGTGCGGCGCACATAAGCGATAATCGCTTCATCGAAACGGTCGCCGCCGATACGCACGGAAGAGGAATATACGATACCGTTTAAGGAGATGACCGCCACTTCGGTGGTACCGCCGCCGATATCAATCACCATGGAACCGGTCGCGGTGGACACCGGCAGTTTGGCGCCGATCGCCGCCGCCATCGGTTCTTCAATCAGGTACACCTCGCGCGCGCCGGCACCGATGGCCGATTCTTTAATTGCGCGGCGTTCCACTTGGGTGGCGCCCGCCGGCACACAGACCAGCACGCGCGGGCTCGGGCGCATGAAATTGCCGCTGTGTACCTGTTTGATAAAATATTGCAGCATTTTTTCGGTGACGAAGAAATCGGCGATCACGCCGTCTTTCATCGGACGGATGGCCAGAATGCTTTTCGGGGTACGACCCAGCATCAGTTTCGCTTCTTTACCGACCGCCGCAATGCTTTTCAGCGAGCCAGAACGATCCTGCCGGATGGCTACCACGGAGGGTTCGTCCAGTACGATGCCCTGACCTTTAACATAAATTAACGTATTTGCCGTACCGAGATCGATAGAGAGATCATTGGAAAACAGACCTCTAATTTTTTTGAATAGCATAGGAATTCCGTAAAATAAATTGTATAAGAAATACGCAATAGTGCGCGTTGAAAAAAATTGTGCTAAATGTACCAAAAAATCGGCGTTTATAACAGAAATTTTTACCGAAACCCGGTGAAATCCGACCGCACTTGGCGGGAGGCGATGGCGGGAATTGGCGGGGCGTACACGGACATGTGCGCCCCTGAAGTGCGGTAAATTATTTTAACGTTTTTTTAACATCGGGGTCAGGAAGCGGGCGGTGTGCGAGCCTTTCACCGTGCAGACCTGTTCCGGCGTGCCGGTAGCAATAATCCGTCCGCCGCCGCTGCCGCCTTCCGGGCCGAGATCCACAATCCAGTCGGCGGTTTTGATCACATCCAGATTGTGTTCGATCACCACGATGGTATTGCCCTGATCGCGCAGACGGTGCAGCACCTCAAGCAGCTGTTTAATATCGGCGAAATGCAGACCGGTGGTCGGTTCGTCCAGAATGTACAGGGTTTTGCCGGTATCCCGCTTCGACAGCTCGGTTGCCAGTTTGACCCGCTGCGCCTCGCCGCCCGACAGCGTAGTGGAGGACTGACCCAGACGGATATAAGACAAGCCGACATCCATCAGGGTTTGCAGGCGGCGTGCGATCATCGGAATGGCGTCGAAAAATTCGCGCGCTTCTTCCACGGTCATATCCAGTACCTGATGAATGGTTTTGCCTTTGTAGCGGATTTCCAGTGTTTCGCGGTTATAACGTTTGCCTTTACATTGATCGCAAGGCACATACACATCGGGCAAGAAGTGCATTTCCACTTTGATCACGCCGTCGCCCTGACAGGCTTCGCAGCGTCCGCCGCGCACGTTAAAACTGAAACGCCCCGGATTATAGCCGCGCGCGCGGGATTCCGGCACACCGGCGAATAATTCGCGGATCGGGGTGAACAGACCGGTATAAGTGGCGGGATTGGAACGCGGCGTCCGACCGATCGGGCTTTGATCGATATCGATCACTTTGTCGAAAAATTCCAGCCCTTCAATGGATTTATACGGCGCAAAATCAATATTATCAGCGCGGTTTAGCGCATTTTGCGCCAGCGGGAACAGGGTGTCGTTAATCAGGGTGGATTTGCCCGAACCGGACACGCCGGTGATACAGGTGAACAGCCCCACCGGAATTTCCAGATTGACGTGTTGCAGATTGTTGCCGCTGGCACCGTTTAATTTGAGTATTTTTTGCTTATCAAGTGCGGTGCGTTTCGACGGAATTTCGATTTTTTCTTTACCCGACAGGAATTTGCCGGTTAAGGAATCCGGATTGGCCATAATTTCCTGCGCGTTGCCCTGCGCGACCACATAGCCGCCGTGTACGCCCGCACCCGGGCCGATGTCGATAATATGATCCGCCGCCATAATGGCGTCTTCATCGTGTTCCACCACAATCACCGTATTGCCGAGATTGCGCAGGTGAATCAGCGTGTTCAGCAGGCGTTCGTTATCGCGCTGATGCAGCCCGATGGAAGGTTCGTCCAGCACATACATCACGCCCACCAGCCCGGCGCCGATCTGACTGGCAAGACGGATGCGCTGCGCTTCGCCGCCGGAGAGGGTTTCGGCGGAACGGGACAGCGACAGATAATTCAGCCCCACATTCACCAGAAACTGTAGGCGCTCTTTGATTTCTTTCAGAATTTTATCCGCAATCTGCGCTTTCTGCCCGCTCAGCGTCAGCGTATCCATAAAATTCAGGGTGTCACCGATACTCATTTCGGAAACCGCCGGCAGATTGGTCTGACCGATATACACATGGCGCGCTTCCGGACGCAGGCGCGAACCGCCGCAGTCGGCACAGGGGCGGGTGCTGATGTTTTTCGCCAGTTCTTCACGCACCGACAGGGATTCGGTTTCCTTATAGCGGCGCGCCATATTGTTCAGAATACCTTCGAACGGATGATGACGTACCACCACATCACCGCGATCGTTCATATATTGAAATTCGATTTCCTCTTTACCCGAACCGTGCAGAATAACCTGCTGGATTTTTTTCGGCAGCGCTTCAAAAGGGGTTTCAATATCAAAGGCATAATGTTTGGCTAATGAGGTCAGCATTTGATAATAATAAAAATTGCGTCGATCCCAGCCCTTGATCGCACCGCCGGCAAGAGAAATCGACGGATTCTGCACCACCCGTTTTTCATCGAAATATTGCTGCACGCCCAACCCGTCGCAGGTCGGACAGGCGCCTGCCGGATTGTTGAAGGAAAACAGGCGCGGTTCCAGCTCGGGAACGGAATAGCCGCAGTGCGGACAGGCGAAATTGGCGGAAAACACTAGTTCTTCCGCCTGCGGATTATCCATTTGCGCCACCACCGCCGTGCCGCCCGATAATTCCAGCGCGGTTTCAAAGGATTCGGCTAACCGGGTGGCGATATCCGACCGCACTTTAAAGCGATCCACCACCACTTCAATGGTGTGTTTTTTCTGTAACGCCAGAGTCGGCGGATCGGATAAATCGCAGATTTCGCCGTCGATGCGCGCGCGGATATACCCTTGTGCCGCAATGTGCTGCAAAATTTTGACATGTTCGCCTTTGCGTTCTTTCACCACCGGCGCAAGCAGCATCATTTTGCTTTCTTGCGGCTGCGCCAGCACCTTATCCACCATTTGACTGATGGTCTGTGCGGTCAGCGGCACATCGTGATTGGGACAGCGCGGCTCGCCGACCCGGGCGAATAACAGACGCAGATAATCGTGAATTTCGGTAATCGTGCCGACGGTGGAACGCGGATTATGGGAGGTGGATTTTTGCTCAATGGAAATCGCCGGCGACAACCCCTCAATATGATCCACATCCGGTTTTTCCATTAAGGACAGAAACTGGCGGGCATAAGCGGACAGCGATTCCACATAACGGCGCTGGCCTTCCGCATACAGCGTATCAAAGGCAAGGGATGATTTGCCGGAACCGGATAAACCGGTGATAACAATCAGTTTGTCGCGCGGAATAGTGAGGTTGATATTTTTCAGATTATGGGTTCTCGCCCCACGAATGTCGATTTTTTCCATGATGTGATAGGTAAGTTGGGATAACACAGTTTTAAAATTGCGAGCATTATCGCATATTCTTAAATAACTGTGCAAATATCCAGTAAATTTTGTTTTAAGTGATAGATCTTTTTCTCGTTTTAGGGCAAAATAGCGAAAATTTCTATCAGACGGTATTGAGCAGAGGACAGTATGGCCGGAGTAAATAAAGTTATTATTGTAGGTAATTTGGGCAATGACCCTGAAGTGCGCACCATGCCGAACGGCGAAGCCGTGGCGAATATCAGCGTGGCGACCAGCGAAAGCTGGCTGGACAAAAACACTAACGAACGGCGTGAAGTCACGGAATGGCACCGCATCGTCTTTTACCGTCGTCAGGCGGAAGTGGCGGGCGAATACCTGCGCAAAGGCTCCAAAGTTTATGTGGAAGGGCGTTTAAGAACCCGCAAATGGCAGGATCAGAACGGTCAGGATCGTTACACGACCGAAATTCAGGGCGATGTGCTGCAAATGCTGGACAGCCGCGCAGAACGCGGTCAGAGCGGCGGTTACGCCCCGGCACAAAATGCCGCGCCTCAACCGAGCTATCAGGCGCCGCGCCAAACGGCAAAACCGGCTCCCGCCGCAGAACCGCCGATGGCAAACGACAGCTTTGATGACGATATCCCGTTCTAACTGACATCAAAACGATAAACCGGAACATGATTGAGAGAAGCGTTATCTGAAACGCTTCTCTTTTTTTTGTTGGATTTAGGGTATTTTTGGTTGAGTGGTATTGATACCGAAATACCGTTCCGGCAAATGATAAATTGTGAAACGGCGTTGTGCGTTCCGGCATGTGCGGACGAGTGAAATATGTGCCAAGGTGGATAAACGAGCGAAAACCGACGCCGGGTCCGAATCAAATGGGCTAAAAGTGCGGTCGGATTTGCCAATGTTTTGGCAGCCCCGACCTCTTGGTTTTTCTCTCAATACAAAACGATTATTTTGCTAAATCAAACACTTGAGTAATCGCCGTTTTGGTATAAGTTTCGCTCATTTGCCAGTCAATGGCGTTTTGTACGGCGTTGTCGATCACGGCGGTCAGTTGTTCGTCATTGACGCCAAGCTGGGATAATGTGATCGGCGTGCCGATTTTGGCGAACCAGGATTTGAGCGCGGCAATGCCTTCTTCGGCGCTTTGCAAGCCGAAAATTTCTCGCGCAAAACGTTCGAACTGCGGGCGATTTTGATCTTTGTACCAGGTCATCCACGCCGGCATAACCACAGAAAGTCCGGCACCGTGCGGAACATCGCAAATGGCACTTAATGCGTGTTCAATCATATGGTTAGGGAAACTCGCTCCGCATGTACCGACATGCGTCAACCCGTTTAACGCCATGGTCGCCGCCCAGGCAAATTCACCGCGGGCATCCAAATCGTCCGGCTTGTCAAGCAGGATTTCCGTGGTACGGATAACGGTTTTGATATTGGCTTCCACCTGCATATTGATCAGCTCAGGCTGCACGCTGGCGGTAAAATAGCCTTCAATGGAATGAGCAATAATGTCCGCGGCGGAATAGACCAAATAATCCCGGCTGACGGTGGCTTGCAGTTTCGGGTTAATCACCGAGACTTTCGGATACAAATCCGCGCCGTTAATGGCATATTTTTGCCGGGTTTGTTCATTCATCACCACGCCGCCGTTGTTCATTTCGCTGCCCGTGGCCGCCAGGGTCATAATGTCGAAAACGGGCAGATTTTTCTCCACCACCGCTTTGTCGATAAAGAAATCCCACACATCGCCGTCATACAATGCGCCTGCGGCAATGGCTTTGGCGCTGTCCAGACACGAACCGCCGCCGACGCTTAAAATACTGTCCGCACCGTGTTGACGGGCAAGTTCAATGCCTTCGTTCACTTTGCTTAAAACCGGATTGCTTTTAATCCCGCCGAGTGCGATGAATTCAATACCGTGCGCGTTCAAACTGGTGGCGACATCATCAAACAAGCCCGATTGTTTAATCCGCTCGCTGCCGTAAACGATTAAGGCTTTTTTCACACCAAATTCGCGCATATAGGCGCCGATATTTTTTTCTTTATCGACCCCGAATTCAATGCGGGTCGGATTGCGAAAACTGAATTGATACATGTTATGTTCCTCTTTAACAATGAAAAATTATTTTAACTTAGCGTAATCGGCATCGGAAACCGGCTCCAGCCATTCGTTACGGGTATTTTCACCCGGTACTTCAATGGCAAGATGCTGGAACCATTCGGTCGGTGCGGCACCGTGCCAATGTTTTACGCCCGCCGGAATATGCACCACATCGCCCGCTTTCAGTGTCTGCGCGGGTTTGCCCCATTCTTGGTAATAACCGCGTCCGGCGGTCACCAGTAGCATTTGCCCGCCGCCTTTGGTAGCGTGATGAATATGCCAGTTGTTGCGCGTACCCGGTTCAAAGGTGACGTTGCCAATCGGTACTTGATCAGTAGAAAGCATATTCAAATAGCTTTTACCGACAAAATATTGCGCATAAGCGGTATTTTCTTCGCCCGTAGGGAATTGGCTCATTTCCGGTGCTGATATTTGGCGGATCGCTTTAATTTGCGCATCGTTCAGACCGTTTTTCTGACTGATACGAATATGGGCATTGAGCTGATTTTCCACCCCCTGCAGCGCGCTTAATGCCGCAACGGTGATGATTTCCCGTTCCTGCCAGTTAAGTAAATCGCTGGCAAAAATATCGCCGAATAAATGGCTTTTCAAATAACGATCAATATCGGGCGAAAGGGCGGTTAAATCCACTTTTTGACCGATAAGATCCGTTTGGGTTTGCGTACCTTTGGCGAGCATATCCGCCTTGGTATCACGAGTTGGCTCACGACCGATTTCAGTTTCCAGGCCTTTTGTTTGGCGATCTTTTACCGTTTCAGAAAGCGCATTTAACGCATTTAAACTGCGCGGAAAGCCGGTGTAAGCGTAAAGCTGCACCATAGCGTCTTTAATTTCATTCACGGTTAAGCCGTTGTTAAGTGCCTGTTCAATCGCTCCTTTTAGTTCAGGCATATCACCTTTGGCGGTAAATGCGCCGATTTGTGCGAGTGAAGATTGTCGTTGCGAAAGGGTCATTTGTGTTGCTCCTTGTGCTGTTCGCGTGGTTGCGACTAGGGTGTCGGCGGCAAAACCTGTCGCCGACAAGGTTAAAAGTGCGGTCAAAATTACGGTTGTTTTTAACGGTTTCTTCATCTTTTTATCACACGAAATGATTAACGTTTGAATGTGTACATTGTAATCCCGTTTTAATCTCACTAAAATGAATAAAAACAGAAAACACAATGCCGGAAAATGAGATTATGAACCGATTAGATGCGTTAAAATATTTTGTGGTTGCCGCCGAAACCTTAAGCTTTCGAGCCACGGCGGAGCGGTTTTCCGTTTCACCGCAAGTGATTACCCGCGTGATGGGCGAATTGGAAAATGAATTGGGTGAACAATTATTTAAACGCAATACCCGTTCTATTCGCTTATCGGATTTCGGCGCGCAGTGGCTGCCCAAAGCGGAACAGTTTTTACAGCAGGAACACGCTTTATTTGGCGCGCCCAAGCTTAATGATAACGAGCTGGCCGGCACCGTGCGCATCACCGCACCGCCGTCGGCCTACAGCGATTGGGTGCTGAAGCGGTTGCTGATTGCTTTAGCGCCGTATCCCGATATTCGCATTGATTGGCGCACGGGATTTGATGTGTTAAAAGCGGTGGAAGATCAAATCGATATCGGCGTGAGAATTACCCAATCGCCCGAAGAAAACTGGATCGCGAAAAAAATCCGCATGCTGAACGAGCCGATTGTGGCCGCGCCGAAACTACTTGCCCGACTCGGGCAGCCGGAAAATATCATTGATCTGGTGGAACGCTTTCCGATCGGAAGCCTGCTGAACAGCAAAACCAATCGACCTTGGCCTTGGTATGTGAATGACGAACGGATTCCCATTTATCAAGCCAATGTGGTGACCGACGACACGAAAGCCCTGCTACAAGCGGTTTTGGCGGGCAGAATATTTGCCCAGCTGCCGCATATGGATTGCCAGCACTATTTTGAAACCGGCGAACTGGTCAAAGTGTTTCCTTATAGCGAATCACAAAAATGGGCGTATTATTTGTATCGCCCCAGACAAACCATCACCGCGAAACGGGTGCTGGTGGTGTATGAACTGTTAGAAAAAATTTATTTGAGCCACCGCGCCAGATGAAAGTGCGGTCGGATTGGCAAACGTTTTTTCAGACGAACTGACGGTTTGGCAACCTCACCGCGTTTATTTAAAAATAACTCTCATCGATCTCCAACTGATTGAGAATATGGTTGATTCCCGCCACTTCCGCAGCGGAAAGCTGCACATTCATTGCTCCGAGATTTTCCTGTAAACGGGAAAGTTTGGTGGTGCCCGGAATCGGCACGATAAACGGACGTTGTGCCAATTCCCACGCCAACACGATTTGCGCAGCGGTGGCGTTTTTCCCTTGCGCCAGTTGATGAATAAAATCCAGCAACGGCTGATTTTTATTGACGGCTTTGGCACTAAAACGCTTCATCGAACGGCGCACATCGTTTTTAGCGAAATTGCTGTTTGCTTTGCCGCTCAAAAAGCCGTTACCCAGCGGACTGTGCGCCATAAAACCGATAGACAGTTCTTCGTACAAATCAAACAGCCCTTGCTCTGGCTCACGAAACAGCATGGAATATTGATTTTCCGTTGCTGTAATCGGCGTAATCTGGTGGGCTTTACGTATATAATCCAACGGCACATTAGACACGCCCCAATGGTGGATTTTGCCTTCTTTGATTAACTCGCCCATTGTTTCTGCCACGATTTCAGGCGCGATTTTCGGGTCAATACGATGCTGAAAATAGAGATCGATATAATCCGTCTGCAAATTGCGCAGCGATTTTTCCACTTGCTCACGAATGGCTTGCGGCGAGCTGTCTAATTGCTGCTCGAATTTACCTTCTTTAAATTCTATTCCCACAATGCCGAATTTGGTGGCAATCACCGCTTTTTCACGTATCGGTTTCAGCGCTTGCCCTAATAATTGTTCGTTGCTTTCGCCGTAAATTGGCGCGGTGTCAAATAAAGTATTGCCCAAATCCACCGCACTTTGGATTAAATTCACCATCTGCGCCCGATCCGCCTGCGCACCGTAAGCGTGCTCCAGCCCATAACCTCCAAGCCAATGGACGAAACGGTTAAATCTTTGCCTAAAATTCGTTGTGTCATTTGAATTTCCTTTTGTTGAATGATTGCAATGACGGCATTATAAAATGATTTGATTATGTTGATTAGATAGAAAAAATCGAATGACTTTGTGAATTAAATTCAATAAAAGTAGAGAACGGGCTTATTTTAGAGCGGTAATAATGGGCAAATAATCAATAAAAACAGAATTATTTGTTGCCCTAATAAGAATAATGGAAAATAAAGTGCGGTAGGATTTTGCGAAGTTTTTTCAGTTTGTGAGTTTCTTTCAAAATCCCGCCGCTTGTTTTATTTTTTCATCTGCGGATAAAGTCGATCAAACTTCGCCATTTGTGCAGGGTTAAATGGGTAAGGCGAGTTTTTATCTTCCCATAATTTCGGGATAACAATCCGAATAACGCCCACATACCACGCTACTATTAGCACCGCAGCCAACAAATATTCCCACCAAATCACCAGCTGATGAACTTCAATATGATATACATAGGCGACAAAAAGCGGAAAATGTCCGAAAAGCGTGGTTGCTAAACCTGCGTTATAACGGCTTTTCAGCATTTTTTTGTTCACAATGCCGTGAATAAGCAGTTGTGCCACGCCACCGAAAATCATCGGCACTAGCCCAAGCCAAATGGTGTTGGGGAAGATAATCGGCGGTAGATACATAAACAGAGTTGTTCCCCAGTTCGTCCAAAGTGCCGACATATTGTTGAGCGGATAGCGGTCGGCGATGTCAGGCGTGCTGTCGTTTTGTACCACAAGATAAAGGTAATACAGGCTAATTGGCACGAACAGCAAAACGGTGGTGAGCAAACCAGGGTTGTACCAGGTTTTCAATGCCTTATTCATCTGCTAACCGTGTCCGACAAGTTGCATTAGATTAAATAACATCATCGCAATCCCCAGCCAAGTCCATTGCGGTAAAAAAATCGCTACGGCATAAACCAGATGAGCCAAGCTGTTTACCCACATTGACGACAACATATTGCCGGGGGAACGAAGATAGTTTTCTTACTCGTTGAAGGTGCCGATATTGATAAACAGTGGTGCACCGCCGGGGAAAACGTATTCTTCAAACTGATGTAACAGCAAAGCCATAAAATTCAGCCCCAACAAAATTTGCAGACGGCTTAATTGTTCCGTATTCCAACGCAAATAAACCCCGACTAACATAGCAACGGGCAAGGTTAAGTAGTACCAATGGGTACGGTAAAAATTCAACATAATGTGTCCTTTAATTGCGATGAATGTGGGCATTATAGGAAAAGCCAAAAGGCAAAGATATGGTGGGTTTTGCTTGAAGTGTCATTTTATCAATACAGATTTTCAAATTTAGCTATTTATTTAGATAAGGAGTAGATAAAATATCTATAAAATTCAAGGGAAAAACAATGGCAGGCTTACGCGTATTAAAAACTCAACGTGCCATTCAGACGGCGTTTATTGATTTATTGTATGAAAAAACCTTTAAAGAGATTGCGGTGCAGGAAATTTGCGAGCGTGCTTTGGTAAATCGCAACACTTTTTATAAATATTACCCCGGCAAAAGCGGTTTGGCAGGCAAAATGATTGCGGAATTTAAACAAGGCTACGCCAAATTACTGCACAAACGGCTATCTGCCCCTGATGTACGCACCGTGATGAAAGAGCTAATGCCTGAACTCTATGAAAAACGCCGTATCTTGCTGGCATTGTGGAAAATCGACACCAAACGCCACCGCTTGTTTCACGAAATGCAACAGTTGCTCAAAAACGCTTTTTTAAGCCAAGCCCAACAAAAATTTCCCGAACGAGCCAAAAATTGGGAATTTCAAGCGACTTTGTTCGCCACTTGCGTTTTGACCACATTACGTTTCTATTTTGAACAAAACATTTTGCCACCCATTGAGCAAGTACAATTCGATTGGCGTGAAATGTTTGAGATTATGGGGATATAAAGTGCGTAGGTCTTTTGTTCTTGCTCCGCACAAGTAGTAAGATTTTCGTTCTTTTTTGCAAGTATTATTTCAATTTAAGGTTATTTAACTTTTAAGTAGAAGAAATGAACCCAAAGTTTGTTATAAATTTGCTAAATCATAATAATTAATATGTAAAAATAGGTAGGAAACTGATAATTTTACACGTTGTTGTTTTTTAAGGAGAAGATGATGTTACCAATAGAGAATGTTAGAAATGAAAATATTATTTTTGAAGAGTTGAAACAGTTATGTCAACAATCTGGATATGCTCATGTAGTAGCCTCTTTTTGTTTTAGAGATAATTCTATTTTTTCCAGTTCTGATGAAGTGACTACAGATGATATTTTAGGGCAATATAATAAAACTCGATTAATCCGAAATGAAATATCTTTGCTAATTGGTCTAATGTGCCAAACACCACTTGATTTAACAATTCCTAAGCCTGAATTATTTCAAGAAACTATAGATAAAACAGAATACTTACTAGAAGAATTACATTTATCAATGATGAAGACTAATTTACATTTAGAAGGCTGTTTGAATTCAATTGATAAATTTCAAGAATATATGCGTTCAGGTCAGATGCTACGAGAGCCTATATTTTATAGCAGCGAATCTGCATATCACTTTCAATACAGAGAATTGTCAAGAATTAAATATAGCTATGATGATGAATGGTTTATCAATAATAAAGGGTATTCGGTAGAAAAACTTTATCAGGTTGTTTTGTCTTTAGAAAAGATACAATTAGAGAAAATACAAAATACATTACTATCTATGAGATATAAGCCTCTAGATAATTGGACTATTTTAGATGGATATATTTTCTCTATTCAAGATATTAAATCTAAAACTAATATAGATGAGGAAACTATAGAAAAAATTATTTATTCATTTAGCTTACTAGAAAAAATAGATTATCCAGATATTAAAAATATAAATGATTTTAATGTAACTAACGCATATCCAATTTTACCGTTGGAGAATGGTAAATTTCTTCTTTTTCAATATTATAGCTTGTTGGAAGCATTATATGAAACACCATTCTTTTGGTTTAATCAAGATAGTAATTATAAAGACAAAGCAATGGAACATAGAGGGATGTTTACGGAAGATTTTTCTTATAAGCGGTTAAAAGAAATTTTTGGTGAGAATAATGTATTTAAAAACATTGAAATAAGAGATAATAATAGTAATAAATTAGGTGAGATTGATGTGCTTGTTGTTTTTGGTAATAGAGCAATTATATTACAAGCTAAAGCAAAAAAGTTAACTATAGCTGCTCGTAAAGGGAATGATGATGCTTTACAAGATGATTTTAAGAAAGCTATTCAAGCATCTTATGATCAAGCTATTGAATGTGGAAATTTACTTCTAAATTCTAAAAATAGATTGTTCTTATTCTCAGGAGAAGAACTGAATATTTGTAGAAATTTTGCTGAAATATATCCTCTTTCTATTGTTTCTGATCATTACCCTGCACTAGCAACACTGGCTAGAAATTTTCTAAAGCAAAAAATGCATTCGATAATAAAGCCAGCTTTTGTAATAGATATTTTTACTTTAGATGCAATTGCTGAAATGCTACAAACTCCTCTCTATTTCTTGAGCTATATAAATCGCAGAGTCTTATATGGAGATAAAATTCATTCTAATCATGAGTTAACGATTCTTGGTTATCATCTAAGTAATAATTTGTATCTAGATAAAGAAAATATAGTGCTACATTTAAGGGATGATCTAAATTCTGAGCTAGATTTAGCTATGTTATCTCGTAGAACAGGATTATCAAACAGGATTTACCCTGAAGGAATATTAACCAAATATCAAGGAACATTTTTCGATAAATTAATCAAAGACATTGAAAAAAATCCAAATCCTAATGTTATTGATTTGGGTTTTGAATTATTAATGATAGGTGAAAATACGGTATCTGTGTTAAATGAAAATATTTGTAAAATTCAGAAAGCGGGTTCTAGCGATAGAAAGTTACATGATCTTACGTTAACCTTTGATGAGGATCATTCTTGTGGTTTAATAATTCACTGCACAAATGAGCCTGATGATGTAGCAATCCAAACATTAAATAGTCATTGTGAAATAGGAAAGTATAAACACAAATCGGATCGTTGGTTTGGGATTGCCATTGACATTGATAATGCTAAAGTACGATTTGGGGTAAATAAGATTTATAAATGGCAGCAATCTGATGAAATGGATAGAAAATGTGGAATATTTCCTTTTTCTAAAAAGATTACATTTTTTTTTCAAACAGAAAAATCCAAAAAGAAAGTTGGGAGAAATGAGCTTTGTCCATGCGGTAGTGGGAAGAAATACAAAAAATGTTGTATCTATAAGTAATATATAGTAAGTATACTAACCATATTTGAGGAATTGAAATTTCTGTCACTTTAAAATATGTAACACTATAATATTTTAAAATTTAATTGAAATTTTACCGCTTGTTTATTGGCAAGCCTCCGTCATCAATTCCCGCAACCAACGATACGCTACATCTCGATGGGTGCGTTCGTGCCAAATCAGCGTTTTAGTAAAGCCTTGAATCGTAAGAGGCGGTTCAAACAGTTTGAGTTGCGGTAGGTTGCTGACCAATCGTCTTGGCACAACGGCGAGCAAATCGCTTTGTGCCAATAGGTCGGGCAGAACGATAAAATTTTGTACCGATAAACTCACGTTGCGGCTTAACCCCAATTTAGCTAGCGCGTCATCGGTTACACCGCTGAAACTGCCGCCGTGATAGGACACCAATGCTTGTTCCAGTTGACAAAATTGTTCCAGTGATAAACTATTTTGTTTGGCAACCGGGTGATCGTGGCGGACGGCGCATACATATTGCTCATCATACAAGGCTTTGGCGTGAATATCTGGTGCGTGGAAATCTGGCGTAACCAGCGCAAAATCAAGTAACCGTTGTTCTAATTGATGTTGTACCGCACTTTCGTTAATCGCCAGCACTGCCACTTTGATCTTTGGCGCACGTTGTTTCAACACTCGCAAAAACGGCACAATCACTGCACGCATTGCATAATCGGTGCAGGCAATACGGATTGTCATTTCCGCCGTTAGTGGATCAAACGCCTGTGGCTTGAGTAACTGTTCCGCATCAGAAAGCAGTTGTTTAATCGGTTGAGCCAATGCCAACGCCCGATTGGTCGGCACGACGCCACGTTGCACACGCACAAATAATGGGTCATTAAAACTTTCCCGCAAACGAACCAAAATGCCGCTCATCGCAGGTTGGGTAATCGCCAACCGTTCTGCTGCTTTGCTCACGTTTTTTTCGTCCATTAACACGTCAAAGGCTTTCAACAAATTTAAATCTAAGGTGCGTAGGTCTTTCATTTTTGCTCCGTACAAGCGGTGAGATTTGCTTTCTTTTTTGCAAATATCATTTTTGCTTATATTAAATATCATTTTTTGTATTTAGACAATATAACATAACCTTTCTAAAATCATCTCACGTTAAGCGATTTAACGAATGTTTAATTAAATCAATAAGAGGAATTCAAAATGACATATTCACAACCAGCAATTATTTGGCCTGAAAAATACACCCCGGGCGAAACAGATAACTACGTTTCTAACGAAGTGATTATTAAAGGCCTGAGCGTAGCGGAAGTGTGGCAATATCTGATTGACACCAAAGCCTGGCCGACTTATTACAACAATGCGGAAAATATTGTGGTAGGCGATGGTTCAATCACACAACTTTCTGCGGGGGCGATTTTTGTGTTTGATACCTTCGGTTTTCACGTTACGTCTAAAGTGGAAGAATTTGAGCCGGCAAAAGACGGCAATCCGGCTCGTTTGGCGTGGTCGGGAACATTTGGCGAAGGCGATGATTTCAGCGATGTGTATCACGCTTGGTTACTGGAAGATTTGCCAAATAACCGTGTGCGTGTGCTAACCGAAGAAAGCCAAATCGGTAAGCTAGCAAAAGGCTTGGCGGAAACCGTGCCAAACCCAATGGTAAACGGACACCAAGCGTGGTTAGACGGTTTAACAAAAAGTGCGAAAAATAAAACAGCGTATTAGTCAGTAAAAGTGCGGTCGTTTTTGCAAAAGTTTTTGTGAAAACGACCGCTTGTATTCGTTTATGCGTCAAATTGTTGAATAGCTTTCAACAGTGTAATGAATAAAACCCCATTTTTCCTTGTAATGGGTGTCGCTATAATGCCGCTGAATTTTTACTTTCAACCTTTTCACTTGTAACAAGGAACAACAATGAAAAAAACTTCGTTATTTTTGACCGCACTTTCTCTTGCCGTGCTTTCAGGTTGTCAAAACATCAACTCGTCGGCGTTACAGATTGAAAAACAGGGCAGTTTTACCGTGGGTGGCAGTTATGTGACTCACAAAGGCACGTTTTCACAGAAAAACTTTATTTCACCGGAAGGACAGCGTGCTTACGGCGATTTTGCTTATGTGAATTATCAAACGCCGGTGAAGGCGAAAAAATATCCGCTGATTTTCCAGCACGGCGGCGCACAATCCAAACGCACGTGGGAAAGCACGGTGGACGGACGCGAAGGCTTTAATAATCTCTTTTTACGTAAAGGTTACAGCGTTTATTTGCTGGATCAGCCACGCAGCGGCGAGTCCAATCTTTCCACCAAAGCTTTAGATCCAGCTACCCCTTGGGCGGGCAATCCGATGTATGGCGATAAAACTTTCTACATTTTATCCCGTGTCGGACACTATGACGCCCAAGGCAATCCCTTGCCGAACACGCAGTTCCCGACAGGCGAGCGCAATTATCAAGCGTTCCAACAAAGTTGGTCGGTGGGTTCCGGTCCTCTGGATAACGATTTAAATGCCGACGTGTTGGCGCAACTGGTCAATCAAACGGACGGCGCCGTGTTGGTAACCCATTCTATGGGCGGCACCATCGGCTGGCGTGCGGCAATCCGCAGCGACAAAGTGAAAGCCATTGTGGCCTATGAGCCGGGCGGCACGCCGTTTGTGTTCCCTGAAACGGAAATGCCGAAAATCACCAAAGCCAAATTTGAACATTTGTCTACAACCGCAATTAGCGTACCGATGAACGACTTTTTGAAACTCACGAGAATCCCGATTGTGTTGTATTACGGCGACTACATTAAACTCGGCTCTGAAAATGTCGGTGAAGACAAATGGGGCACCGAATTTGCCATGGCGCAACAATTTGTGTAGACCATCAACAAACACGGCGGCGACGCGACTTTAGTTCACTTGCCGACCATCGGTATTAAAGGTAATTCGCACTTCCTTATGGGCGAGAAAAACAACCGACAACTTGCGGATTTAATGGCGGATTGGTTGAAAGAGAAAGGATTGGATAAATAGAAAAAGTGCGGGATAGTTTTGCGAAGTTTTTGCAATCCGACCGTTTTTATATAAATATATTAATTGTAAACTCAACCATTTTATTTATTTCATGCCAATAAACTGACAGATGAAGTGAAGTGTAATTTTACGCCATGTTGAATGCGACAAATTTTAATCAATCAATAAAAAGGAAAGAAAATGAACATTTTATTATTAGACGGTGGAAAAAGTTTCGGACATTCAAACGGTCGGCTTAATCACACCTTACACAACACTGCACGCGAAGTGTTGGAACAACTCGGACATAACGTGCGAGAAACTGTGATTGACAACGGCTACGACATTGCCGAAGAAGTGGAAAAATTCCTTTGGATGGACACGGTGATCTGGCAAATGCCGGGCTGGTGGATGGGCGAGCCTTGGACGGTAAAAAAATACATTGATGAAGTGTTTACCGCAGGACACGGCAAACTTTATCACAGTGACGGTCGCCACCGTGTTAATCCGACCAAAGATTACGGCACCGGCGGTTTGCTCCACGGCAAAAAACATATGCTCTCTTTAACCTGGAACGCCCCGATTGAAGCCTTTACCGATCCTAATGAATTCTTTGCAGGACAAGGCGTGGACGGTGTCTATTTACACTTTCACAAAGCCAACGAATTTATTGGTATCAAAGAAGCGTTGCCGACATTTATCTGCAACGATGTGATCAAATCCCCTGATGTGCCGAAATTTGTAGCGGATTACAAAGCGCATTTGACCAAAGTGTTTGGCTAGAGATTTTATCATAAAAGTGCGGTGAGCTTTTTAAGCGTTTTTGCTAATCCTACTTTTTATTTGGTTATTCCCATAAAAACATTTAATTTATCAAAAGATATTTATGGTTATAACCATAAAAAATTGTAATTTAAGGCAGGGCTGTAGCCAATAACCTACGAAAAATCCCACCGCACTTTTTAACGAATATCTACGCAAAGGTGGATTTCCGATAGTTCATACTCGATAGTTCATACTGCTGATTATAAGCTTGAGACCATTATAAAATTGTGCAAAATATTTATCTGTGATTTTACGAGATACCGTGCAATGCCATAAAATTCGTGATGTGGAGCTGTTGGAACGCATTGTGAAATATGCGTTTGATAATATCGGCAACATTCTTTCAGGCAAAAATGTGGCGGATTATTTTAAAAGTTAACAACTAGAAGTGGATTTGTAACACTGTTTATAACTACTTAAAAGCATTAGAAATGAAGAGATTTTGAAGACACAAGGGAATTACAGATAACTACCCGAAATACGTAATAATGATGGACGATTTTTTAGCAAGACAATATTGATGGGATTGAACATCAGCATATTGGGGAGTTTTTGTTAAGGAATAATTATGATGGTATCAATACAAAATGAATTTATACAAAGAATTCTTAATGATAAAAGGATGAATGAGCTTTTTCATGGGAATGAAGCTGTTTGTTTTCAGGGGTGGGTACTGGAACTAGAAGAAACTCATAGTAAAAGTTATCAATGGTTATATGGGAGAGTTCTTTCTTCTGATTATCAAAACAATCAATGGACATCAGACCTATCGAAGCATAATAAATCTATATCTATTAAGGATATTAAAGCAAAGGTTATTTCTATCCAGCTTCTTACATCATCGGAGAAATTAGCTATTTTTGTAAAAGGGTTACTTCAGGAACAGTCATTTTTAGACATTTCAGCTAAAATTGAAGCTAGTACAGACAAAAAATTAGAATCTGTTTTCAGTTTATTGAAATTATCTTTTCCTTGTAGCATTAGGCCTGTAATGCATCTTCCACCAAGAGAGAACTATGTTTGGGATACAACTAAAGTAAGTCCAAATTCAGAAGCTAGTTATAATAGTGCAGCTATTAGTTTGCTTAATAAAACCAATCTTTGGAATAAATTGGATATTTCAATATCTAGACAAGTATTAACTATGATCGGTGGAAAGCTAGCAAATGAAAACATTGACATTGCGGGCATAGATTCGTGGCGGTTAGGAGATCTTGAATTCTTATCATCCCCAAGTATTAATAATCAAGAAAAAAAGAAATTTGATTTAGAATTAAAGAAACAAAATATATTAAATATTTATGAAAAATTATCTGATAAGCCTTTATTAGCTATATTAAAAACATTTAGTGGAGATAGTTTATTATCTACCTCAATAAAAGAATTCACAATTTCTGAGTATCCTTATAGCTTGGAGTTCGAAATAGATAATTATAGTAATGAAATATTTAATGCTTATACACTTGAAATATTCGAGAAAGATGCTTCTAGTTTTACCCTATTGGTTCAAGAGGGATATCCATTAGTGCGAACCATAAATTTTCAAAGTAATGCCATCTCAAATATTTCAAATCCTGAAAAGGATCCTTGGTTAGAAAAAGGGTTACCTAAATCATCTCTTCATAAAGCAAAAAAATTTACTTCTATAGAGAGACTAAATTATCATCGTTCTGAATTTTCAGTTAATAATGCTCATAAAGATCCGTGGTTTGATGCTAATATTGAGATAAAAAATTACTTAGAAACAATATTGCCTACTTCATCTAATTCACATTTTTTTCCAAAATTATCATTTAATGGAGAAAGTCGTCTTGAATTAGTCACCTGGTTAAGAAAAGCACTTGAAAAATATCCTAATGCCCAAGTTGCTTGGTTTGATCCATTTATGGAAAATGTAGGAATTAATTTACTGAACAGGCTAGGTTTTTCTGATGGAAATTACATAGTTTTTACATCTAAAACAGAGGAAGGACAAGAGAGAATTAATCATTTAGTAAAACAATGTGAGAATTGGGCTGAGACAATAGGCAGCGTAAAATTAAAGGTTTTCGGACTTGAAAAATTACATGATCGAATGATTCTAATTCGTGAAAATGATGGTAAGCCCTTAGCAGGATATCATTTATCGAATTCTATACAACGTGCTAATGAAAATAATCCATTATTAGTTACGGAAATTCCATTAGACATATTATATCCTATTTTTTCTTATGTTGATGAATTAATACAAGCTCAGGAAGTAAGTGATAAAATAGCTATTTTTGATTCTACAACTTATCAACCCAAAAGCCGAAATGAAAGGAAATTATTTGATACTAAATCTCCATACCAATTTTCTAAATTAGGTTGGGTTCTAGCAAAATGGTGGGAGCAACCAGAATTAGAAAACCTATCTGGCGATGTGCTAAAGAAATATTTATTAGAAGTAAAGTTAGAATTCACAGATTATAGGGAAAAATATACTGATATACCTTCAATATTTTTTAACGACCCTTTTTCATCTGGAAATTTTATTGAAGAATGGGATGCTTTTGGAACTTTACTAGCCCACATTCCTGCTGATAGATATTGGTATGATGTGGGGTATAGGAATATTTCATCAACATTGGTTGATAAATTAATAGTTTATTTAAATCCTACAAGAGGAAATGCTTTAGAGCTGAGAAATAAAAATATTGTACTGGACTTGAATAGATATTTAGAGATAAGTTTTGAAAGGCTCATTTGTTATGAGTATCCTGAACGAGTTTTCCGATATGAGCCAAATGAGATTTCTTATGCTGATTATTTTGCTATAAAAATACTTTGGAATCTTTCTTCTGATACATTAATTGAATGGTTAGAAGAACAATTAATCAAATTTAACTATAAAAATCATAGGCAAAGAGCACTAATTACAGATACATTAAGATATATCTGTATGGATTTTGATTGTTTGGATAAATGGACTGCTCTTTTTAAAAGTAAGCACTACTTTCTTCAATGGATTGGCCTTATTAAGATTCGTTCTCTCTTTTTTGAGAAAAAAATTGATGAGAATAAAGTTTGCCAAATTATTTATGAACATCCTACAATTGATAAGTCTAAAATATTATTATGGTTTATTAGAGAGTCAGTATTTAGACAAGATAAGTTTCATACTTTATTTTTATCAAGATTTATAGAAATTTTGGCTAAACACCCTATCAATAAAGAGCGGTTTGAAGAATTTCTGAACCTCTTACGAGGGAGATTAGGTAAGTTATATCATCAGTATTGTTGGGTACTGGATAGTGTATTAGAACCTATGATTCAAAATAAACTGATTTCATATTATCAAATAATGGATATTTGGCTTCAAGATTTGGAAGTTAATTGGAGTAAGGCTATCAGAGATGAGAATAATCATGTCTTTTTTGGAGATATGACCGAAGGGAAATTTTCTGACGAAATCGTTTATTTATTCTTACGATTACCTGAGAAAGAACAAAAATTAGTCCTATCTAGATTTGAAAAAATTATAAATTTAGTAGTGAGAGTTATCAGAAAACCGTTATCAAGATCCCTTAATTATTCTTTATATATCAATGCATTTAAAGTGAGTATATGGATATTGGCAATTTTAAAGAGAATATTAAAACAACAAGAAATATCGAAACCAATTTATGGTCAATTAACAGAATTCCAAAAAATATTATTAAATATTTATTCAAGGTATAAATTACTTGATTATGGTTCAGGTAATGAAAGAGATTTATTGAAATATTATAATGAATCTTAAGTGCCACTAAAACCAAATTTTTATTGATAATTTGATAGTAGTAAATTTTCTTGTCTGGAGTATAGCTTGAGAGAAATTCTTTGTAAAATCATCTCAAAAGTTTATCTCGCTTGTATTTTTTAATGAACGGAGTAACAAATGGCAATTCAATCAGTAGATATTCAAAAATTTTATCGTTTGGTGAATCACGGTCCAACGGCAATGATTTCAGCCAAAGCTGAGGGTATAGAAAATATTATGTCGGCGGCGTGGGTGTGCGCATTGGATTTTGCGCCCAAGGCGAAAATGATGATCGTGGTGGATAAACAAACTTTTACCCGAAAATTGATTGAAAAAAGCGGTCTGTTTGCGGTGCAAATTCCAACGGCAGCGCAAGCGGAATTAGTTATCGCAATGGGGGAAAGCCGTTATCAAAATCCCGATAAAATCGCTAATGTAGACTGTTTTTATCAAAATGGTTTTGATGTGCCGCTGGTGTCGGGCTGTGCAGGTTGGATTATTTGCAAGCTGATTAACGAGCCGCACAATCAAACCGAGCATGATTTATTTATCGGCGAAGTGCTGGCGGCATGGGCGGACGACCGTATTTTTGAAGACGGCCATTGGAAATTTGACGAAGCTCCCGATGAGCTGAAAACCCTGCACTATGTGGCTGGCGGGCAGTTTTATCGTATCGGGCAAAGCTTAACGGTCGGCAAAGGCGTTCTCTAAGGTGTAAAGCACCTTATGAGCGCCGGTTTCAGGATTAACGATAGAGATATGTTTGCCTTGGCGTTCGGTGACCCAAATGTTGCCGTCCGCTCCCCACACCATTTCCCACGGATTGTTAAGGTTATCGATCAGTACGCTGGCTTTATAATTCGCTTCGCCGGTATTGACCGTCGGATTTTCCACCTTGGCATAAGTGGTGGCAGACATCAGGATGAGGGTGGCGAGAAGCGTTTTTTTCATATTGCTTTCCTCTAAAATTAAATGACTGGAATTATTTTATCTTAATTAAAATTTGTACGACATAGCAAAAACTAGGATAGATTATCCGAAAAGTATAAATAATAAAATTCCTAAAAAGTGACCGCTTGTTAATCCTTCCCCCACATCGGATTATTGTCAAACAGACTTGCCGCCCAATCGACAAAGGCTCGAACACGGGCGGAAAGTCGCCGGGAATAAGGATAAACAATACTGATCGGCATACTGCTGGTTTGCCACTGCGGCAGCACTTCCACCAATTCACCGCTTTCAAAGTAACGTTGTACCGAGGCGCGCGGCATGGCGATAATGCCCAGCCCGGCAAGGCTGGCATGGCAATACACATCGGCATTGTTAAAGGTCAAATAAGGCGCTAATTCCACCGCATAGCTTTCGTCGCCGTTTTTTAAGGTATAGGTGTGAAGTTTATCGGTGACGGGAAAACGAAAGCCGATATATTGATGATTAGCTAAATCCCGTGGGTGAGACAGTTCGGGCGCATGGGCTAAATAGCGTGGCGAAGCGCACAGGCAAAAGCGCATTTGTCCGATCGGCTTGCAGACTAAATCCGGTTCGGTGACCGGGCCGCCGCGCAAGGCGCAGTCCACGCCTTCTTGGATTAAATCCACCGCCCGTTCGCTACAACGGATTTCCAGCCGAATTTCAGGGTATTTCTTCAAAAAATCGGGCAGCGCAGGGATCAACAAATGGGATCCTAACGGCGCCGTGGTTTCAATTTTGATTTTCCCGCGCAGGGTGCCGCTGTCTTGAATGCTGTTTTCCAAATCATCAAAGTTTTCCAGCAGCACTTTGACTTGCTCATAATAGACGACACCGTCGGTTGTCGGATAAACGCGACGGGTTGAACGGTGAAGCAAGGTCATGCCCAATCGTTCTTCCAAGGCTTGAACCTGCCCTGAAATGGTGGTTTTTGCCACGCCCAACGCGTCCGACGCTTTACTAAAACTGCCTAATTCAACAATACGGCAAAATGCACGAATCGCTTCCAGTCTGTCTAATGCCATTGTTCGATTTCTCGTATAGATTAAATGATTTTCTTCACTTTATATTTAAAACTCGTTCAAGTAAAGTAGACATCGTTTTCACGTTCATCAATAAGAGAGGAAAATTATGCAACGTTTAAATTATGCGTCATTCGGTTCAAAAATTTATAACGAAATGTTAAAAGTGGAAGGTGCGCTGGCGCATTTATCGATCGATCTGTTTATGAAAGAGTTGATTAAAATCCGCGCATCTCAGCTTAACGGCTGTGCGTTTTGCTTGGATATGCACGTCAAAACCGCCCGCAAACACGGCGAACGTGAAATGCGTTTGCACCATGTCGCCATTTGGCGTGAAAGCAATCTGTTTAATGAAAAAGAGCGGATGGCGCTGGAGCTGACGGAAGCGCTGACCCGTATTCAACCGGAGGGATTAACGGATGCCCTTTACCAACGCGCCAGCCAAGTGTTTAGCGAACAAGAGCTGACGGATGTGGTTTTTTCGATTGCGCAAATTAATGCGTGGAACCGTTTAGGTGTAGCGTTTCATACGGAAATCGGTTCAATGGATAAATTAATGGGCTTGGATAGCGTGCAGCTTTAATTGAAGCACGATAAAAGTGCGGTGCGTTTTTCGGTTGCTTTGTACGATTCCGGCTAACCCACACCGTTTGCGAACTGCGATGAATCATCGCGCTCCTTGTAAATCCCGCACGACTGTTGGCGGTTCGTGAGCCAAAGGGCGATTATTTGAATCCTTAATGTCGTCGAAATCCGCTGGCGTCATATCGGCAAGGGCGGCGGCAAATAATGCATTAAAATCCGTGGTTTTCATGTGAATAGTTTGATGGTTTTATGTTCCGCTTCTGGAATGGTTAATGCCTGCACTAAGGTTTCCGCCAGTTAGCAGCGAGAAACGCTGCCGTCATTAGCGCTCAGGGGATAATCGATTCTACCTTGCGTGATAAGTAGCCGTTGTTCATCGGCTTTGTTACAATCAAACTAGCTTGGGCGAACGATGGTATAAGGTTGCTTAGATGCACGCACTAACCGTTCGGTACGGCGTTTCCAGGCACAGCCGTTATCAAAATGCTGATCATTTACTACCAAATACTTATCAGCACCAATTTAGTGCGACGACCGTTGAGTAAATTTATAATGCTTCTAACGCCTTGATAATCCACGTGTTCGGGATCGGCATAATTGCCGTTTGTACGCTACCTAAGCGCGGAAAAATCGGGATATTGACGGTCAACCCGAACATTGCCAGCAACCCGCCAATCCAAATCCACCAGGGCGATTGACGCATAATTTCCGCTGAAATTGGAAAATTCTCATTTTGTAACAAAATCAATAACATCAAAATTATTGATCCGCTGCCAAAAGAAATAAAAGAGGATAATAACGGCGATACCACTTTTTGCCGTAAAACCGAGTTTACCTCAGTTTGAAAAGCAATCGCCATTCCTACAAACACCCCAATCGGCGCGGCTAATGAAAAAATCATTGTTTTTTCTGCGATAAATTAATTTGAACGTATTATAGGCAAGTCAGATTGTTTTGATTAGGTAGGGAAAATTTAATGGGGCTGTGAATGGGATTCAATAATGATAAGAAAACAATCTAAAATCGCACCGCACTTTTGCTTTTTAGATGACCTAAAAATCTTTTTCGTTTAAAAAAGTGTGATTTGTGTTTGGTTTTTCATTGATAAAAATGTCGTAATGACTTGAAAATCCCCGCACTGACGTACGGAGTTACGCATAGTATTGTTGCTCCGCAACGGTTTATTGCCCTCGCAGTTATAAACAGCGAAAAGAACACCAAACATAACCTTCAAATTAACCAATCCGGCTTATTTTTCAATCATTTCATTCAATTTATCGTTTGTAGATTAGATTATTTTATAACTTGAATTTTTGGCATTTTTTATAATAGTTTTGAATATAATTGAAACTTTTCTGATTTAAGGGTAAAGTGTCAATCATAAATGAAGGGGTTAATATGAAGAAAGATTTAGTTTATCGCCGGAAATACCTTGAAACGGTGCGTCCGTTTATCGGTAAAAGTTTGATTAAAGTGTTCACAGGGCAGCGTCGCGTGGGCAAAAGTTATTTGCTGTTTCAGATTATGCAAGAGATTCAAACGGCGGATAAAAATGCCCACATTATTTATATCAACAAAGAAGACTTGGCATTTAGCCACATTGTAACCGCTGAAGACCTAAATGATTTTGTACAACAACAGAAAAAGTGCGGTCAAAAAAATTACATTTTTATTGATGAAATTCAAGAAATTACAGGTTTTGAGCAAGCGTTGCGTTCGCTTTTATTAGATGACGAATTGGATTTGTATTGCACGGGCAGCAATGCTCATTTGCTTTCACGGGATATTGCAGGCAGCCTGAGCGGGCGCTCTATTGAAATCAACGTCCATTCTCTTTCCTATTTTGAATTTCTTGAGTTTATGAAACTGGGCGATAGTGATAAGGCGATGTCACTATTTTTGAAATACGGCGGTTTGCCTTATCTGAAAGACTTGCCGTTGCAAGACAACATTGTGTTTGAATATTTGCGGAATATCTATTCCACCATTGCCATTCGTGATATTGTAAACCGCTATGCATTGCGAAATGTACAATTTTTAGAACAACTTACGCAATTTCTGGCGAGCAATATCGGCAATTTGTTTTCGGCTAAAAAAATCTCTGATTTTTTAAAATCACAGAAAATTACTACGTCAAGCACGCAGGTACAAAATTATGCGGAATACCTTGCCAACGCCTTTTTGATCCATAAAGTGCCACGCTATGATATTGAAGGAAAACGCATTTTTGAGATTGGCGAAAAATACTATTTTGAAGATTTAGGTTTGCGAAATGCCTTGATTGGCTATCGAGTGCAAGACCGTGGCAAATTGCTTGAAAACTGCGTTTTCAATCATCTGCAAATCGCAGGTTATGATGTCAAAATCGGCGGTTTAAATAGCCAAGAAATTGACTTCGTGGCAGAGAAAAATGGCGAACGTATTTATGTGCAAGCCACGCTCACGATTAACGAAGAAAAAACGCTCGAACGAGAATTCGGCAACCTGCTCAAAATTCAAGACAACTACCCGAAATATGTGGTGACGATGGACGAATTTGACGGCAATACTTTTGAGGGGGTGCAGTGTTTGAGTTTGAGGGGGTTTTTGAGAATTATTTTAGATAGTTAAGGAGAATTTATATGCAATTTAAATTATTTGAAAGAAGGGATAAATTTCCTATTAATGCTAGAAATCTAGTTTGTTTAACAATAGATAAATGGAATGATTATTCCTTTGTTACTATGTTTTTTATGAATGTATTTGATCATAATGGAAAAGAGCATCGCATAGGAAATATTAAAATTGGCTTTAAAGGGCAAGAAGAATCAATAGCAACTTACAAGAAAATTCAAGAAAACTTTTCTAATAACACATTTGAATCACTATCTGATGATTTTTTCTCTCTTGGTCAAGATGTTGATTTTTATGTAGAACTAATGAACATACCTGATGGAATGGGAAAACAAATTCTGGATAAACTAAACGATATTGCTTATAAATCTGAGATTTTTTCTAGTATCCAGAATGAATCTGTTCTTAATACTTCGTTGATGAGAGGTATCAGAGAACAGACTATAACTGAACAATTTAGCCGAGTTTTAAATGGTAATGCACCATTAAGTGATTTTGAATTCTATTTCATTAGAGATGAAAAAGAAAAAATGGGAAATATCAGCCTAGAGTTTAAAGTTGAAGCTAAGTCACAACCCAGTACAAATATACATGCAGTTATAGGTAGAAATGGTGTTGGAAAAACAACGTTATTAAACGGAATGATTAAGTCATTTATTGATACGAATGATGATTCTGAAGGTGCATTTCATAAAAGAGATCCACTTGGATTTTTCTCTAACAAAAAATTTAAAAAAATTGGTAATGATTATTTTAGCCATTTAGTTGCTGTATCTTTTAGCGTGTTTGACCCCTTTATTCCCAATAATGATGAGTTTAAGCATTATCACTATATTGGATTAAAAGAATCTAATGAAAAGTTAAAAGAGCCAGAATCATATTTTGAACATGATTTTTGGGAATCATTTTCCCTATGTAAGTCTCTTTTTGCTAAACGAGAACGATGGCTGAGTGCGATTAAAAATCTTGAATCAGATGATAATTTTGCTGAAATGCAATTAAGTGAATTCATGAATGATTTTTCTACCAAAGATGATATATTAAAAGTTGTTAAACGAATGAGTTCTGGGCATGCATCTGTCTTATTGATTATGACTCAATTAGTTGCAACAGTGGAAGAAAAAACACTTGTTCTTCTTGATGAACCTGAAAGCCATTTACATCCACCATTGTTATCTGCTTTTATCAGAGCTTTATCCAATTTATTGGATAATAGAAATGGTGTTGCAATCATAGCTACTCACTCGCCTGTAGTTTTACAAGAAATTCCCAAATCATGCGTGTGGAAAATTGAACGGACAAGAAAAATAACGGATTCCATCAGACCTGAAATTGAAACGTTTGGAGAAAATGTTGGTGTCTTAACAAGAGACGTTTTTGGCTTAGAAGTTATTAAATCTGGATTCCATAATTTATTAACTAAAAAGGTAGAGAGCGGCAAGACTTATGATGACATCCTTTTTGAATTTAATGAGCAGCTTGGCACAGAAGCAAGGATTTTATTAAAAACATTAATTCGGATTAGAGACAATAAAATCAGTGAGGTCAATAAATGATTCATTTAGATCTACTAAAAGAAATTCCTAGTTTCTCAGAAGTCATTGATTTATGTTGCGAAAGAAATATTACATACAAGCAAAGCGTCTTAAACGGAAAAAGTTTTTTACTGCAAGAAGCTGAAAATTATAAAAATTTAGCCATGAGCAATGATTTATTCTTATTTGATACCAAATTACCCGAGGAAGAAATTATATTTGGAGATTTAAGAAATGAGGATATGGTTAAGTTATATGAATATTGCTTAAGAGATTGTCGGAGCGGAGATGTATATGACAAAATTATAAATAGTTCCCAATTAGTAAGGTGCCCATTTTGTGGCGGAATAGGTAGACCAACTCAAATAGATCATTTTTTACCCAAAGGTAGATATGGACATTTTTCTGTTTTTCCTGAAAATTTAATTCCAATTTGTAAAGATTGTAATACTGAATATAAAAAAGCGTTTTTCCCGACTCAAAAAGATAAGCAGTTAATTCATCCCTATTTAGACGATCGTTCTATTTTTGAAGAGCAATGGTTATACGCCGAATATATAGATGATGATTCGAATATTGGTAGTGTGAAATATTACGTTTCTCCGCCAGAAAAGTGGACTAATGAGAGAAAAGAAAAAGTTAAATTTCATTTTGAAACTTTCTATTTGTCTGCACGATTTTCTGAGGTTGCAACAGGCAGCTTATCAGATTTACTAACCCAAATGCAGACTTATAAGAATGAAGGAAAAATAACAATAGAGGATTTTGAAATTAGTAGCATTGATTCAGTGATAAATAGAGAAAAAAGAGCTAATTCTTGGAAAAAAGCATTATTTTTAGCAGTAAAGGAAAAGCTTTCTATTATATGGGCAAAAATATAGAAACACCGTCTGAAACCCAAATTTCAGACGGCATTTTCGCTTATTTATCCAACCCCTTCTCCTTCAACCACCCCGCCAAATGCTCCGCCACTTGTACGTTGTTCGTATCCGACATTGGGAAATGTGTATTACCTTTAATCCCAACTTTTGGCAGTTCGATGACTTCCACTTTGCCGCCGTGTTTGTTCACCACGTCCGCCCATTGTTTGGCGAGGCTCAAGCGGATGCGCCATTGGTCTTCGCCTTGGTTGTCGGACGGTTTGTCGCTGATGAAGTCGCCGAAGTAAATCACAATCGGCATTTTGGTCAGTTTTTCAAAGTCTGCTTGGCTTGCTACCGCAGGTTTGATGTCGCCGAATTTGCTGGTAATGGTCGGTGGCACCTCGCCTTCAGGGAATGGGAAATTGCCCGGTTCATATGCCACAATGCCTTTGACTTTATCGCTTTGCATACCGACCAACCAGCCGACAATGCCGCCTTGCGAATGAGTAACCAAAACGCCGTTGCCAATGCGATCAAAAAGTTGATCTAGGCTGTCGCTGATGACTTTTGCGTCAAATGCGCCTGTGTTCGGGGTCATTTGGCGGAAAAATTGGTTGAGCGATGCCTTGTCTTGTGGGAACACTACGCCTTGGTTGAAATTCGGGTAAGTGCCGATACGGAATTGGGCGAACCAAAATTGATCGTCCGGTGTGGCTTTGATTTCTGCATCTACCGTGCTACGTCCCGACCAGCCGCGGCGTGGTTGATCCACTAAATAAACAGGGTAGTTTTTGCGTAAAAAGATATTTTGGAAACCTTCACGACCGTCAGGCGTGGTCTGCCAAGTCCGCATAGATTGCCCTGCGCCGTGTAAAAATAGCAATGGGTAAGGGCGTGGGTTGGTTGGAATTTGGTAAAACACCGTGGCGTGGTCGCCGTGCAAGGTTTGTCCGCCAGCTTGAACGGACGCACTAAATACGTCCATAAAGTTATTGCTTTCTTTGCCTTTGGCAATTTCAGGCAACGGCTGATAAGTGCCGCTACTGGTTTTCACCGTACCGCCCACGGCAAAACTGCCTTGTTGTTCAATAGAAAGTGGGGCAGCGAAACTTTGCACCGCCATTGCACAAGCGGTCAAAATTAAGGATAATTTTGCAGATTTTTTTAACATCTTTTGCTCCTTAAAAGTTGTAATTCGGGGCTAATAAGCGTTGCAATTTTTCATCGTGATTGGCTTTCACTTCAGGCTGATTATCAAAAATCATCGTGTTGCCGTTTTCACGGGTGTAAGCGTCCCATTGCGGTAAACCTTCGGCGTTCGGGTTGCTTGTTTTGGCGAAATTCGTCCACGCACGGCTCATTTTATCCGCAAGGGCTTGAGCGTCTTTACCGCCGCCAGTCGCCTGTGCCATACGCTCTATATTATTGAACACAAAGGCGATTTCTGCGGTGTGATAACTCATCGGCACGCTGTTAAATACCGGCGTATCCCAACTGAAAATATAGTTATACACAGGTGCACCTTGTTGATCCGCTTTTAAGCGAGCAGTTTTTAAAGCTGGCGTACGCAGGAAACTGTCCACATACAAGGCATCGGCAATCATTCGGTTTGGATAAGCTTCACGGAACGCCGCCACGATTTCATCGGTTTTGTCGCCGTATTTAGCTTTTAAGCGATCCATGGTTTCGCTTTCAGTCCACATAAAGCGGTTATTTTTTTGCGAATTTTGCAAATCCATTTGCAGTGGGAAACTTTCCCATTCCGTTAAATTTGAGCTGATCAGCAACGGAACATTTTAGCCATTTCAGGATATTTTTCGCCTACAGGTTGTTGTGGAATAATGCTACCGTCAAGCGTTGGCGCCCAAGATAAAGCCGTATTTCGGTTGTATAAATCGGTTAAACCTAACTCTTTTGCGGTTTGTAAGTTAGCTTTGATTGCCGCTTCATTAATTTGCGCTGGTGTGAACTTATTAAGCTTATCAAGTGCGGTTGATTTTACGCCTAAATTTGCTAGTGTAAGTTCCGCTACACGGCGACTTGCTTTTTGGGAGGTTAAAGTCATGCCCATGGTTTCCACCGCGTCGCTTTGTACAATGCCTTTATGGAACAAGCCTTTAGCACTCGGCATTGACATTAAGGTTAGTACTTTCGCACCGCCGCCACTTTCACCGAAGATCGTGACATTATTCGGATCGCCGCCAAATTGAGCGATATTTTCTTTAACCCATTCAAGTGAGGCAACCAAATCCTGCATTCCCAAGTTCACCGACTGTTTGAATTGGTCGCAGTAAGCGGATAAATCCAAAAAGCCCATGGCGTTCAAACGATGATTGACCGACACGACCACCACATCGCCGATACGTGCCAAGTTCGCACCATCATAGCTGTCTAAATCGTTGGATGCGCCTGACTGAAAACCGCCGCCGTGAATCCACACCATTACCGCGCGTTTTTTGCCGTCGGAAACCGAAGGCGACCACACATTGAGATTTAAACAGCTCTCGCCTTCCACCATTTCAGGGCCGGTAAAGAAGAATGAACGTCCGCCCATCGGTACTTGCGGACAGATTTCGCCGTAAGTTAAAGCCAATTTTTCCCCTTGTCAGTTGGCGACTTTTTGCGGTGGCATAAAACGCTAGGCAGTGGCATAAGGCACGCCTTTATAAGTCACTACGCCGTTTTGCACATAGCCCGCTTGAATTTGCACCACGGCGATATTGTTGCCTTCCTGAACGCCAACTTCTGCCGCATAAGACATGGTTGCATGGAAATGGAGACGGAAAGCAGTAAAAGCGGGAAACGTTTAGGTTTCATCGGGTTTATTATTTGTTGCTTGAGGGTAAAGCGCGGTCGATTTTTGCAACGTTTTTGCAGAATCCGACCGCGTGTCCATTACCCGCGATATTCCGCCAGCCATTTCACTTTATTCGGATCACGGTGATCAAAGATAATCTCATCACGATTCAACGTCGCAATTTGGGCTAAATCTTCGTTGTCTAAAGTAAAATCAAAAATCTCACGATTTTCAGTCATACGTTCTACTTTAACCGATTTCGGAATAATCGCTACGCCACGTTGATTTAACCAACGCAACACTACTTGCGCCACGGATTTGCGGTGTTTTTGCGCGATCGCGGTTAAAATCGGGTTGCTGAAAATCTCAAATTTACCTTCCGCCAGCGGCGCCCATGCTTGTTGCAGGATGCCTAATTCCTTGTGGAACGCCACTTCTTCTTCGCGTTGGTAGAACGGATGGGTTTCGATTTGGTTTACCGCCGGTACGATCTCATGGCAAGTGATTAAATCCATTACGCGATCCCTATGAAAGTTACTCACACCGATGGCGCGGGTTTTGCCGGCTTGGTACAAGTCTTCCATGGCGCGCCATTGTTCGTGCACATCGCCGAACGGTTGGTGCATTAGGTATAAATCCACATAATCCAAATTTAAGCGGTTTAATGAATCTTCGAGCGCTTTTCGCGTGTTTTCGTAGCCGTTTTTGCGTTGAATCCATAATTTGGTGGTGACGAAGATGTCTTCACGCGGAATGCCGCTGGCTTTAATCGCCCGCCCTACGCCGGCTTCGTTAGCGTAAATTGCGGCGGTGTCTAATAACCGATAACCGGCTTTTAAGGCTTCTAATACCGCTTTTTCGGTGTCTTCGTCGCTCACTTGATATACGCCGAAGCCGACCATCGGCATATCAATGCCGTTGTTTAATTTTACTGATTTCATGTTATGACTCCTGTCCTTTCGAATGAGATCATTATAATGAATCAGGACTGTTTTGATTAGTAGATATTTTTTTGCTAGCCTGTTTAAAGTCACAACCCCCAAAGCAAACTTTTTGAGTGATGATATTGAGACAATCCGTATGATCGATTTGAACACACTCTATAACCGCCTGTATCGGCACTACGGCAGGCAGCACTGGTGGCCGGCGGACAGCGATCTTGAAATGATGATCGGCGCCGTATTGGTGCAGAATACGGCGTGGGGCAATGCGCACAAGGCGTTGCGGAATTTTACCGATTTTAATGGCGAGCGCTTGCTGCGCCTGGATTTGCCGACCCTGACGGCGAAAATCAAACCGGCGGGATCTTACACCCGCAAGGCGCAGACTGTGCTGGCGTTATTGCGCTGGTTTAACGACTACGGCTTTGCAAAGGCGGCGCTGGCGGATAAAGACACCGCTGCATTGCGCCATGAATTGCTGGCAATTCATGGCATCGGTGAGGAAACCTGCGACTGCATTTTGCTGTATGCTTTCAATCGCCCGGTGTTTGTGGTGGACACTTACCTGAAACGCCTGCTGCACAAAGCAGGTCATCCCGACATGCGTCGGTACGCCGAGATTCAGCGGTATATGATGGACAGACTGCCGCATGAGGTGAGCCTGTTTCAGGAATATCATGCGCTGATTGTGGCATATGGTAAAACTCATTTAAAACGCACCGCACTTCCGCTGCCCGATCCGATTTTTGCTGAAACGAAGGCCACGCCTGTTTCCCTTGAGTGATCATCGCGCCGACCGGTGAACGGCGATAGGTATCGCCGATTTTATCCGCAATAATAAAAATTATTCTTAATCACCTTGCTTTTTCAGGCTAACTTATTTTATATTAAAAAATAAGTTAGTCTTTTATTTTTAAATTTAAAAAATATGAAAAAGTATCAATTCGCTAAAGCGGTCAGTCTGACTTTAGTTTCCGGGCTGGTTTTGGCTGAAAGTGCGGTTAAAAATCAAAATGTTATCAATCTGGAGGAAATTGCTGTTCAAGCCGATCTGGAAAAGTCCCGAAGTACCGATCCGCTGAGCGGAACGACCAAGCCGAATGAGATCTTTATTAGCAAAGAAAAATTACGCAAATCCGCCGCCACGCTGGGCAATGCCTTAAGTGATGAGGTCGGTGTGCACAGCAGCCAGTTCGGCGGCGGTTCCAGTGCGCCGGTAGTGCGCGGGCAGGATGGCGTGCGGTTGAAAATTCTGCAAAATAATCTGGATGTGGTGGATATGTCCGCCTTATCGCCGGATCATGCCGTAGCGGCGGATACTCTGCTGGCTCAGCAAGTGGAAATTGTGCGCGGCGCCAGCACCTTGCTGTATGCCAGCGCCTCGCCCGCCGGCGTGATCAATGTGATTGATAACCGTATTCCGACCCAAGTGCCGGACAACGGTTATGCGCTGGATCTCGGTTTTCGCTATAACACCAATAATCGGGAAAATGTGGAAAATGCGGCGCTGACGCTGGGGCTGAGCAAGCATTTGGTGCTGCGAGCGGAGGGGCTGAAGCGCCATGCGAACGATTATAAGGTGCCGTCGCTGATCTTTAATGATGCGCCGGTAAACCGATTGCCGAATTCTTTCAATCATTCCAAGGTCGGCACCGTCGGGCTTTCATGGGTGGCGGATAACGGCTATTTTGGCGTGGCGTATAGCGAGCGTCGGGATAAATACGGCTTAGTGGGACATAATCACAAATACGATTTGTGCGACGGCCATATTTTTGAGGACGGCTATAATCGAAAAATCGGGAAAACACGTTATTATTTAAGCCTTTATCCGCATTTAATGGACGATCAGGATTTACTCGGCAGCGTGCATTTTCACGGCTGCGACACGGAAAGCACCCACACGCACAGCCATAACAATCCTTTCGGACATCCTGTGCACGGCAATCCCTATATCGATATGCTGGTCAAGCGCTGGGAAAGCCGCGCGGAAATTCGCCGGCCGGTGGCGGGTATCGACAAAATCCGGGTGAATTACGCGCAGACGGATTATTTTCATGATGAAAAAGAAAGCGCCGATTTTCCGATTAATCAATTCCGTAATCGGGGCAAAAATCTGCGCCTTGAAGTGTTTCATCAGCCGTTCGGCGGATTGAGCGGTTTAATCGGCGTGCAGTATCAAACCCAAACCAGCAGCGCTTTTGTGCCGCGGCTGGAGCGGGCGTCCAATCAATATAAGCCCGGCGTGAATCATGTATGGCAGCGCGGTGAGGTCAGCATCGGCAAAAGCAAAAAATGGGCGCTGATTGAAAATGAAAATAAACAGTTCAGTGTGTTTCTGTTTGAGCAGCTGCGTTGGCGGGATTTTCTGTTCGAAGCCGCTGCCCGTGCGGAAAAACAGCGCATTGACATTGATTACGATAAAGCCGCGCTGGCTAAATTACGTCAGCGCAGCAGCGGCGGTTCAAGCGGGCTGCTGAATCTGTGGGGCAGCAAGAAAAACCGGAAATTGCAGGACCCGGATCTGTCGCCGTATAACAAATGGGCGACCTCATACAGCGCCGGCGCCCATTGGTATATGAACGACAATTATACCTTAAGCCTTGTCGCTTCGCATAACGAGCGCCACCCGACGCCGATGGAGCTGTATTATCACGGCAATCACGCCGCCACCAATTCGTTTGATTACGGCAACAAAAATCTGAAAAAAGAGGTGTCGAATAATCTTGAGCTGACGCTGGCGTATGACAGCGCGCGCTGGCAGGCCTATATCACCGCGTATTACAGCCGTTTTGACAACCGCATTTTTAAGCGCACTTTACGCCGTAGCGGCAATTTGCTGATCACGCGTTATGCGCAGGCGAAAGGCGATTATTACGGTGTCGAAGGTAAATTCGACTATCGTTTGAGCGAGCGCACCCAACTCGGCATCTGGGGCGATTATGTGCGCGGCGTGCTGCGTGATCTGCCGCAGCTGGTGCTGGAACACCGTGACGACGATTACGTTTTGGCGCCGGCCGGCAAAGATGCGCCGCGAGTCTCGCCGGCACGGCTGGGCTTGCACTGGACACAGCAATTCAGCGATGCGCTCAGTGCGAAACTGAAATGGACTCATGTATTTGCGCAGCGCCGCGTCGCCGCCTTGGAAAACAGTACCGACGGTTATAATTTGCTCGATCTGGAGCTGAATTATGCGCGAACATGGCAGGGCGTCGATTACGCGTTGTTCATCAATGCCAATAATTTGCTGAATCAAAAAATTTATTCGCACACCTCTTTTCTGCCGTTTGTGCCGCAAATGGGGCGCAGTGTAACGCTGGGGATAAATCTGAGTTTCTGAACATTCGACACATAAAGTGCAGTCGGTTGCGGCGAGGTTTTTAATGAAATAAAAACCGGCGGAAAACCCACCGCACTTTTTTCAGCCTACCGGCGCAACTTGCCGTGCGGCGTTATTTATCCCCGCGCGGACTGACGCCGAAATAGCGTTTATATTCGCGGCTGAACTGGTTCGGGCTGGCATAACCCACCTCATAGGCGATTTGCGTGATACTGTGTTGATTGAGCTGCAGCAGCCGGCGTGCCTCGCTTAAACGCAGGGATTTCTGATATTGTAGCGGCGACATACTGGTCACATGTTTGAAATGCTGGTAGAAATTTGACTGGCTCATACCGACCCGGCGTGCCAGCTCGGCAATAGCTAATGGCGCGGCGAAATGGGTTTGCAGCCAATGGGTGGCGCGGGCGATTTTGGCAATATGGCTTTCCTGAGATAACAGACTGCGTAAATAATCCCCTTGTTCCGACTGCAATAACCGATAATAAATTTCCCGTAAAATCAGCGGCGCGAGAAACGGAATATCGTGCGGACAATCAAGCAAGTCCAGCAGGCGCAGTAAACTGTCGAACAGGCGTCGGTTCAGCGCCCATTTCAGTTGGGACGGCGGACAGGCGCAGGGCGTTTGGGTGCGGATTTCCGTCGCCACCTGCGCCAGCAGCGTCAGATCCAGCTGTAGCGACATCGCCAGATAAGGCTGCCGCGCGGGCGGTTTGTTCACCTGACTGATAAGCGGCAGATTGACCGGACAGAACATCATATGTCCGGCGCTGAAACGATAATCCTCCTTGCCCCGGCGGATCACTCTTTCCCCCTGTAATACCACGCAGATACTCGGTTTTTGAATATAACCGGAAACGTGCGGCTGATTGTCGCTGTGATGAATGTACAGCCCCGCGATCGGAGTGGTCCACAATTGATTTTTCGGCGCAAGCCGACATAATCTGTTCAGTATGCGTTGTTTGAAAGACATAAAAACCTCAGACAGTCGATGGTCTCTTTTTAACAGAATAAAGAAAATCAGGCAAGTTTTACAGATAAACCGGCAAGTATCGGCGCGATTATCCGTTACACTGTGCAAGTGTTTTAAGCGTCACGGACGCGCAAGATGACAACCAGTTAGACAACCGCACCGCGGTCTGCCCATTTAGCGGTGAAGCAGACCGGCGTGATGACGAAGGAGAGAGAAATGAACGAAAAATTTACCGCACTTTTTCAGCCTTATACTTTAAATAACGGCATTGAAATTAAAAACCGGCTGGCGGTGGCGCCGATGACCCATTTCAGTTCCAATCCGGACGGCACTTTAAGCGCGCAGGAACAGCGGTTTCTGGCCCGGCGCGCCGAAAATATCGGTTTATTTATTACCGCGGCAACGTTGGTGGCGGAAAACGGCAAGGCGTTTACCGGTCAGCCGGAAGCCATACACGAAAGCCAGCTGGACAGCCTGACCCGTACGGCGGCGTTGATTAAAGCGCAGGGTGCCAAAGCGATTTTGCAGATTCACCACGGCGGTGATAAAGCGATTGCCGAGCTGCTGAACGGGCAGGATAAAGTGGCGCCGAGCGAGAACCCTGAAGCCGGCGCGCGCGCCCTAACCGAGGCGGAAATTATCACGCTGATTCAGGCCTTTGCGTACGCAACGGAGCTGGCGATTCGCGCCGGTTTTGACGGGGTGGAAATTCACGGCGCCAATAATTATTTGATTCAGCAGTTTTATTCCGCACAAACCAACCGGCGTACCGACGCTTGGGGCGGTAGTGTGGAAAAACGCATGGCCTTTCCGCTGGCGGTGGTGGATGCCGTCACGGCGATGCGCGACACACATCAACGCCCGGATTTTATTATCGGCTACCGTTTCTCGCCGGAAGAGCCGGGCGAACAGGGCTTAACCATGCAGGATACGTTCGCGTTGGTTGATGCGCTGGTGACCAAACCGCTGCAATATTTGCATATTTCGTTATGGGATTTTTACAAAAAAGCCCGTCGCGGCGCGGACACTGCGCTGACCCGAATGCAGCTGGTGCACCGGCGCATCGGCGGTAAACTGCCGTTAATCGGAGTGGGCAATCTGCTGACCGCGGAACAGATTCTCGCCGCCTATCGCACCGGCTGGGCGGAATTTATCGCCTTGGGCAAAGCGGTGATGCTGAATCCGACCATCGGTTCATTGCTGGCGCAGGGCAGAGAAGACGAAATCGTCAGCGCGCTGGATCCTGCCAAGGCGGATCATTATGACATCCCCGATTTGCTGTGGAGCATGTGCGTTAAAGGCGGCAGTGCGTGGTTGCCGCCGCTGCGCGGACAGCAACAGTCGCATGAGATGTATTAAGCGGCATTTCCCAAGCATGCCGCGCGCCTACCAAGTGCGGTCGGTTTGCGGCGAGTTTTGCATGTGCGGTCGTGTTTATGTTATGGTAAATACCGATCCTGCCTTGGCAGCCGTTTAACCGATTTAACGATGAAAGCAAGGAGATTATTATGCTACGTTATTCCGTCATCTTTTTTGTGATTGCCATTATCGCCGCCGCATTGGGCTTTGGTGGTATCGCCGGCAGCGCGGCAGGCATTGCCAAAATCCTGTTTATCGCCTTTTTGGTGTTAGCCGTATTGTCATTGCTGTTCGGCCGCAGGCTCTAGCACAGCGCCTGAAAAAGCCCGGCACGGTATCAGCGGCCGGGTTTTTTTATGCCCGAATGAAAACCCGCCCATAGCCGGCAAAAAGTGCGGTTAAATTTTTAAACGTTTTTGTTTGCTGAAGTCCCTTTTTGCCGCTGGAATCAACGGTAACATGAACGTGTTATCCCCGCTTGTCCGATTATAAAAAACAGACAGCCTGTTTTAATCAGGCAAAATGATGCGATCAATTCCTTGTGTTTATTCCTATATCGTACTAAAATAGCAATCTAGTACGATATAGGAATAATCTTGTGTGTCAGGAAATACCATTTATGACTGTTTTGATTCGTAAGGCGCAGCGACAGGATGCGCTGCAATTGTGGCGGTTAATGAAAGAACTCGCCTTGTTTGAAAAATACATCGACAGTTTTGCCATTACGCCGGACATTGTAACGCAGCGCGGTTTTGATAAAGATCCGCCGGATTTTCACTGTCTGGTGGCGGAGGATAAAGGGCGTCTGGTCGGGATGGCGGTGTATTATTTTTTGCCGTTTACCGCGCAGAACCGCCCTGTGATTTTCCTGAAAGAGCTTTATGTAGCAGCGGATTACCGCAACCGGCATATTGGCGAACGGCTGATGCGGATGTTGCGTGCGGAGGCCAAACGGCAGCACTGTGTGCAGATTAAATGGACGGTGGCGGCGTGGAATGACCACGGCAAACGGTTTTATACGCGCTTGGGCGCAAAACAGAATAATGACTGGCTGAATTACGAATGGTCGGTGGATGATGAAAACTTACGGTCAATTGACGGAGCTGAATGATGAATCCTTTCGATAAACTGGCGGAACTTGCCGCTCAACTGTCGGATATCTATGCCGGTGTGGCGAAACAACATAATCTGACCTTAAACGAACTGCATTTTTTATATGCCGTAGGGCGAAGCGGAGTGGTTTCGCCAAGTGCGATCGGCGACAAATGGAGCCTGCCGAAACAAACGGTGACGTCGGTTTGCAAACAATTGGATCGGAAAGGTTTTTTACAATTTGAAAGCAACGAGCAGGATAAGCGCGGCAAGCAGATTCGGTTGACCGCATCGGGCGAAGCCTTCGTCCGGCCTTTAATTGATGCGCTGACGCAAGCGGAATTACAGGTAAGCGCACAGTTCGGCGAGGAGAAGTTTGCTGCGTTGTTACGCCATTTCGAGCAATTGCTACAGATTTTCAGTCAGCGCCTGAAGGATATTCAAGATTCGGATCAGGCTGAAAAATAAGCGCACATTCTTTGTGAGGAAAAAATGATGATAACCGTTCGACCGCTTAGCATGCCGGATCTGGATAAATTACAACGCATCGGCAAACGCACGTTTGAGCAGGCTTTCGGCGCGGATAACAGTGTGCAACAGATGAACCGGTATCTCCGGCAGCGTTTTAGCCGCACGCAATTACGGCGGGAGTTGCACGAACCGCATAGCACCTTTTATTTCGCCGAAACGGCGGGCGAGCCGATCGGCTATTTAAAACTGAATTTTGCCGACGCGCAGACCGAACCGCAGGATAAAAGTGCGGTGGAAATTGAACGGATTTATGTGCTGAACGCCTGGCACGGCAAAGGCGCGGGAAGGGCTTTATTGCAAACGGCGCTGGATATTGCACAAGCCCGCCGCGCGCCTTATATCTGGCTTGGCGTGTGGGAGCATAATCATCACGCGCTGGCATTTTACCGCAAAAACGGTTTTATCCCCTTTGGCACACATGTTTTCCAACTGGGCAATGATCGGCAAACGGATATTATGATGAAACGGAATTTAGCCTGATCGTGCCTCAATTAACATCTTTAACGATTTGATTTTACAGAAGGTAATTATGCAATACACAGATAAATCCGCACCCGATACCCAATTCGGGCTGGGTCGCTATTCCTGGGTTCAGGTCATCAAAGGGCTGTTGGCGCTGTTAGTGGTTTATGCGCTGGGCAGCGTGTTTATCGCCAATCCGTTTTCCATCTTTGTGGATCGCACCACGCCAGTGGATTATTCAAGAATTATGTATTTTCATGGTCTGGCGGTCAGTCTGGCGGGATTAACCTGTCTTATCGTCAGCCAGCTCTATGAGCTGGAAGCAAAATTTAAAAAGATCATTTTTTATTGTACCTTGGCGGCGATTTTTTTCGGCGTTAGCGGCGGGGCGATCAACCGCTCAATGGAAACCAGCAAGCTGACCCTGTGGTATCAGACCCCTTCATTTTTCGCCCTTGATGCGATTTTAATCACCCTGTTTATCGGGCTGCTTTGCGTGAAGCATAAGGCGCTCAGACAATCGCTTTCCTATTATCTGGTATTAACCGCCTCCGGCACCATTATTATCGCCGCGCTGATCGGCGATTTAATCGGCATCATACTGGATTTCGGCGATCTGTTCGGTGTATTCGGCTGGTATGCGGGCAAAATCGGCTATAGTCTGGCGGAATGGAACGACAACTTATTGCGTTCGCACTCGGATATGATTGTTATTGCGGTAATGGGATTGATATTATCCATTATCAGCTGGAAATACGGTCGCGATTTACACGGCCGCAGCGCCACAATCAAAGCCACCGGCGAATGGATGGCGATTATCGGGCTGATTCTGATGACGGTGATTTTGCTGGTTTCCGGATTTTGCGGCGTCAATTGGCAGATTCCGCACATTTTCACCGAAAAAGGCTTTTTCGCCCCGCGCGGACAAAGTGTCGCCGGCATTGATCTGGTGGATTTTATTATCGGTACGCTGTTTTTCTTCGGCGGACTGTTTGCGATCGGAGCGATCTTTTTTGCCAAACGGCCGGACAGCGAGCACCTAAGCCGCACGGCAAAATATACGCTGGGCGGCGTGCTGCTCACCTGGAGCTGCATTATTGTGACCGTCGCAGGCATGGGATTTTTGCAGGAATATCGGGCGGATCTGTACAATTCGGCAAAAGACGTGCCGTTGGCGGAATACGGTTTTGCCTTTCGCATGCTGCACCTTGACGTCAGCCTGATGTTGTTCCCCGCCGTTATGCTGGTTATGTTGCTGGTTCAGCATTTTCTGCGCGAAACACAAAACGGCACCATACAATATATTCTGCGTACCGGCGTGATTTTATGCACGCTGGGTTCGCTGGTGTATATGCTGCTCAGCCCCGCCGCCTTCGGCCCCGGCTATTGGATTGTCGGCAGCGGATTCGTCTTTGTAATTGCCGGCATGATTTATTTTTTTCTGCACGGCGGTCATCAGAACGCGTAACAAGTTAGCCGGTAATCCCCATTAAGTGAACACCGATCGCCTAAAAAGTGCGGTC
>NZ_CAXSXF010000006.1:142047-155765 GCF_964241405.1 Necropsobacter rosorum
CGTGCGGTCGGTTTTGAGGTTATTTTTGCCACTCAACTATCCACGGCGGAAAACGATATCCCTTTCATAAAATCGCTATATATATTATTATATATCCGATTTTTAATCGAGGTGATTGTATGAAACTTAAGCTGCTTTTATCGGCGTTGTTCGCCTGTTGTATCGCGTTATCCGCAGTGGCCGAACGTACGCTGACCGATCAGCTCAATCGTGAGGTGGTGATTCCCGATCATGTGCGGCGGTCATCAGAACGCGTAACAAGTTAGCCGGTAATCCCCATTAAGTGAACACCGATCGCCTAAAAAGTGCGGTCGGTTTTGAGGTTATTTTTGCCACTCAACTATCCACGGCGGAAAACGATATCCCTTTCATAAAATCGCTATGTATATTATTATATATCCGATTTTTAATCGAGGTGATTGTATGAAACTTAAGCTGCTTTTATCGGCGTTGTTCGCCTGTTGTATCGCGTTATCCGCAGTGGCCGAACGTACGCTGACCGATCAGCTCAATCGTGAGGTGGTGATTCCCGATCATGTGCGGCGGGCAGTTATTTTACAGCATCAGACCCTGAATATTGCGGTACAGCTGGATGCCACCAAACAGGTGGTCGGCATATTGGCCAAATGGAAAAAACAGCTGGGGGCGAATTATGCCCGTCTGGCACCGGAACTGAACAACATGGCGACACCCGGCGATCTTAACGAAGTGAATATCGAAAGTCTGCTGGCGCTGAAGCCGGATGTGGTGTTTGTCACCAATTATGCGCCGCCGGCAATGATTCAACAGATTACCGATGCCGGATTGCCGGTGATTGCGATTTCGTTGCGCCGCGGCGATGCGCAGCAACAGGCAAAACTGAATCCGACCCTGAAAAACGACGATGAGGCGTATAGCGAGGGCTTAAAAGACGGCATTCGTTTAATCGCCGAAGTGTTTGAAAAACAAGCACAAGGCGAAGCGTTGATTCAGGCCGCGTTTGCGCAGCGTAAATTGCTGGCGGAACGACTGAAGGATATTGCGCCCGCCGAGCGAATCAAAGTGTATATGGCGAATCCGGATTTAACCACTTACGGTTCGGGCAAATACACCGGTTTAATGATGGAACATGCCGGCGCCGATAATGTGGCCGCCGCAACCATTAAAGGCTATAAACAGGTTTCATTGGAAAATGTGCTGAACTGGAATCCGCAGGTGATTTTCGTACAGGATCGTTATCCCGATGTAGTGAATCAAATCACCGCATCCGCCGATTGGGCGAATATCGATGCGGTAAAACATCAGCGGGTTTATCTGATGCCGGAATATGCCAAAGCCTGGGGCTATCCGATGCCGGAAGCGTTGGCGTTAGGCGAATTGTGGATGGCACAAAAACTCTATCCGCAGCGTTTTGGCGATATCGATCTGGATAAACTGGTGGACGAATATTATTTGCGATTCTACCGTACGCATTATCATGCCGAACCACGCTAAGCCGCTTTATCCGCTGCTGCTTTTACTGTTGCTGTTGCTCACCCTGCTGATTGCGCTGGGCGTGGGGCGCTATTCCCTTTCCGTGGCTGATGTCGCGCATATTCTGTGGGCTAAAATGCGGGGAGCGCCTTTAGCACCGATTCAGCAACAGGTGATTTTTCACGTTCGCCTGCCGCGGATTTTGCTTGCCGCACTGGCAGGCGCCGGATTGGCGCTGAGCGGCAGCGTATTGCAGGGCGTGTTCCGTAATCCGCTGGTGGACCCGCATATTATCGGCGTAACCTCCGGTTCCGCTTTCGGCGGGACCTTGGCGATTTTTCTGGGCTTCAGTCTTTGGGGATTGTTTTTCACGACGGTCGTTTTTGGGCTCGGAACGCTGGTTTTAGTCTTTCTGTTCAATTATAAACTGCACGGACAAAGTTTGCTGATGCTGATCCTCAGCGGGATGATTTTAAGCGGCTTTTTTGCCGCGCTGGTCAGTCTGCTGCAATATGTTTCCGACGTAGAGGAAAAACTGCCGAGTATCGTTTTCTGGCTGATGGGCAGTTTCGCCACGGCCAACGGAGAGAAATTGCTGTTCTTTTTCATCCCCTGTTTGTGTTGCGGCGCGGTGCTATTGGGATTGCGCTGGCGCCTGAACCTGCTTTCGTTAGGTGAAAAAGAAGCCCGCGCGCTGGGAGTCCGGGTGATGCCGCTGCGCTGGTGCGTATTGTGTTGCAGCGGTGTGATTGTAGCCTGTCAGGTGGCGGTCAGCGGCAGTATCGGCTGGGTCGGGCTGATTATTCCTCATATCAGCCGAATGCTGGTCGGTGCCAATCATCAGATTTTATTGCCTTGCTCTATGCTTATCGGGGCGATCTATCTGGTGATCATCGATAGTTTCGCCCGCGCTGTGAGCGAGGCGGAAATTCCCATCAGCATTTTAACCGCCTTAATCGGCGCACCGTTATTCGGCGTCTTGCTGTATAAATTGCGACAAAGGGGCTGGCATGAGTAAAAGTGCGGTGATTTTTGGTCGAGATTTAGGTTTTGCTTACCGCAAGCCGTCATGGCTGTTCCGCGGGCTTTCCTTTTCTCTTGCCGCGGGCGATATTCTGGCCGTGCTGGGGCCGAACGGCTGTGGTAAAAGCACGCTGCTGGATATTCTGCTGGGGGTGCGGCAGCCCTTGTGCGGTGAAATCGTTAAACGGCAAGCCTGCTGTTTTGTCCCGCAGTTTTTCAGCCCGCCGTTTGCGTACAGTGTGTCGGATATCGTATTAATGGGACGCGCAACACATATTAACCTCTTTTCTACCCCCAAAGCGGCGGATCGGCGCATTGCCCGTGAGGCGTTACACAGTCTGGGTCTGCTGGATTTGGCGGCGCGGGATTTCGTCACGCTGTCGGGCGGGCAGAAACAAATGGTGCTGATCGCCAGAGCGCTTGCCGCCGAAGCGCCGATTATGCTGCTGGACGAACCCGCATCGGCGCTGGATTTATATCATCAGAATCGGCTGTTATCCCTGTTGCATCGCCTTGCCGAGGAAAGAAAACTGACGGTGATTTTCACCACGCACCAGCCGAATCATGCCGAATTGGTGGCGAATAAAACTTTATTGCTGCGACCGGATCACTCCCTTTTCGGCGATACCCGGCACATTCTCAACTGCGACAACCTCAGCGCACTGTTTCATCTCCCCATGCTGCACCAACGCATCAATGCGCAACAAGCCGCTTTCCGCCATTTCGTGCCGGTATATGATGTAGCGTTGAAGAAACGGTAACGCCATCTAAACGGACAAGATTCGTGGAAAAGTGCGGTGCATTTTATGATATAAATATATTTATGAAATAGATAAATTTAATAATTTTATTTATTTTATGGCGTTCTCTATATTGCCCGCAACATTCGCCGCACCTATTTTAACCGCGCTGACCATCAACTGGTCAAGAAAAAATGCGATGTTGATGACGGCGCTGATTTTCTCGCTTGGCAGCCTGATAACCGCCATGGCGGACAGTTTGAACCTGATGATTGCCGCGCGTTTTGCGGCAGGCTTGGGACATGGCTTGTTTTTGGCGGTAGCATCAAGTACCGCGGCAAAACTGGCCGGGCCTGCACGAGCCGGTAGCGCGGTGGTATTCGGCGGATTTACCTTAGCCATGGCGCTCCGGTCACAACCTATCTCGGCGAAATGTTGTCCTGGCGTTTAATGTTGGGTCTGATTGCGGTGTTCGATGTCATCGGCTTTTTCGGCTTGTGGTTTGGCATGCAGGACGCATTAAAATCTGCGCATCGTTTTTCGGTAAAACAGAATATAATGCTGCTGTTTAGCCCGGCATTACTCGGTGCGGCGCTGGTTACCGTGTTTTCCTATGCGGGATCTTTCACCGCCTATACTTATATCGCGCCGCTGCTTACCCGACTTACCGGTGTCAGTACAACATCAATCGGCGTTTTTATGTTAATTTACGGTGTGGCCGCCGCGATCGGCAATATTATCGGTGGTAAACTGACCGATAAAATCGGCGAATTTAAAGCCAACGTCGTTATTATCGGCGGTCTTATTTTAACGAATATCACCATGTGGTTTGCCGCGCAATCTGCGATTTTTATGGCGATTCTGGCCGCACTTTTAGGCGCCCTGACTTTCGGTGTGGTGCCGTCGTTGCAGGCGCGTTTAATCGGTATTGCCGCCCGGAAATCACCGAACGCGCAAGGCGTGGCGGCGAGCGCTTTCTTTCAACAGGCTTTCGGCGCAACGGTCATGTATGACGGCCACCGACCGACAGATCCGCCGGTGCAGGGAGAGATTGTGGAGACCGTATTCGGTATGCCGAAGGGCGGCAGATGAGTACACCGCCATTTACTGTCATTAGGCGGCGGTCCGTATATCGAACTGGTCACTTTTCCCAGTTGATTGATGTGTTTTTCGCGCCGGTTGTTATTTTTATTTATTTTAATTGTCTGTGATTGTGATATTTCTTGTTACTTCGGAGATATTAATCGCAGAATTGGTTATATTACATGCCACCTAATCTGAAATAAGCATACTTTTTGTGTATGTTGCGCTAATTTTTCATTTACATCGTCAATTAAATTGTCTCTCTGTTCGCTAATTTCATCTTCTTTGTCAAAAAGATTACGGCGAGCAAGGCGGAGTGTTTTTTCTCGTTGACTTATTTCCAGTTGTAATTGGCATTTTTCTTCCAGTGATTGTGCTTGACGAGATTGTCGTTTTAATTGGCTAATTTCACTTTTGAGCTGAGTTAATTCCTCTTCAAGCGCTTTAACGGAATCTTCAGCCCATTTGTTTAAACGTTCTTCCTGTTCAATAATTAATTGCTTATTCATTTCTCTAAAACGATTAATTTCACTTTCAATCCGTATATTTGCCGTTTGTTCCAAGATTATAGGTATTGCCTGAGTTGAGGTTTGTTGCTCTGATAATAGTGAAAAAAGCTGACGACAAAAATCCGCATCAAGACATTGTTTTTGATCAGTACAGGCAGTAAAAATTAGAGTTTCTTGAAGTTGCTGAATTTCAGAATGAATACTGATTTTATCTACCCGTAGCCAACCCGATTTTCCTAATTGTTGTGCTACAAGACTTAATTTACCTTCTTTTTGTGGCTGATAATAAAAAGTTAAGGTGCGATATGGCGTATCCAGCCGTAAACTTTGGGTTAAACAAAATTCGCCCAAAGGTTGTGTTAGGCGATAGGTTATACCCTGCTGCATAAGATCGGAAGTGCCTTTCTGTTTACGTTGGAGCAGGTGATATTCACCTAGCTTGCATGGCACATTTGCTGGGGACCTTTTGAGCCAAAAACGGTAGTTTTTTTCATCAAATTTGGCAAAATCCGCCAGCATAAACTGCGTTAGACGCCACACCCATTGCTGCATTTTGTTTAAACGGTCTGTTGCGGCAATTTTTAGTTTTTCCAGCACATCTTGGTCGAAACTATCAAAAAGTTGTTGTTGAGTATCTCGCAAAGTCGCTTGAATTTGCTCGTCTAACTCTTTTTGCAACGCATCAAAAGCGGCTTGAATTTCACTTGCGGTTCGGCAGCTTTGATAAATCGCTAAAATTTTACGCTCAATATCCACGCCAGACTCAATTTTGCCCAAGATTTCATCAGAAGTACCAAATACGCCATTAAACAAATTAAATTTTTCCTGCAACAGCTGTAACACACGCTTATCCACGGCATTGCGCTCATTTAAGAAATTAATAACAACTACATCATGTTCTTGTCCATAACGATGACAACGCCCGATCCGCTGTTCCAAACGTTGCGGATTCCACGGTAAATCGTAGTTAATCAACAACGAGCAGAACTGCAAATTGATACCTTCGGCAGCGGCTTCGGTGGCGATCATGATTTTTGCCTGATTTCTGAAGTGATCGATTAACGCCGTGCGTTTATCTATTTCTGTTGAACCTGTGATTCGTTCTGAGCCCGCATTCTCTGCTTTCCATTTTTCGTAAATATCGCTGGCGGCTTTATGGCTGTTTGTGCCGCTAAACGCTACGATTTGATCGGCATAGCCATGTTGACTTAAAAATTCCACCAAATAGGCTTGCGTGCGGACAGATTCGGTAAAAATAATCGCCTTTTTTTTCTCGTCACATTGTTTCATTTGGGCAAAACCAGTCTTTAAAGCATCCAATAACGCTAAGGCTTTACGGTCGGTTTTAAGAGATTTTGCCTGTTCAATAAAGTACTGAATTTGGGCAATTTCATTATTGAGCTGTTCGCGTTCTGTCTGCTCAGTTTCTGTCTCTTCATCATCAAACAATTCGGCATAGTCGCTGCCTAATTCTTCTATCAATTCATCATCATCTTGTTCGGTAATTGGCTTGTTTTGCTGAATTTTTTGTAATCGTGCCAGCATTTTATGCAATGTGTCTAAAATTGCCTGCGGACTGGAAGCTAACAACTTTCGCAATACTAAAACCATCAAATGTCGGCTACGTTTTGGTAGGGCAAATAGGTTATCTTCTTGCAGAAAATTGGAAATTTGTTCATAAAGTATCTGCTCGGCATCTGTTGGTGTAAAGGCTTGGGTAACGGGTTTGCGTTTCGTATAATGTACATATTCCGACACATTTTTGCGCAGCGTGCGTTTCACAAAGGTTTTCAGCCGTAGCCGAAGTTCATCTAAATCTTGTTGCCGAACAAATTGACGACGAAACTGTTTTTCATCACCAAACAAATATTCATCTAGTAGTGTAGAAAGCCCATAAAGCTCCATTAAGGAATTTTGCAATGGCGTGGCGGTAAGCAATAATTTGCGGCAGCCTTGAAAAGCACGGCGCAGCGTTTGTCCCAATTGGTTGCTTTTCTTGTGAGCATTGCGGAATTTATGCGCTTCATCAATCACCACTAGATGCCATTGATTTGCTATTAAAGCAGTTTCCATTTTTGCCGCAAACTGGTGCGACATAATCAAAATAAAGCTACCTGCATTGCGTCGGAAGAATTCCGCGGGGCTTAATCCGCTTTTTTTAATCACCAAACGATCGACCACTAAACTTGGCAAAGCAAATTTATCGCCTAGCTCCGTTTGCCATTGTTTGCTCAATACTGCGGGGCAGGTAATCAATAAATTTCGTTGTCGCTCCGCCCAGTATTGGCAAAGCACCAACGCCGCTTCAATGGTTTTTCCTAAACCCACTTCATCGGCAAGCATCACCCCTTGTTGTAACGGGTTTTTCAGGGCAAAAAGTGCGGCTTCAATTTGATGCGGATTTAAATCCACTTTTGCATCAAATAGAGATTGTGAAAGACTATTAACCGCTGAATTGCCTGAGTTTCGACAAGCAATTTCATTCGCATAAAGTTTGGCGTGATAAGCAGTAACTTGCATTATCTATCTCCTAAAATCATCGCAAAAAGCTGGCTTAAATAATGATCATCGTGCATAAACAAAATATGTTTTTGGTTTAATTCTTTGGCAGAATAATCGGCAATTAGCTCATCTTGTTTGGTAATGGATAAAATAAAAGCACTTAAACATAAATTCGGATCGGCAATTTTTACTTGCAGCGTTTTAACTTCTTCGTGCAAAGCAAATTTCACATCATTTTTATGTAGCTGACGAATACCTTTCGGATCAATAAAACTTAAATGTTGTTTACCTGTCTTTTTATTTACTAACCACAACAAGAAATCAGGATAAAAATTCCCTGCTAATGAAAAACCTAAACCTTTTGATTTATTAGCAGGATTTCGCAATAAATATAAATCACAATCGCCAATCCATTGTTGTAACTCACCACTTTTTTGTGCAGACATTAAATCTTCAATCCATTTTAGTTCACTTTCTTCTTTTAATAATAACGGAGAAAGTTTAAACGGCAGATTTTCTATTTCGTCCACATTAAAAAGTGGCTGATATAAATGCGATTCAAAAATAATGGCGTGCAAATTCGCATCAGGCGAAATCCAAGAAATTGCCTTTTTCAAATCGCTATTTTCAATATGTTTTTTTAGCTCATTGAGTTTAGCATCATAACGAGCAGCACCATCTTCTGTTACTGAAAAGAGATATTTCTCTGAAAGTGCAGGGTAATCCGCTTCAATTTCCGCCGTGTGCAAATGCTCATTTTCATACGCCGATTTCAAACGTTGATAGAATTTTTCGGTATAGAGTTTTAACAGCTCAATTAAAATCGCTTCTTGCTTAAACACCGCCGAAAAATCGTTCACCGCTAAGGCTTCTTTGGGCAGATAAAGCTGATACCAATCCTGATTATTTTCCACAAAAGAGCGTAATTTTTCTTTACTCAGTTGCAAATTAAACCACGTTTTTTGCATTTTAAAGGTTAAAAGCGAAAGATAAATTTTATCCCAATCAAAGAAAGGAAAGAGTGCTGCATCTAATTTATGTTCTTCACGTACATCAAACAACGATTTCACTGTGCCTTGCGTACTTAACGCATCTAAACGGGGATATAAATCTAAAACTGCTTCTACTTTTTTAATATGCTGATATTTTTCAGGCACATCATAAAGCGTAATAATTTGCTGACGTTTAAAGCCAAAGCGTTGATTATCTTTATAACCATCTTTTAACTTCAATGTTTTTAATTTTATTCCTTGCGGCAAGAACGGCGTAGTATTGAAATTGATAGTAATCATTTCATCGTTCATCGGCACATCTTCTTCACGTAAATAGGTTTTAAATTGTTCCATATAATTGGCTTTTACACCAAAAATCATTAAAGTTTCGAGCTTATTTAAATAAAATTCATTTTTTTGACTACGTTTTAACGAAAAATCTTTGCCTTTTAACCGTACGCCACGCCCAAATAATTGAATAATTTGGCTGCCTTCGCTTCTGCCGATATTTAATAGCCCCATTGTGGAAACTCGCCAGCTCGACCAACCTTCGGTGAATTTTTTAGAACCAATCAATAAATTGACCGCACTTTTTTCACTGTTGATCTGCTGAAATAAACCTTCGCTAAAATCATCGTGTATTGTATCAAAATGATGATTATTACTTGCCTGATTAAAGAATTTATTATCATCACCAATGTTAATCACACCAAACGGCGGATAACTGCCTAAACGCAAAGCAAGTTCACCACTGGCTTTTTTCAAATTAACTAAGTTGAGCCGTTGTGAATGTTCTGCATTAAATAATTTTCTTAAAATATCTTGATAAAGCCCGTTAATGTTTTCTTTCCATTCTTCAAATAACGCATCATATTGCGTTTTTAGAATAGGATCACCGTTTTTATCTAAAAAGGCTTTGCCGTCTAATAATAATTGAAGCCAGCGTTGAATTTGCTCAGGATTATTCACAAAATAAGCTAGATATTCCAACACCTGTAATACATCGCTTTCTTCGTTATTCACTTTACTTCCCACAAAAACCCAAAGGGGTTTTTCTAGATTGTAAACGGTCAAATTTTGATGATATTTTGCAAAAACATAAATTTGTTGATAAAAAGCAAGTAACCCCGCTAAAAAGTATTTTTTATCGTTATCTTCTTGTTCTATATCATCGCCAGATAAATTTAGAATAAAACTCTCTTTGCCATAACCATCTTTGTAAAAATATTTATAAGAATAATCAAATAAAATGGATTTGGCATACATCTCAAATAAATTTCGCTGCCGCTCTTCTGAAATGGTTTCTTCGGAAAGATTTTTCTTTAACTTTTCCACAATCGATTTACGCTCTTTAATAGATTGCCCAAAAGTGGCAGAGTATTCAAAAGAAAAACCATTGCCGACCAATTTATTACGTAAATTTAGCCAGCTATCTCCCGAATTACCACGATGACCTTCATCGACTAACACCAATTTATACGGCGATTCAAAGGCATCAACAGCAATGGTTTTTTCGCCGTCTTTTTCAGCGAGCTTATGAATATCTAAAATCTGAATTTCATCAAATAAACCAATGCCACGCTGTTTATCAAAAATAGTGGCGGATAGATTGGATTCTTCAAATTCTTTTAAATGTTGAAGCGATAAGCCTTCATTTGGCGTAAGCAAAAAAATCGGCAATTTATCGCCCTGTTTTTGCGAAAAATAGTGCTGATATTGCAAGATATTCACGTGCATTAGCAAGGTTTTGCCGCTGCCTGTGGCACTCCAAAAAGCAATTTTGTTTAGATCGTCTAAAATAAATGGCTGAAATTTGGGGTAGCTTTTATCTTCGGCTTGCTGTTTTGTTAAAAAACGATTTAAATCTTGAATTAACTGTTCAGATTGATTAAAAAAGCGATCTAAATAAATTTCCGTAAACAATAAAAGTAAGTATTGGAAGTATTTTAGGTGAAGTTCCTGTGCTTGTTGATTGCGACGTTCAGTGATTTTCTGCCAATGTTGAATAATGTTTAAATCATAACGGCGTAAATCTTGCTCGCTGATTTTATTTGGATTGAATAATCCTTCGGTGAGTTTCTCAAAAAAGTAACTTTGCCCGTTTTCTGAAATACCTTCTTTGACATCGCTTAATCGACGGCTAAATTCAGGCATATCCGCACAATAAAAAAGCGACATTGCCCAATGGTTTAAAATTAAATCTTGGTGAAAAGTGCGGTTGATTTTGGGTTGTTTTGCCATTTTTATTCCTTTTTATTTGATTTTTCGCATTTTCAAACATTTGTATAAATTTGCGTTAGCGGACGCATTCAATGCGTCCCTACATTGGATCTTTGGTTTTGCTGATATTTTCCGTGTAGGCTCGATCTAGCGTAGGGACGCCACACTGGCGTCCGCTACAATTTTAAATGTTCAATCGCTATTCATTCACATCAAACATCAATCGCAAAAACTCGCTTTCAATCGGGCGAAGTTTAAGGCTATATTCTTCCTTGTTGTCATCAAGGCTAGAAATAGTTGGAATATTATGGTCGCCGTTTAAATAAATCAGATCGTAAAAACTCTCTTTGGCGTTAATGCTTAATTTATCAAACAGAACTTGAATTTCGGCATAGCCAACTTTTTCACAATCTCGCCAAACAATTAACGCACTTTCATTATTTGGCAACCTGCCTTCCACTAATACATAACCCCGTTTTTCACGTTGGTCATCAATATGCGATACGTTCAAACCGATTAAATAATTAAAGGTTTCCACCAAATCAATTTTTTGTGGCAAATACGCCCCTGCTGAATCGGTGGAAATATTGAGTTCATAATCAAACGGTTTATTAAAATGTTGCGTATTTAATAACGACTCACGGCTTTCAATATCTAACATATAATGCAATAAATAATCTTGTGCCGTTTGTTCATCAAAATTAAACTCATTTGTTGGCGTTTGTAAGGTTAAATTATTCAGCGTATCTTCATAGCTTTCTAGTTTTAACACTTTACAAATATGTGAAACGCCGTTAAAGCCCTTTTCATCATCGGCTTGCGGCTTGCCGTCTTTCCAATTCTCCGCAAACACCACTTTTTGAATACGTGGTTTTAACACCGTATTAAAATACTCGCCTTGTTCCACCAAAATATATTTCCGCTTGCCATTATCTTCACGGTTTAGGTTAATCGTGGCGTGAGCGGTTGTGCCAGAGCCTGCGAAGTAGTCTAAAACTATACCTATATCATTATTAAATTGAATATTTATAATTTCTGATACTGTATTTATAGATTTTGGATAGGAAAATCCTTTTGCTAACTCGCTACCAAGAGTATCTTGCAATACTTTAGTGCCATACTCACTTGCATCATATTTAGGATCAACCCATAAACTTCTCATAACGCCTGTATCTTTATTGAAAATAATTTGTAGATTATTTCTTCCCTGTTTCACTTCTAATTTATCAATAATTTTATTAACGCTTTGTTTCGCATATCTCCATTTTTTTTCATTACCATTGTCATCTATTGGGTATATTTCAATTATTCCGTTATCTTTTAATATGTTTGATGAGTTTGGGTGAAAATCATCATTGGGAACGTCTCCGATCCCTATAATCTTATTATCTTTTATGATAAAAGGGTAAAAGCAATTTCTAGCATCTATTCTATCTGACTCTGTACCACTATCTCTTAAATTTCTAGAGTCTACTTCGATTCTTTTAACATCTGAAATATATTTGTAGTTATCATTTGGATATATTAAAAATAAATACTCGTGTACATATGATATATTCTTACCTTGTTGCCCCCTTGGATTGTGTACTATTGGTATACAATTTTTACTCCACCCAATAAAATTATTTTTTATTAAATAACCTAAATTCTCTTGTTCAACTTCATCAATTGCAATAGCTTGTGAAGAGTTATCTTTTAGTAAATTTTTACCTAATTCAATTCTGTTATCCATTAAAGTTATCCAAGCTGAATGCTTAAATGTATTTTTGTATAAAATCTCTGATGATTTTGCATTATACGGCGGATCAATATAAATACACTTCACCTGTTCTTTATATTTTGTTTGCAATAAATTTAACGCTTGGAAATTATCAGAATGGATAATTAAACCGTCGGTATTTTCATCTAACTCACTGATTTCTGCCAAAATATCTGCTTGGAAAGCAGGCGAGAAAAGAGATGTATCCAGCACCAAGTGCGGTGAGTTTTTAAGCTGTTTTTGCAGATCTTCAAGGCTTTCTATTTCGATATTAAATAAGGTTTTCCACTGCGTTAATTGTTTTTGGTTTTCTACAATTTTCGGATAATAAATTTCGCTAATTTTGTCTAACGTAATTAAATAATGGCAGTTAGCGACAAATTTTTTCTTGAGCCATAATTTCTTTTGGAAGTTTTCTAATTGGCTTAAAAAGGCAATAATTTCTAAGCCAATTTTGCGGAAAGTTTGAATTAACAGTAAATTTTCTGCAATCGGCGAAAAATCTGCCGCACTTTGCAGGTTATCTAAATTCATCAGCTCGTTTTTAATATAAAAATCCAGCTCACGGCGTAAAAAACCGTTTAAATCTTTATGAATAAAATAATCGGCGGAATTTTTTGTAGTGTAATCGGTGAGATATTTTTCCAGCAACGTGCGATTTTTTTCTTTTTCCGTTGGCGCAAGTTCAAAAATGGCTTCCCAATCGGTTAAATTTGCATTTTGCTGTAAAAATTCGACCGCTTCTTTCACGTAAACGGGCTGTTTTTTGCTTTTTTCAGCAAATTGATAAACAAAATAAAGGGTTAGGGTATTTTTATTCAAAGAAAACGGCGTAATTTCTTGAATGATTTCATCGCCGTTTTCGTCAAATTCCGTGACGGTTTGGGCTTCCGCCAGCATAAAAACACGGGCTTTGTCGTTCTCTTTTTGGTTATCTTTTGCCGTATCTGCCGCAATTAAACGAAATTCCACCTGACGACCGTCAGCAAGGGAAAAACGATAGTTACTGAAATTTTCGCCCGATTTGGTGTAATACTGATCTTTGTTTGCCCAATGCAACATTACTTCTTCGCCGTTATAAGGAATAGCGTAAGTGTCGCCTTTATAACGGCGTTGGCTGATAAAATCGCCCTGTTCGTAATAGCGTGAGAAAAAGGTGAGAAGGTGGCTATACACGGCATTTTGCTGTGCCGTTTCCTGCAAATTTTGTTGAATTTTTTGCGGCAGTTGTCGCTCTAAGAAATGTTGAATCTGTGCTTGGCGAGCATTCAGAATGCGATAAATCCCGAAATCTAAATCAGGACGATCAATTTGAAAAATTTCTTTTAATTTCTTGACAAGCTCGGTGAGTTTAGCAGAATTGTGCTGTGCTGTGCTGTGCTGTGCTGTGCTGTGCTGTGCTGTGCTGTGCTGTGCTGTGCTGTGCTGTGCTGTGCTG
>NZ_CAXSXF010000007.1:0-94895 GCF_964241405.1 Necropsobacter rosorum
AGATTGTCTGATAAATTGTTAAAGAGCAAAAAAGAACGACGCGAGTCAAAATTCATATTATTTACAACGTCGCGTCGCTGTGTGTGGCGTATTATAGGGATTTCAGCCGGCTTTGCAACACCTTTTTGCAAAAAATTTTAAAATCGCGATCGAAAGACGATCTTTTCATCAGTCGAACAAAAAAGCCAAAAGTGCGGTTGTTTTTTTAAACGTTTTTTAACTGATGAAGTAGTGCCGGTAAATCCGCCACGGAATCCAATATATAATCCGCCTCCTGCACGGCCGGTTCGGTCAGCGCCTTGCCGGTTTTGACCAAAACGCTGCATTTTACGCCCGCACTTTTGCCTGCCTGCAAATCTTCCAATTTATCGCCAACCATCAGCGAGCGGGCAGGATCGATCTTTAACTCACGGATCGCCTGCAGCAGCATGCCGGCTTTGGGTTTACGGCAATCACAATCCTGTTTATAGTCGCCCTGCCCGTCAGGATGATGAGGACAATAGTAAATGCCGTCTAAATCAACGCCGCGATCCGCCAGCGACCAATCCATCCATTCGGTTAACTGCAAAAATTCCTGCTCGGAAAAATAACCGCGCGCAATCCCCGATTGATTGGTGACGACAACCAGCAAATACCCCATATCTTTCAGTTGTTTAAGCGCCTCAATACTCCCTTCGATAAATTTAAACCGATCGATCTCGTACACATAACCATAATCGACGTTCAGCGTTCCGTCCCGATCCAGAAAAATGGCTTTATTCACGTTCTATCCTTTTGAGTAATAATCAATTCGTTGCATTATGACTCAATTTTCTTCTAACTAATAGCCGAACATTATAAAAATCCGCGCAATAAATATTGACACGGCAATCTAGACGTCTAGAATACCCGTTAAACTTAAATTTAAGCAAATAAACTAAAAGGGCTTATATGATTAAGCTAAAAAATATCAGTAAAATTTTCAATGTTACGGGGAAAAAACTGACCGCACTTGATAATGTCACCCTGGAGGTACCGGCCGGTCAGATTTGCGGCGTTATCGGCGCATCCGGCGCCGGGAAAAGCACCCTTATCCGCTGCGTGAATTTATTAGAAAAACCGACTTTCGGTTCGGTGACGGTGGACGGCAAAGAACTCACCGCTCTGACTGAACACCAACTGATTCGGGAACGACGTAACATCGGCATGATTTTTCAGCATTTTAACCTGCTGAGTTCGCGTACCGTATTCGGCAATATCGCCTTACCGCTGGAATTAGAAAATACCCCGAAAGAAACCATCAACCGGAAAGTCAATGAGTTACTGGCTTTAGTCGGGCTGACCGACAAAAAAGAGGTTTATCCGGCAAATTTATCCGGCGGCCAAAAGCAGCGAGTCGCCATCGCGCGTGCGCTGGCCTGCGATCCGAAAGTGCTGCTGTGCGATGAAGCGACCAGCGCGCTGGATCCGGCCACCACGCAGGCTATTTTAAAATTATTAAAAGAAATCAACCGCACTTTAGGCATTACCATTCTTTTAATTACGCATGAAATGGATGTGGTAAAACGCATCTGCGATCAAGTTGCGGTGATTGATAACGGCAAATTGATCGAACAAGGTTCGGTCAGCGATATTTTTTCCAATCCGAAAACGGAACTGGCGCAGGAATTTATTCGTTCCACCTTTCACATCAGCCTGCCGGACGAATATCTGGAAAATCTGTCACCAACGCCGAAGCATGCAAAATCTTATCCGATTATTAAATTTGAATTTACCGGACGCTCCGTCGATGCGCCGCTGCTGTCACAGGCATCAAAACGGTTCGGCGTGGAGCTTAGCATCTTAACCTCGCAGATTGACTATGCCGGCGGCGTCAAATTCGGCTTTACCATTGCGGAAGTGGCGGGCAATGAAGATGCGATTACACAAACCAAAATTTATCTTATGGAAAATAATGTACGCGTGGAGGTTTTAGGCTATGTGGACTGAATTTAGCACCGAATTTTCACGCCAATTAACCCCGCAGGTCTGGCAATTAATCGCGATGAGTTCGTTTGAAACGGTATATATGAGCTTACTCGCCACCTTCTTCGCCGTGGCGCTGGGATTACCGTTGGGCATTATCACCTTCCTGACACAGGCGGGGCAATCGCTGGAAAACCGAAGATTGAACCGTATTTTGGAGGCGATTATCAATGTCGGGCGTTCCATTCCGTTTATTATTTTATTATTCGACTTAATGCCGGTTACCCGTTTTCTGGTCGGTACCACGCTGGGGACCACCGCGGCCATCATTCCGTTAAGTGTCGCCGCATTGCCTTTTTACGCCCGCTTAACCATTAATGCGCTGGGCGATGTGCCAAGCGGGCTCACCGAAACCGCCAAAGCCATGGGTACCAGCGTATGGCAAATGGTCACCCGGTTTTATTTGCCGGAAGCGCTGCCGATGTTAATTAAGGCCATGACCTTAACCCTCGTCACGCTTATCGGTTACTCCGCCATGGCCGGCGCCGTAGGCGGCGGCGGATTAGGAAACACCGCCATTTCTTACGGTCTGCATCGCAACATGAGCTATGTGTTGTGGGTTTCGACAATTATCATCGTATTGATCGTCATGCTCTGCGAAAGATATGGTAACAAACTCGCTGATCGCTGTGATCATCGTTAATTTATTCACCTTTATTTAGAGGACTTTTACAATGAACTTAAAAAAAGTATTAGGTATCGCAACCTTGGCATCGGTTTTTGCCCTGACGGCATGCAAAGACGAGAAAAAACCGCAAACCGCAGCGGCTGAACCAGCGAAACAGGAAGCGGCACAGAAAATTAAAGTCGGCGTGATGTCCGGCCCTGAGCATCAGGTTGCAGAAATCGCCGCGAAAATCGCAAAAGAAAAATACAATCTGGATGTGGAATTCGTGGAATTCAACGATTACGCGCTGCCTAACCCGGCGGTCAGCAAAGGCGATCTGGATATCAATGCGATGCAGCACAAACCTTATCTGGATTCAGACGTAAAAGCCAATAATCTGAACAACTTAGTGATTGTCGGCAACACCTTTGTTTATCCGCTGGCCGGTTATTCAAAAACGATTAAAAAAGTCGATGAATTACAAGACGGTGCGAAAATCGCCGTGCCGAATGATCCGAGCAACCAGGGCCGCGCCTTGATTTTATTGGAAAAACAGGGTTTGATTAAACTGAAAGACAGCAACAATTTAGCGGCCACACCGTTAGATATTGTGGAAAATCCGAAGCATCTACAGATTCAACCGGTCGATACCGCCGTTGCGGCCCGCGCGCTGGATGACGTTGATTTGGCCGTGGTGAACAACACATATGCTTCCCAAGTGGGGTTAAACACCACCGAACACGGTGTATTCGTCGAAGATAAAGATTCCCCATATGTGAACATTATCGTCGCCCGTGAAGACAACAAAGACAGCAAAGCGGTTCAGGACTTCGTAAAAGCCTATCAGACCGAAGAAGTTTATCAGGAAGCGGTAAAATTCTTTAAAGACGGTGTGGTAAAAGGCTGGTAATTTCGACCGCACTTTGACGGATACCTCCCCGCAGAAAACGGTCTGAATGCCGCTGCGGGGATTTTTTTATCGTTTTTTTCGGCTTAATCCAGCGCTTTGCCTTTTAATTCCGGAATCAGCACAAGAGTGGCGATCATATCAATGACATAAATCAACGCGAGAAACGCAATGGCAATCGAGAAAGAATAAGCGGACACGATTGCGCCCACCACTACCGGCCCGAACCCGCCGACCGCACGGCCTAAATTAAACAACACATTCTGTGCCGTCGCCCGAGCCTGTGTCGGATAGGCTTCCGCCATTAATGCGCCATAACCGCCCATCATACCGTTCACAAACATACCTAAAAACGCACCGGCAATCAGCATGGCGCTCGGCTCAGTCAGTTGTGAATAAGTCAGAATGCTGATGACCGCGCCGAGCTGAAATAAAATAAAACTCGGTTTGCGCCCGAATCTGTCCGCCAAACGGCCGAAGATCCAGATGCCGGCCATCATGCCGCATACGGTCACCGCCGTCCAGAGGCCGGATTTGGTTAAACTGAATCCCAGCTGTTTGGACAGAAAATTCGGCATCCAGATCATAATGCCGTAATAACCGAAATTCTGCACCGAAGTCAGAACCACAATGCCGGCGCTGATTTGGGCGGTGGATTTGTCTTTCACCAACAGTTTAAACGCTTCCAGCTTAGACGCTTTATGCATCTCGGTTTGAAGTGCGGTCTGTTTTTGCACAAAAACCGCCGGTTCATGCAATCTGGCACGCAAAAACCACGCTACAAAAGCCGGGAAAATACCGACTACAAACATGCCGCGCCAACCGATATAAGGCAGCAACAGCGGCGTAAGCAAAGCAGCGGCCAAAACCCCGATTTGCCAGCCCAGCGCCACATAAGACGCCGCTTTCGCGCGATGGCGTGCCGGCCAGGCTTCCGCCGCCAGCGCCATGCCGATGCCGAATTCGCCGCCCAGACCGACACCGGCGATCGTGCGGTAAATCAGCAGATCCCAGTAGCCTTGCGCCAAGGCGCATAAGCCGGTGAAAAGCGCAAATAAGACGATCGTCCAGGTTAATACCCGCACCCGTCCGTAACGATCACTCAAAGCGCCGAAAAGAATGCCGCCCGCCACTGCGCCGATTAACGTCCAAGTGACTAATGAGCCGGCCTGCGCAGGCGATAACGCCAGATCGGAGGAAATCGCAGTCAGCATAAAACCGAGAATCAGAAGATCAAACCCGTCCATGGCATAGCCGACGGCGGAACCGATTAAGGCTTTCCAGCCATAATGATTTACTTTGTCTGTCATAGAGAACCCTTTTGCTACTCACAGGTAGCGTTTAAAGTTAAATGAGAGGAGATGATTAAAAAATCGTGGCGTAGTTTAGGGGATTTCCGCTTGTTAGGCAATAAAAAACAACCCCGTATAACGAACGGGGTTGTGCGAAGGCAAACCTAAAACCGCTTGCTTATTCTACCGTTACCGCCTTTGCCAGATTACGCGGCTGATCCACATCGGTACCTTTGATTAACGCTACATGATAGGCCAGTAATTGCATCGGCACGGTATAGAAAATCGGTGCGATGATTTCATTAACGGTCGGCATAGTAATAATCTTCATCCCCGGCGCGGCGCTAAATCCGGCTTCACGGTCGGCAAACACATACAGCTGGCCACCGCGGGCGCGCACTTCCTCAATATTGGATTTCACTTTTTCCAGTAAATCATTGGTCGGCGCCACCACGATTACCGGCATATCCGCATCAATCAGTGCCAGCGGGCCGTGTTTCAGTTCGCCGGCGGCATAGGCTTCCGCATGAATATACGAAATTTCTTTTAGCTTCAGCGCCGCCTCCATAGCAATCGGATAATACTCACCGCGACCTAAAAATAGCGCGTGACTTTTCTCGGCGAAATCTTCCGCCAGTTTTTCAATATCCTGATCGAAAACCAGCGCTTTTTCAATTTCGGCCGGTACGGATTGCAACGCTTTAATGATTTCCCGCTCTTTTTCGGCAGAAATCCGCCCGTTTAATTTTCCGATGGCCGTAACTAACATTAACATCGCCGCCAGCTGAGTCGTAAAGGCTTTGGTGGACGCCACACCGATTTCTACGCCGGCGCGGGTCATAAAAGCCAGATCCGATTCGCGTACCAGCGAGGAACCGGCGACATTACAGATAGTCATCGCCGCCATATAGCCTTTTTCTTTAGCCAGACGCAGCGCCGCCAGAGTATCAGCCGTTTCGCCGGATTGCGACAGAGTCAGCAGCAAACTGTTCGGGCGGGTGACGAATTTGCGGTAACGGAACTCGGACGCAATTTCCACATCGCAACTCACGCCCGCCAACGCCTCAAACCAATAACGCGCCGTCATACCGGCGTTATAAGAGGTGCCGCAAGCCACGATTTGCACATGCTGTACGTTTTGCAAAATGTCTTTCGCCCCGTTGCCGATACTTTCCACAATCACGTTATCATGTCTGATGCGCCCTTCCATCGTATTGATAAGTGCGGTCGGTTGTTCGAAAATTTCTTTCTGCATAAAGTGGCGGAATTTGCCTTTTTCCGCCGCATCGTTTTCCAGATTGGATTCATGCACTTCACGTTCGACTTGATTACCGTCGGCATCATAAACCTGCACGGCACGGCGGGTCACTTCCGCAATATCCCCTTCTTCCAGAAAGATAAAACGACGGGTAACGCTTAATAATGCCAATTGGTCGGAGGCCAGAAAGTTTTCCCCGATACCGAATCCAATAACCAACGGGCTGCCGGAACGGGCGGCAATCAAGCGGCTCGGATCCTCGCTGTTCATCACCACCATGCCGTAAGCTCCGCTTAACTGGGCAACCACTTTTCGCACCGCTTCCAGCAGGCTTTCGGCGGTTCGCATTTCCCAGTTCACCAAATGGGCGATCACTTCCGTATCGGTCTGTGACAAAAATTCATAACCGCGTGCGGTTAATTCGGCGCGCAATTCTTCATGATTTTCGATAATGCCGTTATGTACCACGGCAAAGGTGCCGGATACATGGGGATGCGCATTGGCTTCCGACGGTTCGCCGTGTGTCGCCCAGCGGGTGTGCGCAATGCCCGTACCGCCGCTTAAAGGATGTTTTTCCACCGCTTCATCCAGCGCGTTGACTTTGCCCAAACAACGTACGCGCTGTAATTCGTGTTGTTCGTTCACTACCGCTAATCCCGCCGAATCATAGCCCCGGTATTCTAACCGGTGTAATCCGTTGATTAAGATTTCAGCCACATCGCGTTGTGCTACCGCACCGACAATACCACACATAATTTTTCCTTCATTGATTAAAAAAAGTTAATTTTATACCGCACTTACACGGATCACTTCCGTGCCGTGCGTCTCGATCGCCTGTTTGCTTGCATTGCTCAGCAAATCATCGGTAATCAAAATATCGATCTGCTGCCAGGTTAATTCCAGATTCGGCATTTTTCTGCCGATTTTATGGGATTCCACCATCACAATCACTTCGCGGGAAACCGCCGCCATCACCTGACTTAATCCCACCAGCTCATTAAAGGTGGTCGTTCCTCTTTCCAGATCGATACCGTCCGCACCGATAAATAACTGGTCGAAATTATAGGAACGCAACACCTGCTCCGCCACTTTGCCCTGAAACGATTCGGAACGCGTATCCCAGGTTCCGCCGGTCATCAGCAGAGTCGGTTCATTTTCCAGCGCCCGCAATTCCGTCGCCACCGACAAGGAGTTGGTCATCACCACCAGCCCCTGTTTTTTATTCAGTTGTTTAATCAGCGCCGCCGTGGTGCTGCCGCTGTCCACAATAATCCGATTATGATCGCGGATACGTTCCGCCGCCGCTTTGGCAATAGACAACTTTCGTTTCGAAAGCACTTCTTCCTGCGGTTCATCAATCAGTTCGTTCGGCATCAGAATCGCTCCGCCGTAACGACGCAGCAGAAAGCCGTTATTTTCCAGTGCGGTCAGATCCTTACGAATAGTGACTTCCGAGGTGTCGAACAACTGCACCAGACGTTCAACACTGACTTCGCCCTGTTCCTGCAAAAGCTGCATAATCATATGCCGGCGCTGCTGCGAATTGCGTTGCTGAAAGTTTCGTTTCATTAAAGATCCTCAGAATAAGTTTCGGTTCGAAATACTATAGAAATTTTTACCCGCTGTAAACCGATTTTTGTCGCCGCGGCTAATTTTATGCCAATAAAAAACCCTGCATCAGCGCAGGGTTTTATTAAGAAAACGTAAATATAATTATTTAACAGAATCTTTTAATGCTTTACCAGCAACGAAAGCCGGTACTTTGGACGCAGCGATTTGGATTTCGGCACCAGTTTGCGGATTACGACCTGTACGCGCTTTGCGTTCATTTACTTTGAATGTACCAAAGCCGATTAATTGTACAGGCTCACCTGCTTTTAAGCTACCCGCGATAGCGTCTAATGTAGCTTCTAATGCCGCTTTAGCTTGTTTTTTGTTTAATTCTGCTGCATTTGCAATAGCATCAATTAAATCCGTTTTGTTCATAAATTAGTACCTTCTATTTCTATTCAATTTTTTCAATAGCGTCAGGTTAAACTCCTAATGTCCTGACAGCCAGAACCACTGTAATCACAGCAGGGTAAAGCATAATCTAAGTTTTGTGTAATGCAAAGCAATATATATAAAAATTGCAATACAAGTCACATTATCGCTCAATTTCTATACCGATATTGGAGATCCCCGCCGTCCGCAGCTCATTTTTCAGGGTTAAAATCAACGTCACATCGCGTTCCTCGCAGTCATTCAGCGCGCGGTAAATCTGCCATTGCACATCCAGTTCCGCTTCAATTTCCGGCTGTTTTTTTAATTCCGGCTCGGAAAATTCGCGCTCGGTTCGGGTTTCCAGCACGCCGATAACGGTTTGCAGCGACAGCAGACTGAGCTTTACCGCCTGCGTCAGCGTCGCGCCGGCAATAATGCCGTGCAACAGCTCGGCCAATCCTTCGCAGGCATCCAGTGCGGGCACAACGCCGTAAAAATCATAATCGTTAACATCGGGAATAATCGGCGCCAGCTTTTCCAGCTGATTTTCAAAGTTGATTTTAGCCCCTTTCACGGTCAAATGTTCCCATACCAGATTTAAAATCGCCTGATAGACGCGGGCATGCGCCGGCTGGTCGGTCATCTGACAAAACAGCTGAAAATTGGGGTACATCCGCTCGCACAAACAGGCCATAAAGGTGATATGCTGCCAGCTGTCGAATTTTTCTAATCGTTTATGTATCGGATTTCGCATAAATTTCTACCGCACTTTATGATGATAAGGTTGAGAATAGCGATGCACCGCATCAACCAACACCTGCGGACTTAATACCGGCACATCCTGATGAATGCCGTGTCCCAGATTAAAGACATGACCGCTGCCGTCACCAAAATCAGCCAGAATGCGTTTTACTTCATCTTCAATCCGGGCCGGCGGGGCATACAGCACGCAAGGATCCAGATTTCCCTGCAAGGCCACTTTATGCCCGATGCGCGCTCTGGCCTCGGCCAGATTGACCGTCCAATCCAGTCCCACGGCATCACAGCCCGTCTCGGCAATCGCCTCCAGCCATAAACCGCCGCCCTTGGTAAATAACGTGACCGGCACTTTGCGCCCGTCATATTCACGCAGCAGATTATCCACAATTCGGTGCATATATTGCAGTGAAAAATCCTTGTATTCACGGTGTGCCAGCACGCCGCCCCAAGTGTCGAAAATCATCAGCGCCTGCGCGCCGGCCTTAATCTGCGCATTCAGATACAGGGTTACCGCCTGCGCCACTTTATCCAATAAACGGTGTAATAAGTGCGGTTCACAATACAACATTTTTTTGATGGTGCCGAAGGTTTTACTGCTGCCGCCTTCCACCATATAAGTCGCTAATGTCCAAGGACTGCCGGAAAAGCCGATCAGCGGCACCTCGCCGTTCAGTTCGCGGCGAATGGTACGCACGGCGTTCATCACATACTGTAGTTCCTGCTCCGGGTCGGGAATCGGCAGATTATCCACCGCATGGCGGGAGTCAATCGGACGGGCGAATTTCGGCCCTTCCCCGGCGCCGAAGCTCAGCCCCAATCCCATGGCATCGGGTATGGTCAAAATATCGGAAAACAAAATCGCAGCATCAAGTGCATAGCGACGTAAAGGCTGTAGCGTAACTTCACAGGCCAAATCGGCATGACGGCACAGCGCCATAAAATCTCCCGCCTGAGCCCGGGTGGCACGGTATTCCGGCAGATAACGCCCGGCCTGACGCATCATCCAGACCGGCGTCATATCCACGGGTTGACGCAATAATGCTCTCAAATAACGATCATTTTTCAGTATTGTCATAGTATGTTCTTGTGATATCAATGAATGCTAAGTGCGGAGAGTAACGAATCAATCCGCAGCGTGTTTACAAATATCCAGTGTGGCACGAATCAGCCTTAATGCAATCGTGCCTTCCGGCGGTAACGGCGGCAGCGCCTGATCATAACGGAACCATTGCGCATCGTACAATTCGGCTTCCTGTAAACGGATATCGCCGCTTGCGTAATCGGCTAAAAAGCCGACCATTTGTGAATTGGGAAACGCCCAGGGCTGGCTGCCGAAATAACGCACGTTTTTCACCTTGATGCCGGTTTCTTCAAACACTTCCCGATGCACGGTCTGTTCAAAGGTTTCGCCGACTTCCACAAATCCCGCCAGCGTCGTGTACATGCCGCCCCGATGCCGCTGATGATTGGCCAGCAAAATTTCCTTTCCTCGTCGCACCGCCACAATAATGGACGGGCAAATCACCGGATAAGTGCGGTATCCGCATTGCGGATTGACACATTGCACCGCCCATTCGTCTTGCGTAATCCGGGTCTCGGCGCCGCATTTGCCGCAGAATTTATGGGTCTGGAAAAAATGATTCAGTTCCGCACCACGTCCCAGCAGATTAAAAGTGCGTTCCGGTAAATAAAGCTGATCGCGCAGCGACACATATTCCTGCGGATCATCCTCCCTTTCTTCCACCAGCCACAACGGCTGCTGCTCCAGCGCACCGATAACCATGCCGTTTCGTCCCTGCAACGCAAATTCCGACGCTTTGCCGTGAGGCAGTTTATGCCCATGCAAATGCAGTGTCGAACCGCGGGTTAATAACCAGAATCCGCTGTCATCAGGTTGTATCGGTTTCATTATGCCACCTTAAAATAAACGATATTATGCAGCGCGCATCGCCCCGACAACATTCGTCATCGCGCAACGACTGCCTCATCGCGAAAATAAGTCAAAAAATAACCGCACTTTTCTGCGCGGAAAGTGCGGTTATTATAAAGTGATTCCGGCATTTTAGCGAATAAATAAAATCCGTCCGTTGCGGCGTACCGAAATCAGGCAACGGCCGAATTGCCTGCTCAGGCTACCACTGATAGCCGATACTTGCCGCCGCGCCGGTATCGCCGCGCGAGTTGGTATTCACACTGAACTTCACGCCCATTTTACCGTTATCCGATAAGCGGGAATAACCGACCGCCACGGCGCTTTCGCCGCGATAAGCCCCGGCACCGGCAGACACCATGGAACGACCCGGCAACGTGGCGTGATACAAGCCCGCCGAAGCTAACGCCCCCGCAACACCGCCGCGTAAGTCTTTATCCACTTTATTAATATGGCTGCCGAGATGATTAACCGCATGATCAAGCTGCGATTTATTTACCGCATCGCCCGGATTTACCCCCGGCGCCACATTGGTAATGGTGGCGTTGTTGACGTTCACGTTCGCTCGACCCTGTGCGTCGGTCTCCAGACCGATTTTGGTGCCGCCATGGGCGATCGAACGGATATTGTTCAGATCACCTTCGACGCTGACCTTATACGCTGAGCCGTTCGCTCCGTCCGTGGTCGTCACCTTCACGTTATTACCGGCCACCACTTTCGTTTTATTGGCTTTCAGCTGTTTCACCGTGACGGCATCATTATCGTTAACCCCTTCTTTCACATTGGAAACGGTGGTGTTTCCGGCATCAATGCCTGCTTTGGTCACGCTCGGCCCGCCCTGTACGGTCAGCCCCTCGTTGTTGACCTTGGTATCACCGATCGTCACGGATCCCGCTTTTGTCAGGTTCACATCTTTCGCCAACTGAACGCTTAAGGTATCGGAACCGTTCGCTTTTACGTTGATATTGCCGGCGGCGGCATTAAAGTTATCGGAGGCCTGTTTATCCACGCCTTCGCCGACAATGTTCACCTGCGAATTCAGCTTATGCGCATTCATCACGCCATTATTACCGGCAAATTTCAGCCCGTCATCCATGGATGCGACCTCGCGCGTCACACTGCTTCCGTCGGTATAAACGATACGCGTCGTTGATGAGCCGTCCAGCATGGTTGTGCCGTTTTGTACCTGAATCGTCGCCGACGCACCGTTTTTACCGTCCGCACCCGGCGCGCCGGTTAAGCCGATGGAACCGTCCTTACCGTTCAGCACCACGCTTGCACCGTCTTTGCCTGTTGCACCGATCACGCCGTCAACGCCGTCCGCGCCGTCACGACCGGCAATCACGCTGCCGTTACCGGAGATGCTCACGCCGTCTTTGCCGTCCGCACCTTTCACCCCGATAGCGCCGGCTTTGCCGTCTTTACCGTTCACCGATACCTCGCCGGCCAAACCGACTTCCAAGGCTTTATCCGTACCGTTGGCGGTTACGGTTACCCCGTCCTTACCTTTGATCCGGATGGTTTTGCCCAAGTCCTGCTTCACTTCGTTGCCGTTATCGTCACTCAGACCGAAACCGCCGTTGCCCTCGGCGGATGTGATATTGCTCACCGCGTCTTTCAGATCGCCGACATTCACGCCGTTATTCAGCATATCGCCCGTCGCATCGGTTAATGTCACTTTATTACCGCTGTCGTCTTTCAGACCGCTGTCCAGGCCGGTAATTTGTTTACCCGCAACATTAATGCCGTCTTTCGTCACACTCGGGCCGCCGGTAATGGTTAGGCCGTTGTTATTCACTACGGTATCGCCGACCGTGACGGAACCGTCTTTCGTCAGGTTAATATCTTTTGCCAGCTGAACGGTTAAGGTATCCGCCCCGTCTGCTTTTACATTGATATTTCCTGCCGCACCGGTAAAGTTTTCCGACGCGGCTTTATCTACACCTTCACCGACAATTTTCACTTTACTGTTCAGTTTATGTGTATTAACCACTTCATTGTTACCGGTGAAATTCAGACCGTCGTTTAACGTCGCCACTTGTTCTTTGCTGCCGTCGGCTTTCTCATACACAATACGGGTTTTACTTTCGCCGTTTGCGCCGTCATTGCCGTCCAGACCTTTCGCGCCGTTTTCAACTTTGACGCTGACTTGGCCGTCTTTACCGTCTTTGCCGTCCACGCCGTTAAACACCAGCGCGTCTTTGGTGATGGTGGTGCCGTCTTTACCGTCGGCACCTTTCACCCCGATAGTACCGTCTTTACCATCTTTGCCCTGCACGAGCACATCACCGGCCAAACCGACTTCCAAGGCTTTGGTCGCGGCATTTGCGGTTACCGCCACACCGTCTTTGCCTTTAATCTGGATAGTGTTACCCAAATCCTGTTTGATTGCGTTGCCGTTATCGTCGCTCAGACCGAATCCGCCTCCGCTCTGCGCCGAAGTGAGGTTGCTGACCGAGTCTTTCAGATCGCCGACATTCACCGCATTATTCAGCACATCGCCGCTCGCTTCGGTTAATTTCACCTTACTGCCGTCGGAGGTTTTTAATCCGCTGTCAATCTGGCTTATCTGTTTTCCGGCGCCATTAATACCGCTCTTCGTGATACTCGGGCCGCCATTGATAACCAATCCATTGTCATTTAAGGTCGAACTCCCGGTAATCACCGAGTTAAAAGTCGGATTTTCCGCAATTTTAACCACCAGTTCACCGTTTTCACTATCGACACGCACATTCGCTGAAGAGGCAAGTACCTCATTTGCCAGCGTACCGGCAACTTTTAGCGTTTGTCCCAGCTGTTTCGCAATAACCTCACCCTGATTACCGGCAAACTTCAAGCCGTCTTCTAAGGTTGCGACCTGATGCGGATTGCCGTCTTTGTCGGTATAAACGATACGGGTCAGGTTTTCGCCGGATTTGCCGTTAATCCCCGGTTTACCGTCAATAACGGTTAACGTCGCATTGGCGCCCGGTTGACCGTCCGCACCGTCGCGGCCGTTGATAGCAATTGAACCGTTGCCGTTAATCACCACACCGTCCTTACCGTCTTTACCGTTCACGCCGATAGTCCCGTCCTTGCCGTTCTTACCGCCGATAGTCAGGTTTTCATTTAACGCAAAGGTCACATTATTGTTTTCTTTCGTGATCACAATATTGCCGTCATTATTCGCTAAATCCACGGTGGCATTCGGCGCAACCTGAGAGCTGTCAGTACTGTTTACCGTTAAATTCCAACCCGCCGCAGCCGTGGCATTTACGGCGTCCAGCTGATCTTTATTCACCGCATCGGTGCCGTTTACCCCCGGTGCGACGTTTGTGATCACTTTATTTCCGGCATTTATACCGCTCTTTGTGATACTCGGGCCGTTTGTAATGATTAAGCCGTTATTAGTCAGTACGGAATCGCCGATAGTCACCGAACCTGTTGCAGTCAGATTAAGATTTTTCGCCAGCTGAACGGTTAAAGTATCCGAGCCGTTAGCCTGTACATTGATATTACCCGCTGCACTAGTAAAGTTTTCCGACGCAGCTTTATCCACTCCCTCACCCAATACTTTTACTTTCGTATTCAGTTTGTGAGCATTAACCACCTCATTATTACCGGTAAAGTTCAGACCGTCGTTTAAGGTCGCAACGGTTTCTTTCTCACCGTTCGGTTTTTCGTACACAATACGGGTTTTGCTTTCGCCGTTCGCGCCGTCATTGCCGTCCAGACCTTTCGCACCGTTTACCACGCTAATATTCGCTGAGGCACCGTCACTACCGTCCGCACCTTTCGGACCGGTTAAGCCGATCGAACCGTCTTTACCGTTCAACACCACGCTGGCGCCGTCTTTACCGCGCGCACCGATCAGACCATCAACGCCGTCCGCGCCGTCACGACCGGCAATCACAGTGCCATTACCGGAGATATTCACACCGTCTTTACCGTCCGCCCCTTTCACGCCGATAGCGCCGTCTTTGCCGTCCTTACCGCTTACGGATACTTCACCGGCTAACGCCACTTCCAGCGCCTTATTCGCAACATCGGCGGTTACCGTTACGCCATCTTTACCTTTAATCTGGATAGTTTTACCCAAATCTTGTTTGACTGCGTTGCCGTTATCGTCGGTCAGACCGAAGCCGCCGTTACCGTCCGCTGAAGTAATATCACTGACCGCATCTTTCAGATCGCCAACATTCACACCGTTATTCAGCATATCGCCGCTGGCATTAGCCAATGCCACTTTGTTGTTATCGCCGTCTTTCAGCCCGCTGTCCAGATTGGTAATTTGTTTATTATTAACGTTAATACCGTCTTTCGTGACACTCGGACCGTTATGAATGCTTAAGCCGCTATCGCTTAATACCGAATCGCCGGTCGTCACAGTGGTAAAGGTCGGGTTCTCCGCGATTTTAACCACTAACTTACCGCCTTCACTATCGATACGAATATTTTGCGCTGAAGCCGCCGCGCTGTTTGCTAACGCCCCCACAACCTCCAAGGTCTCACCTAACTGTTTCGCTATCGTGTCACCCTGATTACCGGCAAACTTCAGGCCGTCTTCCAAAGTTGCGACCTGATGCGGATTGCCGTTTTTGTCGGTATAAACGATACGGGTCAGGTTTTCGCCGTCTTTGCCGCTAATGTCCGGCTTACCGTTTTGCACCGTAATATTCGCCGACGCGCTTGTACCGTCACTACCCGGCAAACCGGTTAAACCGATAGTACCGTTCGCACCATCCAGACCGATTTTACCGTCCTGACCGGCTTTGCCGCCGATAGTTAATGCGTCATTCAGCCCGAAGAGCACATTATTATCTTTTTTACTGATAACAATATTGCCGTCGTTATTCGCCAAATCCACGGTGGCATTCGGCGCAACCTTAGAGCTGTCGGTACTGTTTACCGTTAAATTCCAGCCCGCTGCAGCCGTGGCATTTACGGCGTCCAGCTGATCTTTATTCACCGCATCAGTGCCGTTTACCCCCGGTGCGACATTTGTGATCACTTTATTTCCGGCATTTATACCGCTCTTTGTGATACTCGGGCCGTTTGCAATAGTTAAGCCGTTATCGCTTAACGTCGCATCTCCGGTCGTTACGGTGGTAAAGGTCGGGTTTGCCGTAGTTGCGATACTTATCGTATTACCCGTTTGGGTAAGATTAATATTGCTACCGCCATCAAGCGTCACGACAGCACCCATGCCCACTTTTGACTCGGATTTACCGGTGGTATTGCCCGATGTAGTAAGCATCCAGCCTTTAGCCACTTCCGTATTTAAGTTGGTCACATTCTGGTTAGTTTGATGTAACTGGCTACCGTTTACCGCGTCTGTTGAGCTTGCCGATACTTCACCGGCTGCGACATTGGTGATTTTCTTATCACCGGCATTAATACCATCCGCAGTAACCTTGATATCACCGACGGTCAAACCGGTTCCGTTTAAAACATTACCGCCCGCAATCACACTACTTACACTAATATTATCCGCCAGACTTAACTGCACACCACCGTTAATGGTTTCACTGACGATATTGTTATTGCCTGCCGTCACATTTAATGTATCGCCCAACTGGTATTGTTTAGCTGTCGTACCGTTACCGAATTTAATCCCTTTTGCGATATTTTCCGCGTTTTTGCTAATATTTTGCGTATTTTGCGCAATATTCTGCGTATTGGTCGCAACATTTGAGTTGGTTGTATTCAACCCGTCATTTAAGGTTTGAATCGCGTTTGTATTATTCGTGATATTTTGTGTATTGTTTGCCACAGTCGCGTTTGTCGCGTTTAGACCGTCTTTTACGGTATTAATCGCATTGGCATTATTGGTGATATTTGCCGAATTATTCGCCACATTTGCATTAGTGGCATTCAGCTGACTTAAATTCACCGCATCATTATCTGAAGTACCGTTAGACACATTGGTGATCTTCTGATTGCCGGCATCAATACCTGTTGCGGCAACTTTAACATCACCGACGGTCAAACCGGTTTCGTTTAAGACATTATCGCCAGTAGTCACACTATCTACGGTAATGTTTTTCGCTAATGATAAACTGACACCATTTTTTGTTGTGGTACTAATAATATTATTGTCACCGGCAACGGCTAACTCATCGCCTAAAGCATAAGTATTATTGGTCGTACCATTACCAAATTTAATTCCTTTATCGACCGCACTTTTCGCATCCACACCTTTTGTGATATCCGCTTTCGTTGCCGACGATAAATCAACCGCATATTCGGTCATATTATTGGCTTTTTCCGTTGCCGTGATAGTTATTGCCTCCGAGGCATTAACCACTGTCGCCGCATTGGCATCTACCGTGTAAGTCGTTGTGCCGTTTGCCGCTACTTCCGACGTAATATGGGTATTATTACCCGCATTTAATGCAATTTTTGACGCCGTCAGCTGTGCTATCGTTGCCGCATCATTCGGATTTGTGCCATTGGCAAGATTGGTGATCGTTTTATTCCCCGCATCAATACCTGTTGTCGCAACTTTAACATCACCGACGGTCAAACCGGTTCCGTTTAAGACATTACCGCCGGCAGCCACGCTATCTACGGTAATATTTTTCGCTAACGATAAACCGACGCCCTTCTCTGTTGTGGCACTGACAATATTACTATCGCCGACAACCGCCAATTCACTGCCTAAAGCATAGGTATTATTGGTCGTACCGTTACCGAATTTGATCCCTTTTGCGATATCTTCTGCGTTTTTGCTAATATTTTGCGTATTTTGCGTAATATTCTGCGTATTGGTCGCAACACTCGCATTGGTTGTGTTCAACCCGTCATTTAAGGTTTGAATCGCGTTTGTATTATTCGTGATATTTTGCGTATTGTTTGCCACAGTCACGTTTGTAGCATTCAAACCGTCTTTTACGGTATTAATCGCATTGGTATTACTGGTGATATTCTGGGTATTATTCGCCACATTAGCATTAGTTGCATTCAGCTGGCTTAAATTCACTGCATCATTATCTGACGTACCGTTAGCTACATTCGCGATCTTCTGATTGCCGGCATCAATACCTGTTGTCGCAACTTTAACATCACCGACGCTCAAACCTGTTTCGTTTAAGACATTACCGCCCGCAGTCACGCTACCTACACTAATATTATCCGCTAGACTTAACTGCACACCACCATCAATGGTTTTACTGACAATATTGTCGTTTCCTGCCGTAACATTTAATGTATCGCCCAACTGGTATTGTTTAGCTTCCGTACCATTACCGAAGTTAATGCCTTTAGCGATATTTTCTGCGTTTTTGCTAATATTTTGCGTATTTTGCGTAATATTCTGCGTATTATTTGTCACATTGACATTGGTCGCATTTAAGTCATTTCTCACAGTATTGATCGCATTGGTATTATTGGTGATATTTGCCGAATTATTCGCCACATTTGCATTAGTTGCATTCAGCTGGCTTAAATTCACCGCATCGGTATCTGACGTACCATTAGACACATTGGTGATCTTGTGACTGCCGGCATCAATACCTGTTGCTGCAACTTTAACATCACCAACGGTCAAACCGGTTTCGTTTAAGACATTATCGCCAGTAGTCACACTATCTACGGTAATGTTTTTCGCTAATGATAAACTGACACCATTTTTTGTTGTGGTACTAATAATATTGCTGTCACCGGCAACGGCTAACTCATCGCCTAAAGCATAAGTATTATTGGTCGTACCATTACCGAATTTAATTCCTTTATCGACCGCACTTTTCGCCTCCACACCTTTTGTGATATCCGCTTTCGTTGCCGACGATAAATCAACCGCATATTCGGTTACATTATTGGCTTTTTCCGTTGCCGTGATAGTTATTGCCTCCGAGGCATTAACCACTGTCGCCGCATTGGCATCTACCGTGTAAGTCGTTGTGCCGTTTGCCGCTACTTCCGACGTAATATGGGTATTATTACCCGCATTTAATGCAATTTTTGACGCCGTCAGCTGTGCTATCGTTGCCGCATCATTCGGATTTGTGCCATTGGCAAGATTGGTGATCGTTTTATTCCCCGCATCAATACCTGTTGTCGCAACTTTAACATCACCGACGGTCAAACCGGTTCCGTTTAAGACATTACCGCCGGCAGCCACGCTATCTACGGTAATATTTTTCGCTAACGATAAACCGACGCCCTTCTCTGTTGTGGCACTGACAATATTACTATCGCCGACAACCGCCAATTCACTGCCTAAAGCATAGGTATTATTGGTCGTACCATTACCGAATTTAATCCCTTTTGCGATATCTTCTGCGTTTTTGCTGATACTCTGTGCATTCTGCGCAATATTCTGCGTATTATTTGTCACATTAGCATTAGTTGCATTCAGCTGACTTACATTCACCGCATCATTATCTGACGTACCGTTAGACACATTGGTGATCTTCTGATTCCCGGCATCAATCCCGCTTGTCGTTATACTCGGACCATTGTGAATAACCAATCCACTATGATTCAGCAGCGAATCGCCAATGGTTATTGAACCGGCATCACTTAAATTTAACGTATTATTTAAATTAATTGCGATCTTGCCATCAGTCACTGCGGTATTCAGGTTATCATTACCACCCACAACCTCGACTTTTTCACCTAACGATTTTGTGACATTTAACCCATCCTGAGCCTGCAAACCAAAACCGCCACTAACTTGTGTAGTTAAATTAGTGATAGTTTGATTAGTGGCATTTAACTGACTTAAATTCACCGCGTCATTATCTGACGTACCATTAGACACATTGGTGATCTTGTGATTGCCAGCATCAATACCTGTTGTCAAGACTTTAACATCACCGACGCTCAAACCGGTTTCGTTTAAAACATTACCGCCCGCAGTCACGCTACTTACACTAATATTATCCGCCAAACTTAACTGTACACCACCGTCAATGGTTTCACTAACGATATTGTTATTGCCTGCCGTGACATTTAATGTATCGCCCAACTGGTATTGTCTTGATTCTGTGCCGTTACCAAATCGAATTCCTTTTGCAATATTCTGCGTATTGGTCGCAACACTCGCATTGGTTGTGTTCAACCCGTCATTTAAGGTTTGAATCGCGTTTGTATTATTCGTGATATTTTGTGTATTGTTTGCCACAGTCACGTTTGTAGCATTCAAACCGTCTTTTACGGTATTAATCGTATTGGTATTATTGGTGATATTCTGTGCATTATTCGCCACATTAGCATTAGTTGCATTCAGCTGACTTACATTCACCGCATCATTATCCGACGTGCCGTTGGCTACATTAGTAATTGTTTTATTACCTGCATCAATGCCACTAGCAGTGATGCTGACATCACCAACCGTTAAACCTGTTGTGTTAAATACATTACCGCCGGCAGCCACACTATCTACGGTAATATTTTTCGCTAACGATAAACTCACGCCATTTTCTGTTGTGGTACTAATAATATTGCTGTCACCAGCAACGGCTAATTCACTACCCAAAGCATAAGTATGGTTAGTGGTTCCGTTACCGAATTTAATCCCTTTTGCGATATTTTCTGCATTTTTACTAATATTCTGAGCATTATTGCTCACGTTCGTATTAGTTGCATTTAACTCGTTTTTCACGGTATTGATCGCATTGGTATTATTGGTGATATTCTGTGCATTATTCGCCACATTAGCATTGGTTGCATTCAGCTGACTTACATTCACCGCATCGGTATCTGACGTACCGTTAGCTACATTCGCGATCTTCTGATTGCCGGCATCAATACCTGTTGTCGCAACTTTAACATCACCGACGCTCAAACCTGTTTCGTTTAAGACATTACCGCCCGCAGTCACGCTACCTACACTAATATTATCCGCTAAACTTAACTTCACACCACCGTTAATGGTTTCACTGACGATATTGTTATTGCCTGCCGTGACATTTAATGTATCGCCCAACTGGTATTGTTTAGCTTCCGTGCCATTACCGAAGTTAATGCCTTTTGCAATATTCTGTGCATTTTGCGCAATATTCTGCGTATTATTTGTCACGTTGACATTGGTCGCAGTTAAGTCATTTTTCACAGTATTAATCGCATTGGTATTATTGGTGATATTCTGGGTATTATTCGCCACATTAGCATTAGTTGCATTCAACTGGCTTAAATTCACCGCATCATTATCCGACATGCCGTTGGCCACATTAGTGATCTTCTGATTACCGGCATCAATACCGTCAGATGTAATTGTGACATCACCGACAGTTAATCCCGTCGTATTAAATACATTACCACCGGCAGTCACACTATCTACAGTAATATTTTTCGCTAACGATAAACTCACGCCATTTTCTGTTGTGGTACTAATAATATTGCTGTCACCGGCAACGGTTAATTCACTACCCAAAGCATAAGTATGATTAGTGGTACCGTTACCGAATTTAATGCCTTTTGCGATATTGTCCGCATTTTTACTAATATTCTGAGTATTATTGCTCACGTTCGTATTAGTCGCATTTAAGTCATTTTTCACAGTGTTGATCGCATTGGTGTTATTGGTGATATTTACCGTGTTATTTGCCACCGTAGCATTTGTCGTATTCAGCCCATCATTTAGTGTTTTAATCGCATTAGCGTTATTAGTAATATTCGCCGAATTATTCGCCACATTAGCATTGGTTGCATTCAGCTGGCTTAAATTCACCGCATCGGTATCCAACGTGCCGTTAGATACATTGCTGATCTTCTGATCGCCGGCGTTAATACCTGTCGGTGTGATTTTTACACCGCCGACAGTCAAACCGGTTGCGTTTAACAGGTTACCGCCCGCATTAAGCGTGGTGACATTCGCTGTGGTAAACGTGACATTATCGGTAGTCGATACTTTAATATCGCCGTTCGTTTCAGCCGTAATATTAATGTTCTTACCGTCAATGAAATTTAATGTATTATTCATCTGATCAACAGTTTTCGCCGTTTGTCCGTCAACTTGCGCCGTCCAGGACTGCAACGCCGTATCCGCCTTGGCTAAGGAATTGTTGGCACTTTCGGTGAGGCTAACTACGTAATCCGTCACCTTGCCGTTAACCGTACCGGTGACATTGACTTTATCGCTGCCGGTCACGGTGGTGGTTTTCTCAGAATCATTAATTGCTTTTGCCACTTGTTGTGCGGTCGCAAAAGTATCGCCGTTTTTCACCGCACTTACTGTGCCGTCGGTGGCGACAGCGAGATCAGATTGATTCACGGAATAGGTTACTGTTGCAGTACTGCCGGTAGAATCGACGGAAACATTCGCCGTGGTGCCCGTACCGTTGGCGAAATTCACATTATCGCCGGAACGCACCACCTCTTTTTGCACAGCATTCTCCTGAATGTTCCATGCGGCGGCAGCTGACGCATCGGAAACCGCCGCTTTCAATTGCGCAACGTTAACCGCATCGCTATCCGCCGAGCCGGCCGCCACATTAATAATCTGCCGTTTTATCTCCGACGAACCGACACTGACCGCACCGCGGGATGCTTTAGTATTATTAATTGCTGCTTTTTGTGCTTCATCCGCCGTGGCCGGAATATAAGGTGAATAGCCGGCGGCATCCCAAGAATTTCGATCCGCGACACTTCCGCTGCCGAGCGCCACACCATTTTGCACCGTCACCGACGCATTAGCCCCTAACGCCGTACCGTTGAGACCGTCACCGGAAACGGTACTGCCGTTACCAATCGCAATACCATAATTTTTAGACACATTACTGCCGTGTCCGATTGCAACGGCGCTCACCGCGTTGTCAGTCACATTACTTAACGAACCCAACGCCACGGAATATTGTCCGTTAACCGTAATATTATCCCCCACGGCAACCGCATTGCCGACAGACACCCGGCTATCCGAACCGACCGCCACGGTACTTTGTCCGGTGCTGGTAACATTGGTGTTATTACCAATAGCGATTGAACCTTGCTGCGCTCCGGTCACACTGGCATTATTACCTAACGCGATCGAGCTGATTCCGGTAACATTTGACTGTTGCCCGATAGCAATCGCGCCGTTATTGGCGGATGTGCCTACGGCAGAACCATTACCGATCGCAATACCGCCTTGTGCGGCCTCCACTTTACTGGCGTTACCGATGGCAATCGCACTGCTGGTAACGCTATTTCCGATCGTGGCACCCCGTCCTACCGCCAGACTGTCTTGTCCGCCCTGAATCGTGGACGAATCGCCGATCGCAGTATTATTAGCTTTGGCAGAGTCGGTAATTGTAGAATTATTGCCCAGTGCAATACCTGAATTCGCCACACTTGCAATCGTGCTGTTTTTACCGATGGCAATGGAATCCGCCGATTTTGCGCCGTCATTGTTATAGTTATTTCCACCAGTGCTGTTAACGCTGAAATAATGTACGCCGCTATTTGCGGATACATTGTCAATTTTCGTATTCAAAAGGCTGGCGACACTATAAAGCTGGCTGCCGTTAATGGCATCCGTACTGGTTGCAGAAATTAAGCCCGGCGCAACATTCTGCACACGACGGGTGGCACTCGCACTGCCGACACTGACAACGCCGGCAACCATCTCACCGCCGGCAAAGTTAAGTGTTTGCCCGCTGATGACGGAGCTGTCGGAGGTGTAGGATTTATTAATCCCTTTGGTAGTGGACGTTTCGGCAACATAAGCACTGCCGCTGCCCAGAAAAACGGAATCGGCCGTCGTTGTAGTCACATTATTGCCTAACACAAAGACATCATGGGTTTTAGCCGCACCGGCAACGTTATTGTTATTCCCGATGATCGCAACCCCGCTGGCATTGGCAACATTATTATTATGACCGAGAATATTCACGCCGCTGGCGACTTTATTATTTTGATCCGTGCCTGATATGGTATTTTTCACCCCGATCGCGACAGACTCATCGCCGGTAACATTCGTGTTGTAACCAATTGCAATCGCAGGCACTTCCGTATTGGCGTCATTATTGCCGCCTTGCGCCACCACGTTAGTCCCGATAGCGATATCTTTAACATTGCCCGATGTCACATTATAACCGGCGGCTAAAGAATAAGACCCGTTTGCGACCGAAACGGAACCCAGCGCCAAAGAATCATCACCCTTTGCACTGGATCTTGCACCGACCACCGTTGAATTGGCACCCAACGCCGTCGTATTATAGCCGACCGCGGTTGTCCGGTTTGTCAGTGCCGATGCCATAGCACCGATAGCCGTGGCTTCAATATTATTCGTGCTATTTATTAAAGATAAATTTGTTGTCCCCGACGTACTATTGCCATACCCCGCCATGGCGCCAATCCCGATTGCGGTAGAGCCCTGACTTAACGCCTGCGCATGCACCCCGACCACCACGGAACCTGTGCCGCTTGAAACCGATTGGCGGTACTTCTCGTTTACCCCGTCACGAAAATAACCGGGCGAAGAACTGATATTAAAGGTATAAACGTTATTGGAATCATCGCCGCCGATGACAATTGCGCCCCATTCGGCCGTAAACGCATCATTACCGATTGCCATAGATTGTTGCGCATTGGCAGAGGCATTCGCCCCCAGCGCAAGCGCCTGTATGCCGGTGGCGGTCGCATTGGCACCGATCGCGGTCGCACCGTTGGTATTTGTGCCATCACTGGTTGCAGTGGCATTAAAACCAAGGGCAATATCGGACACCCCGTTACTAAGTGCATTCACGCCGATCGCTGTCGAGTTCACGCCTTTTGCGGTGGAATTGTAGCCCATAGCAATCGCATTCAGCTGTTGGGTTTTGGCAAGGCTACCGATGGCAATAGAATCTTTAACCGACGCGCCGGCACTGAAACCCAATGCAAGCGCCCCCGTTCCACTGGTTGAGGTATTGGTGCCGATAGCAATAGAATCATTATTGCGTGTTGTGGAATTAGCACCAATCGCAATAGAATTAGTACCGCCAGCGGTAGCCGTACCGGTATTATAAGGATACAAATTTCGCATAGTATCCATTGATATTGCGGCATTGACGCTCGATGAGAATGAAATTAAAGAAAAAGCGACCGCACTTAATTGACCGGCGAAGCGGAATACCGATAGGCGGCTTTTGGCTCCGTCAGAAACGGATGATTTAATTTTACCGCGATTATTTGCCAATTCGGAGACCACAACAAAACTTTGCGTAGTATGATTCCAGATAACTTTAAAAACTTTATTCATAAATACATTCCTTTAAATTCAATAAACAAAATAAGCGCTTCCCTTTATTTCAAAGGGTATGTACGTTAATAAAAATGAGAAAAAAAGATTAACTGCGTGACAAATATCACTCGATAAAAACAATGCAATTCACTAATTCATATACCAAACAATGAACGATTTTTTTAATATCTTAATTCGCGAGAATAAATCGCCATTTAAGTCAGATTTAAAAATCCGACTTAAATGGCGATTTAACCTAAAATTAATACCGAAGATATTCCTTTACTGATTAATGTTAATTTATCCAAACCGTTTAAACGATTTATAATAAATAACCACTTTCCTTAACAAAAAACGTAAATAATTTTCCGTTTACAATAAAAAACCACTTTAAATATATTCATTGAAAATACATTTATAAGTGGCTGTTTACCTAAACGTCATAATATGTAACACCTTAATACAAAACAACATAACTTGTATAAAACATACGATATTTACAATGTATTAGAATAGGTTCGCGCCAGTGCGCCAGTGCGCCAGTGCGCCAGTGCGCCAGTGCGCCAGTGCGCCAGTGCGCCAGTGCGCCAGTGCGCCAGTGAAATATAATTGAATTAAAACTTTTGTCAATACCGGGTTCTACTTAATTCGAGTTACATACACAATTCTTTACCAAACTTTACATAAACTGACATTTATTTAATGTATTTTTTATCTTTAATATATTCTCTTAAAAAATTCCAGTATGCCGTTTATTATTTTATATCAAACTGATTGATACTTCATTTGAATAAAATAATCCATATGAAAATAATTTTTATCAGCACGTTTACCTGCCTATTTTTTTAAATTTAATATTTTGTTACATAAAAAAACCGCACTTTAATCACTTAAAGTGCGGTTCGAATTTAAAAAGATTTCAGCGTTTATTCCGCGTCATCGGCCATATTTAACATTTCCGCCAGACTGGCTGTCGCATCGTCTGCGGTAAAGGTAAATTCGGCGGCGATTTCCTCATCGTCAATCGCAGACAGCTTAGTCGGCGCATCCGCTTCGACAATACCTGCCGCACGGTTTTTCACGCGGTTCTGATGGTAAGCGAAACCGGTACCGGCCGGAATTAAGCGGCCGACAATCACGTTTTCTTTCAGACCGCGTAATTCATCACGTTTTCCGGCTACGGCGGCTTCCGTCAGCACGCGGGTAGTTTCCTGGAACGAGGCGGCGGAAATAAAGGATTCCGTTGCCAGTGACGCTTTGGTAATACCCAGCAATTCGCGTTCAAATTCTACCAACGGTTTGCCTTCCGCTTCGCGTTTGCGGTTCACGATTTTCACGCGCGCCACTTCCACTTGCTCGCCTTCTAAGAATTCGGAATCGTAAGCGTTGGTGATGATCGCTTTACGCAGCATCTGGCGCACGATAACTTCGATATGTTTATCGTTAATTTTTACCCCTTGCAGGCGGTAAACTTCCTGCACTTCGTTGACGATATAATCCGTCACCGCGTGCACGCCGCGCAAACGTAAAATATCGTGCGGAGTTTCCGCGCCGTCGGAAATCAGATCGCCGCGCTGTACCATTTCGCCTTCGAATACGTTGAGCTGACGCCATTTCGGAATCATTTCTTCGTACACTTCGCCTTCGGCCGGCGTAATCAATAAGCGGCGTTTACCTTTGGTTTCTTTACCGAAGGAAACAATACCGGAAATTTCCGCCAGAATCGCCGGTTCTTTCGGTTTACGCGCTTCAAACAAGTCGGCAACGCGCGGCAGACCACCGGTAATATCCTTGGTACCGACGGATTCCTGCGGAATACGCGCCAGCGGTTCACCGATCGACACTTCCGCACCGTCATCCAGCGTTACGATCGCTTTACCCGGTAAGAAATACTGCGCTAAAACATCCGTACCCGGAATAAAGATATCGTTACCTTTGGCATCAACCAGCTTCAAGGCCGGACGCAAGTCTTTCCCTGCGGTCGCACGTTCACCCACATCCTGTACCACAATGGAAGATAAACCGGTCAGCTCATCAGTTTGACGGGTAACGGTCAGACCGTCAACAATATCCACGAATTTCACGAAACCGCTCACTTCGGAAACCACCGGCATGGTATGCGGATCCCAGTTCGCCACCACTTCGCCGGCGGTTACATCCTGACCGTCGCCTTTGCTCAGCACGGCACCGTAAGGCACTTTATAATGCTCTTTGGTACGGCCGAAGGTGTCAATAATCGTCATTTCGGTATTACGCGAAGTTAATACCAGCTTACCGTCTTTGTTGGTGACGGATTTCACGTTCGCCAAGCGCAACGTACCGGTATTTTTCACCTGAACGCTGGATTCTTTCGCCGCCGCGGACGCCGCACCACCGATATGGAAAGTACGCATGGTCAACTGAGTACCCGGTTCACCGATAGATTGCGCGGCAATTACGCCAACCGCTTCACCCTGATTAATCAAATGCCCGCGCGCCAGATCGCGTCCGTAACATTTCGCACAGACACCGAAATCGGTATTACAGGTAACGACCGACCGCACTTTGATGCTGTCCACGGAATTTTCATCAATCAGATCACACAGTTTTTCATCCAGCAACGTATTGCGCGGAATCAATACTTCTTCGGTACCCGGTTTGAGAATATCTTCCGCCGCCACACGACCTAATACGCGATCGCGCAACGCTTCTTTTACATCACCGCCTTCGATTAACGGAGTCATGACGATACCTTCGTGCGTACCGCAATCATCTTCGACAATCACCAAATCCTGCGCCACGTCAACCAAACGACGGGTCAGATAACCGGAGTTTGCCGTTTTCAATGCGGTATCCGCCAACCCTTTACGCGCACCGTGCGTGGAAATAAAGTATTGCAGTACGTTCAGCCCTTCACGGAAGTTCGCGGTAATCGGCGTTTCGATAATTGAGCCGTCCGGACGAGCCATCAGACCACGCATCCCCGCCAGCTGACGAATCTGTGCCGCAGAACCACGCGCCCCGGAATCCGCCATCATAAAGATACTGTTGAAAGAAGCCTGTTTTTCCGGCTGACCGTCACGGTTGATCACCTCTTCGGTGGACAGATTTTCCATCATCGCTTTGGCAACCCGTTCATTCGCCGCCGCCCAAATATCGATCACTTTGTTATAGCGCTCGCCGGCGGTCACCAGACCGGACTGGAATTGCTCCTGAATTTCAGCCACTTCTTTTTCCGCCGCAGAAATAATTTCGTATTTCTTCGCCGGGATCACCATATCGTCGATACCGACGGAAGAACCGGAACGTGCCGCATAGGCAAAACCGGTGTACATAATCTGGTCGGCAAACAGCACGCTGGCTTTCAGCCCCAGACGACGGTAACTTTCGTTAATTAATTTCGAGATCGCTTTTTTGCCTAATGTCTGGTTAAACAGTTTGAATGGCATGCCTTTTGGCGCAATCATCCATAAAATCGCACGACCGATTGTGGTCTCCACCAAATTAGTTTGCGGCACAAATTCGTCCGCGGCATTTTTCACATATTCGGTGATCCGCACTTTAACGCGGGAATGCAGTTCCACCTGACCGGTACGATAGGCTTTTTCCGCTTCGCGCGGGTCTTGCAGCAACATGCCTTCGCCTTTACCGTTAACTTTGTCGCGGGTCATGTAATACAGCCCCAGCACCACGTCTTGCGACGGCACGATAATCGGCTCGCCGTTGGCCGGCGATAAAATGTTGTTGGTGGACATCATTAACGCACGCGCTTCCAATTGCGCTTCCAGTGTCAACGGCACATGAACCGCCATTTGGTCACCGTCGAAGTCGGCGTTGAACGCCGCACACACCAACGGATGCAACTGAATCGCTTTACCTTCGATTAAAATCGGTTCGAACGCCTGAATCCCCAAACGGTGCAATGTCGGCGCACGGTTTAACAGAATCGGATGTTCGCGGATAACTTCAGCCAGAATATCCCATACGATCGCATCTTCGCGTTCCACCATTTTTTTCGCCGCTTTGATGGTAGTGGCAAAACCGCGGCTTTCTAATTTGGCATAAATAAACGGACGGAACAGTTCCAGCGCCATTTTTTTCGGTAAACCGCACTGGTGTAAATGCAGATACGGCCCGACGGTAATTACGGAACGACCGGAATAGTCCACACGTTTACCGAGCAGGTTCTGACGGAAACGCCCCTGTTTACCCTTGATCATATCCGCCAGCGATTTCAGCGGACGACGGTTGGAACCGGTGATGGCGCGACCGCGACGGCCGTTATCTAAAAGCGCGTCAACGGATTCCTGCAGCATGCGTTTTTCATTACGCACGATAATATCCGGTGCGATTAAATCCAGTAAGCGTTTTAACCGGTTGTTACGGTTGATGACGCGACGATACAAATCGTTCAAATCGGAGGTGGCAAAACGGCCGCCGTCCAACGGTACCAACGGACGCAAATCCGGCGGCAGCACCGGCAATACGGTCATCACCATCCATTCCGGTTTATTGCCGGACTGGATAAAGGCTTCCAGTAATTTCAAGCGTTTCGTGATTTTTTTGCGTTTGGTTTCGGAATTGGTTTCCTGCAATTCTTCACGCAGGGTTTCGCATTCCTGTTCCAAATCCATATCGCGCAACAGCGCCTGAATGGCTTCCGCGCCCATTTTGGCATCAAATTCGTCAGCCCAGCGATCTTCCGCATCCATATATTGTTCTTCGGTCAGCAGTTGGCCTTTTTCCAGATCCGTCATGCCCGGTTCGATAACAATATAGGATTCAAAATACAGCACGCGTTCGATATCGCGCAGCGGCATATCCAGCAATAAACCGATACGCGACGGCAGCGATTTTAAAAACCAGATATGTGCGACCGGCGAGGCCAGTTCGATATGCCCCATGCGTTCACGGCGCACTTTCGCCTGCGTCACTTCAACGCCGCATTTTTCACAGATGACGCCGCGGTGTTTCAAACGTTTATATTTACCGCATAAACATTCATAATCTTTTACCGGCCCGAAAATACGCGCGCAGAACAAGCCGTCACGTTCGGGTTTGAATGTACGATAATTAATGGTTTCCGGTTTTTTAACTTCACCGTATGACCAGGAACGGATCATATCGGGTGAGGCTAATCCAATTTTAATCACATCAAAATCTTCGGAAGTTTTTGATTGCGTTTTTAAAAACTTAACTAAGTCTTTCACAGATTTGCTCCTGTCGGAGTTAAACTTATTCAAGTGCGGTCAAAATTTTTAACATTTCCACCGCACTTGGGCGTACTTTCAAAGTGTTACATGTCGTAACCGACAAACTCGGCACTTCCCGAACCGCGCGCGCATCGGCGCCGGCCGGGAAGATTGGCTACTCTTCGTCCAGATCAATGTTGATCCCGAGGGAACGGATTTCTTTCATAATGACGTTGAAAGATTCCGGCGTACCCGGATCCATCTGATGGGTGCCGCCGACGATATTTTTATACATCTTGGTACGGCCGTTCACATCATCGGATTTCACGGTTAGCATTTCCTGCAACGTGTAGGCGGCGCCGTATGCTTCCAGCGCCCATACTTCCATTTCACCGAAACGCTGACCGCCGAACTGCGCTTTACCGCCCAACGGCTGCTGCGTAACCAGACTGTAAGAACCGGTCGAACGCGCGTGCATTTTGTCATCCACCAAGTGATTCAGTTTGAGCATGTACATATAACCGACGGTAACCGGACGCTCGAATTTTTCACCGGTACGCCCGTCATACAGGGTAATCTGACCGGAAGTCGGCAAACCGCCCAGCGCCAACAGGCCTTTGATTTCTTCTTCGTGCGCACCGTCAAATACCGGTGTCGCCAGCGGCATACCTTTACGCAGGTTCTGCGCCAGTCGCATCACTTCTTCATCGGTAAAGGTGGTTAAATCCACAACCTGCGAACCGCCGCCCAAATCATAGGCTTTCTGGATATAGCCGCGCAGTTTTTCCACATCCTGTTTTTGTTTGATCATCGCGTTGATCTGATCACCGATACCTTTCGCCGCCAGACCTAAGTGGGTTTCCAGAATCTGACCGATATTCATACGCGACGGTACGCCCAACGGATTCAATACGATATCCACCGGCTGACCGTTTTCATCGTACGGCATATCTTCGATCGGGTTAATTTTGGAGATAACCCCTTTGTTACCGTGACGACCCGCCATTTTATCACCCGGCTGAATCTGACGTTTCACCGCAAGATAAACTTTCACTACTTTCAATACGCCCGGCGCCAAATCATCACCTTGAATGATCTTGCCGCGTTTTACTTCCAGTTTGTGTTCGAATTCTTTGCGCAATTCTTCGTATTGTTCCGCCAGCTGCTCGAGCTGATTTTGTTTCGCTTCATCGGCTAATGTCTGTTCCAGCCATTTGCTGCGCTCCAGTTTATCCAGCTGTTTGGCATCAGCGCCGCCGGCAATCAAGACATTGCGCACACGGGCAAATAAACCGGCTTCCAGAATTTCAAGCTCTTCCACCAGATCTTTTTTCGCCTGTTTTAATTGCATTTCTTCAATTTCAAGCGCCCGTTTGTCTTTTTCCACGCCGTCGCGGGTGAATACCTGCACGTCGATTACCGTACCGGAAACGCTGTTCGGCACGCGTAAAGAAGAGTCTTTAACATCGGAGGCTTTTTCACCGAAAATCGCGCGTAACAATTTTTCTTCCGGCGTTAACTGGGTTTCGCCTTTCGGCGTAACTTTACCGACCAGAATATCACCGCCGCGCACTTCCGCACCGATATAGACGATACCGGATTCGTCCAGTTTGCTTAACGCCGCTTCCCCGACATTCGGGATATCGGCGGTAATTTCTTCCGAGCCCAGTTTAGTATCGCGCGCCACACAGGATAATTCCTGAATATGAATTGTGGTGAAGCGATCTTCCTGCACCACACGTTCGGACACCAACATGGAGTCTTCAAAGTTATAACCGTTCCACGGCATGAACGCCACGCGCATATTCTGACCCAGCGCCAGTTCGCCCAAATCAGTGGACGGGCCGTCGGCCAGAATTTCGCCGCGCTCAATCGGTTCGCCCAATTCCACGCAAGGAATCTGGTTGATACAGGTGTTTTGGTTGGAACGGGTGTATTTGATCAGGTTGTAAATATCAATACCCGCTTCGCCGGCGACGGTTTCGTCTTCATTGACTTTCACCACGATACGCGAGGCGTCCACATATTGGATGGTACCGCCGCGTTTTGCCACTACCGCCACACCGGAGTCCAGCGCCACCGGTTTTTCCATACCGGTACCGACCAACGGTTTATCCGCGCGCAGCGTCGGCACGGCCTGACGTTGCATGTTCGCCCCCATCAAGGCACGGTTCGCATCGTCGTGTTCAAGGAACGGAATCAGTGCCGCCGCCACGGAAACCACCTGCTGAGTGGAAACATCCATATAATGAATTTCTTCCGGACGATATAAACCGGACTCACCGTATTCACCGCGACAGGTAACGAATGCGTCGGTAAAACGTAAATTTTCGTCCAGATTGGAGTTGGCCTGCGCAATGACATATTTGCCTTCTTCAATCGCCGACAGATATTCGATTTCTTCCGTAACCTGACCGTTAATCACTTTACGATACGGTGTTTCTAAAAAGCCGTAGTCGTTGGTACGCGCATACACCGACAATGAGTTAATCAAACCGATATTCGGCCCTTCCGGAGTTTCGATCGGACAAACACGACCATAGTGCGTTGCGTGTACGTCGCGCACTTCAAAGCCGGCACGCTCGCGGGTTAAACCGCCCGGGCCCAGTGCGGAAATACGCCGTTTGTGGGTAACTTCCGACAGCGGATTGTTCTGATCCATAAACTGAGACAGCTGGGAAGAACCGAAAAATTCCTTCACTGCGGCGGAAATCGGTTTGGCATTGATTAAATCCTGCGGAGTGATCGCATCCAGATCGCCTAATGACAAACGCTCTTTCACCGCACGTTCCACACGCACCAGACCGATACGGAACTGATTTTCTGCCATTTCGCCGACAGAACGGATACGACGGTTGCCCAGATGGTCAATATCGTCCACTTCACCGCGACCGTTTCGGATGTCAATTAATTTTTTCATCACGCTGACGATATCTTCTTTGCTGAGAATACCGCTGCCGGTTGTTTCTTCAATGCCTAAAGAGCGGTTGAATTTCATCCGACCGACGGCGGAAAGATCATAGCGTTCCTGTGAGAAGAATAAGTTATCGAACAAGCCTTCCGCGGCTTCTTTTGTCGGCGGCTCGCCCGGACGCATCATGCGGTAGATTTCCACCAGTGCGCTTAAACGATCGCTGGACGGATCAACGCGTAAGGTTTCCGAAATATAAGGGCCGTAATCCAAATCATTGGTGAACAGGGTTTCGATGGTGGTATAGCCTGCCTGCGCCAGTTTGGCCAACAATTCCAAGGAGATTTCCATATTGGCGGGACAAATCAGTTCGCCGGATTCTAAATCCACATAATCTTTTGCCGCCACTTTACCGACGATATATTCGGTCGGCACTTCAACCTGAGTGACCTGATCTTTTTCCAGCGCGCGGATATGACGGGCGGTAATGCGACGACCGCGTTCCACATATACTTTTCCGTTGGCTTCAATATCGAAAGATGCGGTTTCGCCGCGTAATCTTTCCGGCACTAAGGTCATTAATAATTTATTGCCCTGAATTTCAAACTGGATTTTGTCAAAAAACAGATCCAGAATTTCTTCCGTGCTGTAATTTAATGCACGCAAGATAATGGTTGCCGGCAATTTACGACGGCGGTCGATACGGGCATATAAATTGTCTTTCGGATCAAACTCGAAATCCAGCCATGAGCCGCGGTAAGGAATAATGCGTGCGTTATACAGCACTTTACCGGATGAGTGGGTTTTACCTTTATCGCTGTCGAAAAAGACGCCGGGACTACGATGCAGCTGCGACACGATAACACGCTCGGTACCGTTAATTACAAAGGTACCGTTATCGGTCATCAGCGGGATTTCGCCCATATATACTTCTTGTTCTTTAATATCTTTAATGGTGCCGGGCGCCGCATCCTTATCATAGCTGACTAAACGTAATTTTACGCGTAACGGCGCAGCGAAAGTGGTGCCGCGAATCTGACATTCTCTGACATCGAACACCGGTTCGCCCAATTGATAACTGACATATTGCAGCTCGGTATTTCCGTTATTGCTTACAATCGGAAAAACGGAACGAAACGCCGCTTCCAGACCTTGCTGGCCTTCCGCATCGCGTTGAATGAATTTATCGAAAGAATCGAGTTGAATGGTTAATAAATAAGGGACATTTAAAACTTGCGGACGTTTGCCGAAGTCTTTACGAATACGTTTTTTCTCGGTATATGAGTAAACCATAGGGTTCCTCTGCTTGCTGTTCAGTGACCCAATCGTACCTGCATCAGAGATGCGAAAGCCGTACGACAATGATTAACCGTTAATAATGACCGCACTCTGAACCTTACTTCTGTAGTGGGACGATAACTCAAAATAAAGACTTAATCTTGAGTAAGATAGAAACCATAACGGCTAATGTATTCCTATCCTGGGATAACACAAAAGGCTAGACGAAATATTCATCTAGCCGGGAATGCGAAATTCGGACGGATGATTATACAAAAACTGCCGGCTTAAGGCAATAAAATTCATTAATAAATTTCCCAAAAGTGCGGTGATTTTTTCCGCCGTTTCGGCAAACCGGCCGGTTTGTCAATCCCGGTTTATCCTGTCGCTGAAAATAAAAAAGCCAACGATCTCCCGTTGGCTTTCTCGCATCTGCAAGTAAAATCAGTAATTATTTGATTTCTACCTGTGCGCCCGCTTCTTCTAAAGATTTTTTCAGTTCTTCAGCTTCAGCTTTAGCGATGCCTTCTTTTAATACTGCAGGTGCAGATTCAACTAAGTCTTTCGCTTCTTTCAAGCCTAAACCTGTTGCACCGCGAACCGCTTTAATGACTGCAACTTTGTTTGCACCAGCTGCGGCAAGAACCACATCGAATTCAGTTTTTTCTTCAGCGGCTTCAGCCGGACCAGCTGCAACAGCAACCGCCGCAGCGGCAGCAGAAACACCGAATTTTTCTTCCATTGCAGAAATTAATTCTACGATTTCAGTGACAGATTTAGAAGCGATCGCTTCAATGATTTGTTCGTTAGTTAATGACATAACAATCAATTCCTAAAGTAAATAAATTAAACCAGTTAAGAAACGCTTGGATTAAGCCGCTTCCTGTAATTTGTCGCGGTATGCCGCAAGTGTGCGTACAAGTTTGCCTGCCGCAGCTTCTTTCATAGTACCCATTAAACGTGCAATTGCTTCTTCGTAAGTCGGTAATGTTGCTAAGAATTCAACATCTTGGATCTTACCTTCAAAGGCGGCACCTTTAATTTCAAACTTATCGTTTGCTTTTGCGAAATCTTTGAATAAGCGCGCTGCCGCACCCGGATGTTCGTTAGAAAACGCGATAAGTGTCGGACCGACAAAGGTATCTTTCAGACACTCGTAATCTGTTCCTTCAACCGCACGACGTAATAAAGTATTACGCACCACACGGATTGAAACGCCAGCCTCACGAGCCGTTTTACGCAATTCGGTCATTTTATCGACGGTAACGCCGCGGGAATCCGCGATAACCGCCGATAGGGCACCTTTGGCTGCTTCATTTACTTCGGCAACAATCGCTTGTTTGTCTTGAAGATTTAATGCCATTGGCTGTTAGCTCCTGAATACACTCCGATTGCTCGGAATAAAATTACCCGATACACAACATCGGGACGGATTAGGTGCACAGAAGCAAGAAAAATTCTTATTCTGTATCACCATCTACGTAGGATAATTAAGACCGAAACCGGATTTACGCGATTTCAATCCCCTACGGTCTTGGACGGGGCTTGATAAAGGTCAAGCACCATCAGAACATTATGCCTGAAAGGCATAAATGAGGGCGTGTATTATATATACAATGCACACCCTTGTAAAGCAGGATACGGATTATAAGCTGGCGTGATCCACCGCAACACCGGCACCCTGTGTGGTAGAAAGACTGACTTTCTTAATAAAGATACCTTTTGCGCTGGCAGGTTTTGCTTTGTTCAGCGCGGCGAGTAACGCCTGTAAGTTCTCTTTTAAATGCTCCGGTGAGAAATCCGCTTTACCGATAGTGGTATGGATAATACCGTTTTTATCATTGCGGTAACGAACCTGACCGGATTTTGCGTTTTTAACCGCTTCAGCCACATTCGGCGTAACCGTACCGACTTTCGGGTTCGGCATTAAGCCGCGAGGACCTAAGATCTGCCCTAACTGACCGACCACGCGCATCGCATCAGGGGATGCGATAACAACGTCGAAATTCATTTCGCCTTTTTTGATCTGTTCGGCCAAATCTTCCATACCTACTAAATCCGCGCCGGCTTCTTTAGCGGCGTCAGCGTTCGCACCCTGTGTAAATACGGCGACACGCACGGAACGACCGGTACCGTTCGGCAGTACGGTTGCTCCGCGAACATTCTGATCGGATTTACGCGCATCAATACCCAGATTAACGGCGACATCAACGCTCTCAACGAATTTTGCCGTAGCAAATTGTTTTAATACGGCGATCGCTTCATTGATTTCATAGACTTTGTTGGAATCAACACCGGCTTTAATCGCTTTCATACGTTTAGTTAGTTTAGCCATTGATTAGTCCTCCACTACCAGACCCATTGAACGTGCGGTACCTTCAATAGATTTCATCTTGGTTTCAACAGTCGCACCAGTCATATCAGCTGCTTTAACTTCAGCGATTTCACGCACTTGCGCACGGGTTACTTTACCGACTTTTTCTTTGTTCGGTTTACCTGAACCGGATTTTACGCCCGCCGCTTTTTTCAGCAATACGGCCGCCGGAGGGGTTTTTGTCACAAAGGTGAATGAACGGTCCGCATAAACGGTGATTACAACCGGAATCGGCAAGCCTTTTTCGAGGCTTTCGGTACGCGCATTGAACGCTTTACAGAATTCCATGATGTTCACACCCTGCTGACCCAAAGCCGGACCGACCGGTGGTGAAGGATTTGCCATACCCGCCGCAACCTGCAGCTTAACGTAGGCTTGTACTTTTTTTGCCATTTTAGTTTCCTCTTAATGGGTAATAACGCTATTGCTAGCTCCCCTGTGTTTACGAAAGGCCGTATTCTAATCAAACACGACCTCTATTTCAAGTAAAATTATCGCCGCTTCGTTCGCCCGCAGCGCCTGCCGTCAGGTCAAAAGTGCGGTCGAAAATTAACGCGTTTTTTCTACCTGACCGAATTCCAGTTCAACCGGTGTGGCACGACCAAAAATAGACACGGACACTTTGAGCCGGCCTTTTTCGTAGTCCACTTCTTCCACCGTGCCGTTGAAATCGGCAAACGGCCCTTCGGTGACTCGCACTTCTTCGCCCGGTTGGAACATGGTGCGCGGTTTCGGTTTATCGGAATTCTGCTCAAGGCGATTTAAAATAATATCCGCTTCACGATTGCTGATCGGCGCCGGTTTATCCGGTGTTCCGCCGATAAAACCCATCACGCGCGGCACACTGCGTACCAGCTGCCAGGTATAATCGTTCATTTCCATTTGCACTAATACATAGCCCGGAAAATACTTACGTTCACTTTTACGGCGTTTACCGCCGACATTCTCAACCACTTCTTCCGTCGGCACTAAGACTTCGCCGAACTGATCTTCCATCTGATGAAGTTTAATATATTCACGCAAAGTTGCGGCCACACGCCCTTCAAAACCTGAAAAGGCCTGTAACACATACCAACGTTTTTTTGCTGCATTTTCCGTCATCTTAGAACCTCAAATCCGTCAAAAATGTAACTACCGATACGATAATCGAATCCAATCCCCACAAAATGAGTGATACGACCACCGTGACGCCCATCACAATCAAGGTTGTCTGCATTGCTTCCTGACGGGTAGGCCATACGACTTTTCTTAATTCCGTTCTGGAATCCTTCAAAAATCCGCGCGCTCTAGTACCTTGATTGGTTACCGCCGCAATACCCAGCGCGGCAAGTAATAACACAACAACACCGACGACACGCACGGGAGCCGAAAATTGCTCGACCAAATAAATATTACCTAATGCAGCAGCGGCAATGACAACCACTACAAGCAGCCACAAAACGTTATTTGCCCCTTTGGATTTTTGCTCATCCACGATTTCCGGAGCATTTTTCTTTTTATCAATCTCTAACGCCATAATTTAATCCATTATTCAACTGTTAACACAGGGATCCGCTTTGAACGCGTGATTGTAGCACTTTCTGATTTTATTGCCTATCAAAAATATCCGCTTTTACGACATATTTTTATGCCATAACAAAAAGGGTATCTTTCGATACCCTCTTGATTTCGTCCGTTCGCTTGATTATTTAATAATCTTCGCCACCACGCCCGCACCTACTGTACGGCCGCCTTCACGAATCGCGAAACGTAAACCCTGGTCCATCGCAATCGGGTGAATCAGGCTGACTGTCATTTTGATGTTATCGCCCGGCATTACCATTTCCACGCCTTCCGGTAATTCGATGGTTCCGGTTACGTCTGTGGTACGGAAATAGAACTGTGGACGGTAGCCTTTGAAGAACGGAGTATGACGGCCGCCTTCTTCTTTGGACAATACATACACTTCAGATTCGAAATCAGTGTGCGGAGTGATTGAACCCGGTTTCGCCAATACCTGACCACGTTCGATTTCTTCACGTTTGGTACCGCGCAGTAATGCACCGATGTTTTCACCTGCACGACCTTCGTCTAACAGTTTACGGAACATTTCAACACCGGTTACGGTGGTTTTTGCTGTCGGTTTGATACCTACGATTTCCACTTCATCACCGGTACGGATAATACCGCGTTCTACACGTCCGGTTACCACGGTACCACGACCGGAGATAGAGAACACGTCTTCGATTGGTAATAAGAACGGTTGGTCGATAGCACGTTCCGGTTCAGGAATGTAAGTGTCCAAGTGGTTTGCAAGTTCAAGAATTTTTTCTTCCCATGCCGCATCGCCTTCCAGCGCTTTTAATGCCGAACCGCGTACGATTGGCGTATCATCGCCCGGGAAGTCATACTGGGACAGAAGTTCACGCACTTCCATTTCCACTAATTCTAATAATTCTTCATCATCCACCATATCGCATTTGTTTAAGAATACGATGATGTAAGGTACGCCTACCTGACGACCTAATAAGATGTGTTCACGAGTCTGTGGCATCGGGCCGTCGGTTGCCGCTACCACTAAGATAGCACCGTCCATCTGTGCCGCACCGGTAATCATGTTTTTCACATAGTCCGCGTGTCCCGGGCAGTCAACGTGTGCGTAGTGACGAGTCGGCGTGTCGTATTCAACGTGTGAAGTGTTGATGGTGATACCGCGCGCTTTTTCTTCCGGCGCGTTATCAATCTGGTCGAATGCGCGTGCCGCACCGCCGTAATGTTTGGATAATACCGTTGTAATCGCTGCGGTTAAAGTTGTTTTACCATGGTCAACGTGGCCGATTGTACCCACGTTAACGTGCGGTTTTGTACGTTCAAATTTTTCTTTAGACATTGAGAGTCCCTCTAAACAAACACGGTTATCGATGGTTCAATATACCACATTAACCAAATGTAGAAAATCAAGTAATGCTAATCAGGAGAGTGAAATCAAGAAGTGGTGCTGATAGGCGGATTTGAACCGCCGACCTCACCCTTACCAAGGGTGCGCTCTACCAACTGAGCTATATCAGCGCTTTACTTGGAGCGGGCAGCGGGAATCGAACCCGCATCATCAGCTTGGAAGGCTGAGGTAATAGCCATTATACGATGCCCGCAGTCCTAAATTCATCTGTCCCATCAGGATTTATTAAAATGGTGGAGGGGGAAGGATTCGAACCTTCGAAGGCTGAGCCGGCAGATTTACAGTCTGCTCCCTTTGGCCGCTCGGGAACCCCTCCGCATTTAACAAAACACTTGTTTATGAGAATGGTGCCGACTATCGGAATCGAACTGATGACCTACTGATTACAAGTCAGTTGCTCTACCTACTGAGCTAAGTCGGCGTCATAAGCAAGTGAGGCGTATTATAGGGAAAAATTTACCTGTGACAAGCATTTTTTAGCAAAAAAATCTTTTTTTTTAATCATTCGTCTATTTCTCAAACAAAACGCATAAATTTTATAAAAAAAGTTGTAATTTAACGAAAATTTTTATGCGCAAGCGTGCATTTATAAGGTATATTCCCCCTATCCGATTATCAATTACAGGTGCAAAGATTACCGTGAAACCGTCAATGCAGGACGTCTATTCAAGCCAGTTAACGCCTTTTCTCACCTTTAACCGCCGGCAATGGGCCGAATTGCGCAAGTCCGTTCCGCTGAAACTGACCGAACAGGATCTCAAGCCCCTGCTCGGCTTCAATGAAGATCTTTCTTTAGATGAAGTTAGCACCATTTATCTGCCGCTGGCTCGTCTGATTAACTATTATATCGAAGAAAACCTGCATCGCCGCACCGTATTAAACCGCTTCCTCGGCGGTCAGCGCCCCGAAGTGCCTTATATTATCAGCATTGCGGGCAGCGTTGCCGTGGGTAAAAGCACCTCGGCAAGAATTCTGCAATCCTTGCTTTCCAACTGGCCGGAAGTACGCAAAGTGGATCTGATTACCACCGACGGTTTTTTGTATCCGCTGGCAAAATTAAAACAGGATAACCTGCTGCATAAAAAAGGCTTCCCCGTATCCTACGACACACCGCGCCTGATACGCTTTTTAGCCGACGTCAAATCTGGCAAAGCGGAGGTTCAGGCACCGATTTACTCCCATTTAACCTATGATATCGTGCCGGATCGGTTTAATATCGTTGACCGGCCGGATATTCTGATTCTGGAAGGACTGAATGTGCTGCAAACCGGCGGCAGCAATGCCAACCAGACGTTTGTCTCCGATTTCGTCGACTTTGCCGTCTATGTGGATGCGGAAGAAGCGTTGCTGAAAGAATGGTACATCCGTCGTTTTCTCAAATTCCGCCAAAGCGCATTTAACGATCCGAACTCCTATTTCAAACATTACGCCGCCCTGTCCGAAGGGGAAGCGATTGAAACCGCAGGAAAAATCTGGGATGACATTAACGGATTAAATTTAAAACAGAATATCCTGCCGACCCGCGAACGAGCCAATCTGATTTTGAAAAAAGGCGCGGATCACGCGGTGGAACTGGTCAAGTTAAGAAAATAATCGCAAAAACGACCGCACTTTTGAGCGGCGCATTAACCGTTTTTCACCATTTCCTTCCCTTGTGGCGTTCACTCCACCATAAAACAGGCGATTTTCGCCCCGTCGGGATAAGTCTTCAACGGCGGTTGCTGTTGCCGGCAGTGCGCCGTCGCAAGATGACAACGGGTATGAAAGGCGCAGCCCTGCGGCGGGTTCAGCGGACTTGGCAGCTCACCTTGCAGTTTAATCCGCTGACGCCGTAATGCCGGCGAAAGCCGCGGCGTGGCGGAAAGCAGCGCCTGCGTATAAGGATGACGCGGATGGCTGAAAATCTGCTGCCGGCTTCCCTGCTCGACGCAGCGCCCCAAATACATGACCATTACCTCATCGGCAATATGTTCCACCACCGATAAATCATGGGAAATAAACACATAGGACAAACCCAGCTCGTTTTGCAGCGCCAGCATTAAGTTCAGTACCTGCGCCCGTACGGATACATCCAGCGCCGACACTGGTTCGTCCGCCACCACGATATCCGGATTCAGCATTAAACCGCGCGCAATGGCGATACGCTGACGCTGCCCGCCGGAAAACATATGCGGATAACGATCATAAAATTCCGCGCGCAATCCGACTTTCGCCATCATCGCCAGCACACGGGATTGCCGTTCCTGCGCAGAAAGTGCGGTATTAATCATCAACGGTTCCTGCAAAATAGCGCCGATTTTCTTGCGCGGGTTTAACGAGGCATAGGGATTTTGGAATACCAGCTGAATTTTCTGCCGCCGCAATTTCCGGCTGGCATGATCATTTTCCAGCAAATCATGTCCGTTATAATACAACTCCCCTTCGGTAGGCGATTCGATCATGGTCAGTAGGAGCCCCAGCGTCGATTTTCCGCAACCGGATTCTCCCACCACCGCAAGGGTTTTCCCTTTTTCCAGACGGAAAGACACCCCGTCCAACGCTTTCACGGTTTGGCGTGCGGAAAACCAGCCTGATTTCAGCGGATAATATTTTTTCAGATTCACGGCTTCAAGTAACGGTTGCGTTGTTGTCTGCTCAGACATGACTCGGCTCTCCCTGTGAGTTAAGCGGCGTATGGCATTTCACCTGTCGCCCTTGCAACTGATACAAGGGCGGCTCCTCACGCCGGCAATGCTCCGTGGCATAAGGGCAGCGCGGATGCAGCAAGCAACCCTGCGGCCGGTCATATTTACCCGGCACCATGCCCGGTAACGACTGCAAAAGGGACTTACCGGCGGCAAATTCCGGCAACGAACGCAACAACGCCTGCGTATAAGGGTGTCGCGGCGTGGTAAAAATCGCGTCCGCACGGCCTTCCTCTACGATTTGACCGGCATACATCACAATGATACGTTGCGCCGCCTGCGCCACCAACGCCAAATCATGGGTGATCAGCATCAGCGCCATATTCTCTTTTTTCTGCAAATCCAGCAACAGATCCATAATTTGTGCCTGAATAGTAACATCCAGCGCGGTCGTCGGCTCATCAGCAATCAGTAATTTCGGCTTACAGGCAATCGCCATGGCAATCATCACACGCTGGCTCATCCCGCCCGACAATTGATGAGGATAAACCGATAAGCGGGATTCCGGCGCCGGAATGCCGACTAAACGCAGCAGTTCGATCGCCCGTTCACGGCGGGATTTTCGACTGCCGCCCTGATGCACCTTCAATGCCTCCATAATCTGAAATCCGACACTGTAACACGGATTCAGGCTGGTCATCGGATCCTGAAAGATCATCGACACTTCCGCCCCGACCAATTGCCGTCTCTCTTTTTCACTGAGCGTCAGTAAATCGCGGCGATCAAAAACCAGCTCATCGGCGCTGACCCGCCCCGGGTAATCAATTAATCCCATTACCGCCAGTGAACTCACCGATTTTCCCGAACCGGACTCACCGACAATCCCCAGCACTTCCCCTTCATCAATATGAAGGCTAATCCGATCCACGGCGCGAAACAGCGCGTTTTCCTCGCCGAAACCGACGGAAAGACATTCAACGTTCAGTAATGACATAGCTCCCCCGCTTACTGCTGTAATTTCGGATCCAGCGCATCGCGCAAACCGTCGCCCATCAGATTAAACGCCAACACCGTCAGCAACACCGCCAATCCCGGAAATGTGACAACCCACCAGGCACGCTGCACAAATTGTAATGCCTCCGCCAGCATCGCGCCCCATTCCGGTGTCGGCGGCTGCGCACCGATCCCTAAAAAGCCAAGCGCCGCCATATCCAAAATCGCATTGGAAAACCCCAACGTGGTTTGCACGATAAGCGGTGCGACACAGTTCGGCAGGATCACGATAAACATCAGCCGTAAAGCGCCTGCGCCCACCACGCGCGAAGCCGTCACATAATCGCGATTAATCTCATTTAACACGGCGGCACGGGTCAGCCGCACATAACTCGGCAACGAAACCAGCGCAATGGCAAAAGACGCGTTCAGCAGCGACGGCCCCAGCACCGCGACAATCGCTATCGCCAGCAATAAACTCGGCAGCGCCAGCATAATATCAATCAGACGCATAATCAGCAGATCCACCACTCCGCCGGCATAACCCGCCAAAAGTCCCAGCGAGACACCAAACACAAAAGCTAAAAAAACCACCAGCAGCCCGATAAACAGCGATAACCGCGCACCGTAAATCAACCGCGACAGAATATCGCGCCCCACATCGTCAGTGCCCAGCACATAATGCCAGCTGCCGCCCTCCTGCCAGGCCGGCGGCATTAACAGCGCCTCTCGCGCCTGGGCAATCGGATCATGCGGCGCCAGCGCATCGGCAAAAATACTGATGAAAAAAATGATAACGATATACGCCAAGCCGATTACCGCACCTTTATTGCGACGAAACCGCGCCCAGAACTCACGCAGCGGCGTTTGCACCGTTATCGGCGTCACTAATTCGGACATCCCCTTGCTCCTTATTGATTATTGATGGCGAATTCGCGGATTCAGTACGCCGTAGATCACATCGACACAGACATTAAGCAAAATAATTATCGTCGCAATAATCAGCACCGCACCTTGCACCACGGGATAATCACGATCGCGAATCGCCTCAATCACCCATTTGCCGATGCCCGGCCAGGCAAAGATCGTTTCGGTAAGAATCGCACCGGATAATAACTGACCGACAATCAAGCCGATAACGGTCACCACCGGAATCAACGCATTACGCAGCGCATGAACCACGATCACCCGCAGCGGCGCAAGCCCCTTGGCGCGGGCGGTGCGGATATAATCCTCGCCCAGCACTTCCAGCATAGAAGAACGGGTCATGCGCGAAATCACCGCCAGCGGAATCGTTCCCAGCACCACGGTCGGCAAAATCAGGTGAGAAACGGCCGACCGAAACGCGCCCGGTTCGCCGGACAGCCAACTGTCGAGCAACATAAAGCCGGTTTTCTCTTCGATCCAGAATGCCGCCCCAATACGCCCGGATACCGGCGTAATATCCAGCTGGACGGACATCACCAGCATCAGCAGCAATCCCCACCAGAACACCGGCATGGAATAACCGGTCAGCGACACCGCCATCACCGTATGATCAAAAACCGAACCGCGCTTTACCGCAGCCAGAATGCCTATCGGAATCCCAATCACCAGCGCAAACGCTATCGCACAGACAGACAATTCGACCGTCGCCGGAAACAGTGATAAAAACGCCTGCATGACCGGTTCGTTATTTTTAAACGAGCGGCCTAAATCTCCCTGCGCAATACCTTTGATATAATCGACATACTGAATATACCAAGGCTGATCCAGCCCCAGCTGTTTTTTCATCTGCTGGTGCATTTCGGGGCTTAACCCACGTTCGCCCATGCGGATTTCAATCGGATCGCCCGGAATCAAATGAATCAGCGCAAAGGTCAGCAACGTCACGCCGATAAAAGTCGGCACCACCATGGCAATACGCTTGAAAATAAACTGAAACATAACGTTCTCTTCGCTTAACCGTCAACCGCTTACAAAAAATCAAACCGGCGCCGGCCTACTTGTCGAAGCTGAAAACAGCACAAAAAACAACCGCACTTTAAGCGGTAATCCCCCCAAATATCCTATCGTCGGCGGCGTTAGGATAAAAATGCGGCCGAAAACGACCGCACTTTAAACTTTTTTGTCTTATTCCACACGAACACCGTAAAACGCGCTGTAACCGAACGGGCTTTGTTTATAATCGCGCACCCGCAGACTTAACGGGGTGAACGTGACCGAGTGAGCGACGGTGATCCACGGCGCCTGCTCTTTCACTATCACCTGCGCCTGTTTATATAACGCCGCGCGTGCATTCTGATCTTTCAAGCCGATGGCTTTGGCCAATAAGGCGTCGAATTCGGCATTTTTCCAGCGGGCATAATTGCTGTTGCCCGCATTTTCACCGCTCAGCAACGGTGACAGGAAATTATCCGGATCACCGTTATCGCCCGACCAGCCGTAAGTACCGGCGGCAAACTGCCCTTCTTTGGTACGTTTGATATAATCGCCCCATTCATAACTGACCAGTTTGGCTTTCACGCCGATTTTTGCCCAGTCGTTTTGCAGAATTTCCGCCATACGACGCGGGTTCGGATTGGAATTGCGCACCACCGGTTGCACCCACAATTCCGTTTCAAAACCGTTCGGATAGCCGGCTTCGGTCAGCAATCGCTTGGCTTTTTCCAGATCATAAGGATAATCTTTAATGTCGTCATTATATCCCCAGATAGTCGGCGGCAGCGGATTTTTCGCGGCGATACCGGCGCCCTGATACACCACGTTCAGAATGGTTTGCTTATCGGCGGCATAATTCAGCGCCTGGCGCACTTTCTGATTATCAAACGGCGCTTTTTCCGTATTAAAGGCGATATAAGCCACATTCAGCCCTTCCTGCGACAATAGCTGAATTTTCGGATCCGTTTTCATGCGTGCCAAATCCGCCGCATTCGGAAAATCCATCATATCGCAGGCACCGGTCTGCAGCTTGGCATAACGTGCGGTGGCATCCGGAGTAATACTGAAAATCAGACGATCAATCGGTGCTTTACCTTTCCAGTAATCCTGATTGGCGAGAAACCGTATCGCCTGATCGAGCTGATAACCGGCAAATACGAAAGGCCCGGTGCCGATCGGTTGGTTGTCAATGGTTTCCGGTTTCCCCGCCGCCAGCATTTTATCGGCATATTCCGCCGAATAAATGGAAATAAAATCCATCCCCAGACTGGCGAGGAATGTAGCGTCCTGCTTGTTCAGGGTAATGCGCACCGTATGATCATCGATTTTTTCCACCGCTTTCAGCAGGCTTGGAAATTTCATCGCATTGAAATAAGGATAGGTGCCGTTGGATACCTTATGGTAAGGGTGATTCGGATCACGCTGGCGGTTAAAGGAAAATAATACGTCATCGGCATTAAATTCGCGACTGGGCGTGAAAACCTTATTCGAATGGAATTTCACCCCTTTGCGTAAATGAAAAGTGTAAGTCAGCCCGTCATCACTAATTTCCCAGCTTTCCGCTAGTCCCGGCTCCAGTTCCGTACTGCCGCGTTTAAATTCCACCAATCGGTTATATACCTGTTGTGAGCTGGCATTATAGGAAATGCCGTCCATCACCAGCGCCGGACTGAAGCCGGACGGTGAACGGCTGGTGCAGTTAATAAACGTGGTGTCTTTCGCCGCTGCAAAAGCCGCAACGGACAACAGCAACGCACCTAAAGATAATTTAGCGTTTAATTTCATTCTTCCTCCGGATGTTGAAATGCGCCGCACGCACGGCGAGGATACGGGATTTAATCACAGTCTAACGGGATCGGCCGATAATGTTAAGCGCCAATATCGCCGGCAGTCACTATTAACAGCCTTTAACTATATGATCAAAGTGCGGTCGGTTTAAAGAATAAAATTATCTTTGCTATAACCAAAGACTATATAAACGCAAAAACCGGGCATCGACCCGGTTTTCAGACAGTGTAATCAAACTTAATGGAAAAAGGCCGCCACTTCGACAAACACTTTCAATAAGCTGGCGTTTAATAAATCAATGAAGAACGCGCCGACCATCGGCACGATTAAGAAAGCTTTGTGCGACGGGCCATAATGGGACGTGACCGCCTGCATATTCGCCACCGCGGTCGGTGTGGCGCCCAGACCGAAACCGCAATGCCCGGCGCTCAGCACGATGGCATCATAATCTTTCCCCATCGCGCGGTAGGTTACCACCACGGCATACAGCGCCATCACCACCACCTGCACGATCAACAGCACAAAAATCGGCAGCGCCAGATCCGCCAGCTCCCACAGTTTTAACGACATCAGTGCGATGGCAAGGAAAATTGACAGCCCGACCGTACCTAAGACGTCAATGGCGGCATCCGCCACTTTAAATTTGAAAAGGTGCGCCAACGTATTGCGGATAATTACCCCGACAAACAGACACCAGACGAACGTCGGCAGCTGGAACGCACTACCTTTTGTCCACATATCCAAATGTTGTCCCACGAACAGACAAATCGACAACATGGTAATGGTTTCAATCACCGAACGGGTATTGATTTTACGGCGATAAACCGGTTTTTCGAAAGCTTCTTCTACATCGTCCACGTTTTCGTCTTCCGGCACTTCTTCTTTATGTAACCGTTTCAGTAAAAAACTGGCTACCGGGCCGCCGATAATCCCACCGAACACCAGCCCGAAGGTGGCGCAGGCCATCGCCAGTTCCATCGCGCCCTGAATGCCGAAACGCGCGGTTAAATCCTCCGCCCATGCCGCACCGGTACCGTGACCGCCGGTTAGTGTGACCGAACCGGCGATTAATCCATAGGCGGGATCCAGCCCCAGCAACATCGAACCGAACACCCCGACCAGATTCTGTAGCGCAATCAGCCCCGCCGCCACAAACAGAAAGACCACCAGCGGTTTACCGCCCTTAACCAGACGGGCAAAGTTCGCGCTTAAACCGATGGAGCTGAAAAACACCAGCATCATATTACGCTGTAAATCCGTATCAAAACCGAAACTGACGCCCCACATCTGGTGCACGAATGTGAGCGCAATCGCCACGATAAAGCCGCCGACGACCGGTTCCGGAATATTGTAATGATTTAATAAATGAATGCGTTTTACTAAAAAATAACCGAGCAACAGAACAAGGCAGGCAAGGGCCAGCGTTTCATAAGTATCAAAATTCATATTTTCCTCTTTAATTATTATGCCGGACAGTGCGGTATTATCCGGAACAGAAAGGGTATTTCACGCTTAAAATACACCTAAAACGCAGCGGATAAAAGCGTTTATCCGCTAAAAAAGGCGGAAAATATAACAGAAAAACCGCATTTTCGCTATAACGGCAGGATATAAAGCCGGGTTTTATACGTTCAGCCAGAAAGTGACCGGCCCGTCATTGGTCAGGCTGACCTGCATATCGGCGGCAAATTCACCGCTGGAAACGGTAATTTTTTCACCGCACTTTTGCACAAAATAATCATACAACCGGTGCGCCGTTTCCGGCGCCGCCCCTTTTGAAAAGCTCGGCCGCAACCCTTTTTGCGTATCCGCCGCCAGCGTAAACTGAGAAACGACCAGCAACGCGCCGCCGATTTGCTGCACATTCAGATTCATTTTTCCCGCCGCATCGGCGAACAGTCGGTAATTCAGCACCTTATCCAGCAGGCGATCCGCTTTGGTCTGATCATCGTCCTTTTCCACACCCAGCAGCACCAGCAACCCTGTGCCGATTTGCCCGACCGTCTCGCCGCCGATTGTCACTTTCGCCTGCGTCACACGCTGAATTAATGCGATCATTGTTGCTCCTCAATCTGTTTAAAATCCAACTCGCCGCGTTTTAAGCGCCGCATATCCGCCAGCACCGCAGACAGCTGCGCGCCGAGCAGAATCGCAATCCAGCTGAGCTGGATCCACAGCAGCATAATCGGCAGCGTCGCCATCGCGCCGTAAATCAGCTGATAAGACGGAAACGTTTTGATATACCAGGCAAAAGCCTGCTTGCCCAGCGTAAAGAATATCGCCGCCACCAGCGCTCCCGCCGCCGAATGACGAATGCTGACTTTTTTATTCGGCACCACGGTATAAATCAGCGTAAAAATAAACCAAGTCAAAAAAAACGCCGCCGCACTCAGCGAGCTGATGCCGAACGGCAGAGTGAATGTCGTCGTCAGCATTTCTTTAGTCATCGCACTGAGAAAAATGCTGGTCGCCATCATCAGCGGGCCCAGCGTCAGAATCAGCCAGTAAATGGCGAAAGAAAACATCAGCGGACGCACCGTGCTGTCACGCCAGATCGAATTCAGCGTGCGATCAATGGAATTGATCAGCATCAGCGCGACCACAATCAGACTGATAATCCCCACCGCGCTCATTTGTTTGGAATTGGTAACGAACTGATCGAGATACTCGCCCACCACATCACTGGCCTGCGGGGCGAAATTATTAAAAATAAACAGTTTCAGCTCACCGGTCACCTCGTTAAACACCGGAAAAGCGGAAAAAATGGAAAACACCACCATAATCAGCGGCACCAGCGCCAGCATCGTACTGTAAGTTAAATAACCCGCCGCCTGCGTCAGTTTATTCTGATTAAAACGGTACCAGAACAGTTTGAAAAACAGCGTCAGACGTTCGAATAAAAGCGACATAACAATTCCCCGCAACAATGTTTGAATTTTTTCTCCGAACCGCAAATACAAGGCTGTTTCATCGCCGGCAGCGCAACCGTCGGATCGGCAAAATACCAGCGCTCGCCAATCCGCACGAACAAGGATTTTTCGTGATGAACCTGCCGAGCCTGCCCGGCGGCGAAAACGGCGTGAAATTCCACCGCACTGTGCCGTGCGCTCAGATGCGGCTGACAGTCAATAATCTGCAACCCGAGCCAACGGGTATTTTCCGCCCAGCGGCGCAATGCCGCCGTATCCAGCAACGGCTGCTGGCTCGGCACCGTGGTGCGCACGATATAGTCGATATCCCGCCGCACGAACGCCGCGTAACGGGAACGCATCAGCCGCTCGGCGTTTTCCGCATCGCGCGCGCCTAAATGCAACGGCGCGCAGCAATCGGCATAATTTTCGCCCGACTGACAGGGACAAAGTGCGGTGGTTTTTTGTGTTGTTTCAGCGCGATTCATTATTTAATTGTTCAAGTTATTCAAGCTGATAAGAGATAATATTATCGGTATATTAATAAAAAATCCCCCGTTCGCCCACCTTTATCGCCGCAAAACACGTTATTTTTTGACCGCACTTTATTTTTTCCTTATTATTTCACCACGATTTCCCTCCGCAATATAAGGACAATTTTATGCAATATTCATTGGCACAAACCGAACAGGGGCAGGTATTGGGCATTACCGCCAAAATGGCGAACCGCCACGGTCTGATTGCCGGCGCCACCGGTACCGGCAAAACCGTCAGCTTACGCAAAATGGCGGAAGCCTTCAGCGACGACGGCGTGCCGGTTTTTCTGGCGGATGTCAAAGGCGATTTGTCCGGTCTGGTGCAGGCCGGCGAATTACAGGGCAAAATTGCCGAACGTATTGAGCGCTTTCAACTGGGCGGCGAGAGCTATTTGAGCGGCTATCCGGTGTCTTTTTGGGATGTTTTCGGCACCACCGGCATTCCGCTGCGCACCACGATTTCAGAAATGGGGCCGCTGTTGCTGGCCCGCCTGCTCAATCTTAACGACACGCAGGAAGGCCTGCTGAATCTGGTGTTCCGCGTCGCCGACGATAAAGGCCTGTTGCTGATCGACCTGAAAGATCTGCGCGCCATGCTGAAATATGTGGCGGAAAACGCCAAAACCTTTCAATTGGAATACGGCAATGTCTCCGCTGCCAGCGTCGGCGCCATTCAGCGTGCGCTGCTGACGCTGGAAAATCAGGGCGCCACCAATTTATTCGGCGAACCGACGCTGAATCTGGACGACTGGCTGCAAACCCGCGACGGCAAAGGCGTCATCAATGTGTTGAATGCGGAAACCCTGATCAACTCGCCGCGCATGTACAGCGCCTTTTTATTATGGCTCATGGCGGAATTGTTCGAGCGCCTGCCGGAAGTGGGCGATCCGGATAAGCCGAAATTCGTGATGTTTTTTGATGAAGCCCATTTGTTATTTGACGGCGCGCCGAGCGTGCTGGTGGAAAAAGTGGAACAGGTGGTACGCCTGATTCGCTCCAAAGGCGTCGGCATTTACTTTGTCACCCAAAATCCGCTGGATTTACCCGACAGCGTACTGGGACAGCTCGGCAACCGGGTTCAGCATGCCCTGCGCGCCTTCACTCCGCGCGATCAGAAAGCGGTGAAAGCCGCCGCCGAGACCTTTCGCGCCAATCCGCAGGTAGATGTCGCGCAAGCCATTTCCACGCTGGCCGTGGGGCAGGCGCTGGTCTCCTTTTTAGATGAAAAAGGCATGCCGACACCGGTGGAAATCGCCTCTATTTATCCGCCGAAAAGCCAGCTCAAACCGATTAGCGAAGCGCAGCGCGAGGCTTGGGTGAAAGACGATGATCTGTACGCGTTTTACCGCGATGATGTGGACAATATTTCTGCTTTCGAAACCCTACAACAACAGGCGGATCTTGCCGCCGTCGCGCAAAAACAGGCCGAACAGGCACAGGCGGAAGAAGAAAACGGGCTGATGAATCGTCTCAACCGCATGCTGTTCGGCAGCAAGAAAAAAGGCGAACAGCTGACGATCACCGAGCAAGTCGTCAGCGGGGTGGCGAAATCCGTCGGACGCAACATCCGTAATCAAATCACCAAACAGATTATGCGCGGCATTTTAGGCGCCTTAAAAAAATAGTGCGTTTTTCATTATCCGCCATAAAAGTGCGGTCAAAAAATTAGCAGAATTTTGACCGCACTTTATTTTTCGCCTGTTCTTATCCCTGAATATTTACCTCTACGCAGACCGTTAATTGGCGGCAGAATAATTTAACAGTGAAAAAAATGTTGTTGAAATAAACGGCTATCAGAGATCCGACCAGTATAAGCAGGTAATTCATTAAGCAAAAATAAAAATAATCAATATTAACAATTAGTTACATTCTATAACTTCTCGTCAAGATCACATTTTACCGGATTAATGGCTATTTATTCCGCATAATCATCCGTCATTATGAAATAATTATTTTATAAAAATAATTACCCTCATTTTCAATAAGGTTTTTGTTAAGTATAATTCGGCAACTTTTTTTTTAATAAAAAAATACTCTGCTTTATCTTTTATTACTAAATACTTAACACCATTCTTATGAAAATAACAATAAATAAGCTGACTTATGCGCTATTATGCGCCGGACTTGGCACCGCCTTTTCGGCTCACGCGGTTGATGATTCGCTGACTCAGGAATTACAACAATTAAAAAATCAACAACAGTTTAATCAGGTCAACGAAGGCTTAAAAAGAGCCGAACAGTTTTTGCGCCGCTCGGATGACAGCGCGCCTAAACGCGCCGCCGGGCAGGAAAACGAAAACGATAGCACGGCGCCGCGCATTACATCCATCAGCATTGATTTGCAGGGGCGGAATATCCCTTTGGATTTCAGCGAAACCATTGCCGATTATGAGGGCAAACCGCTGACGACCAAGCAAGTGTTCGAATTGGTGAAAGCGTTGACCGACGTGCTGTATCAGGCCGGTTATGTCACCAGCGCCATCGGTTTAAAAGATGCGCCTTCCGAGGGCAATCTGGCGTTTGTCGTACATTGGGGATTGGTGAACGACTATTATGTGAACGGCGAACAACCGCAACGCTTTAAAGATAAAGCGATGGTTGCGGTGTTACCGAATCTTCGCGATAAGATCTTTAATATTTACGACATCGATCAATTGGTCGAGAGCTTAAATACGGTCAATAAATCCGCCAAAATCAACGTTATCGCCGATCAAAAACCGGCTTATTCGAATTTAGATATTCAGGTGCAAAGAAAGCGCCTGCCGCGGTTAACCGTCGGGCTGAATAATTCCGGCACCGGAAATAACGCCAACGGGCGCAATCAGGCAACCTTAAATTTGGCCTGGAGCGATTTATTCGGCACCAATGACAGCTGGAATTTCTCTAGCGGTTATCGTTTTTATAAAGACCGCAAACGTAACGGTCAACAAAATTACGCGTTGCTGTATAGTCAGCCGTTTTCTTTTTACACTTTGGATCTCAAGGTGTCGCAGGCGGATAATGAAAAAGAATTAATCGGCCGGCACCGCTACTCATCCCGTGGTACGGTAAAAACCGCGTCGGCGAAACTGACGCGCTTATTAATGCGTAACCGGGAATCCATTCTTTCCGCCTACACGGAAGTCGAATTTAAAAAGCGCAGAAATTACATCGGCGCAAGACGAGTCAATAACTACCACCACAATAAGCTCACCGTCGGATTATCCTATATTACCGGTTTATTTAACGGGCAGTTTTACGGCGATGTGTCTTACGCGAACGGGTTGAACTGGTTCCATTCGGATAGTCTGGCTTATACGAGAAACGGCGAAAAAACGCTGAAAAGTGTATCCGCCACCTTAAGCTGGTATAAACCGTTGCTCTTTGCCAAACGTCCTTTCAATTATCAGATTCGCTTCGGCGCACAATATTCGCCTTACAGCGTCTATTCGGACGAGCAGTTTTCCATTGGTGACGAATATACGGTAAGAGGATTTAAAGGCGGGATAAGTTCCGGCGATAAAGGCTATTACTTATCGCAGACGCTGGATATGCCTTTTTATCCGCAAAAAAGCTACTTAACGCAGATCAAACCGTTTTTAGGTATTGATTTCGGGCGCAACTACCAGCGTTTACCGAAACGCAACGAAACCCTTGCAGGCTTCGCTTTAGGCGCAAAAGCAACAATAAAAAATGCCGCCATTTCATTTAGCTATGCTAAACCGATAAAAAATATCAAACACAATAAAAATAACCATGTTTACTATGTAAACGCGTCAATGACATTTTAATTAAAAGAGAGCCGACCATGAACAAAAACCGTTATAAATTAATTTTCAGTAAAACCCGCTGTTGTTTAATTCCTGTTGCCGAATATATTAAATCTGCCTTAGGCAGTACCTCAAAAGCCAAAGAATCGGATAAAAAAACCGTACAACAAGCACCCGAATATCGCAAATCATCCTTATCCGATTTTGTCGCCGCTTATTTGAACCCGATTAAAACGGTCGATATGCTTAAAAGCAAACGGGTGTCTTTACTGTTGCTGACTGTATTATCTCCGGCCGCTTTCGCCGAACAAGGTGCGGTGCTGGATCCGAATAATCACAATACGAAAATTAAATATACCGAGAATAAAGTACTGATCGTCGATGTCGCCAAACCGGGAAATGACGGTATATCCGATAACCATTTCAGTAAATTTAACGTCGAAAACGGTTCTGTTTTTAACAATAGCCTGAAAGAGGGAAATTCCTATTTAGTCGGTCACTTAGAAAAAAACCAAAACTTTGATAAACAAAGCGCCAAAGCCATTCTGACACAGGTGACCGGAAGCGAAATGAGTAAAATCCGCGGCGGTCTGGAAGTTTTCGGTGATAAAGCGGATTTGCTGCTTGTTAACCCGAACGGTATTAATATTAACGGCGTACAAACTTTCAACACCGATCGTTTTGTGGTTTCTACCAGTGAAGTGGCTAAACCAGAAAACGGCGTTAATCTTTCGGTTACACGCGGGAAAGTCACCATTGACGAAGACGGTCTGGCAACCGACGGGCTGAAATATTTAGATATCGTAGCCAAAAAAATTGAACAAAAAGGTGCGATTCGTCATGCAAAAGAATCAAAGGATGCGCAGCAGGCCAATATTACCTTGGCGGCGGGTTCCAGCGAATTTAACGTAAGAGACAGCAAGCTGACCGCCAAAAACGACACCTCTAACGAGGTCGCCATCAGCGGCAGCGAAGCCGGCGCCATGTATGGTAACCATATTCAACTGATCACCACCGATAGCGGTGCGGGCGTCAACCATAAAGGCATTATTCTGTCCGAATCGGATATTGCCCTGAATAATAAAGCCGGCAAGGTAGAAATCAATACGATTCAGTCCAAAGGCAATATTTATGCCGAAGGCAGTCAAGCATTTTCCGTTACTGGTACATTAAACTCCGATAAAAACATCCGGCTGGACAGTAAAAACGTAACGGTAGACACTAATGCGAAAGTCAGCGCAAAAACCGTCAATATTACGCGGGCCAACACCGTTCAGGTCAAAGAAAATGCGAAGATTGCCGGCCCGCAAGTCGATATCCACAGTAATACCACAACCGTTGCGGCCAAAGCGAAAGTCACCGCCACGCGTCTTACGGTGAAAGGACACGAGTTAGAAAATAACGGTTCCGTCTCAAGCCGGTACGGTAACATTGATGTTGACCGTTTAATTAATCGCGATACGATCCTTGCGCAAAAAGACTTGTATATCGCCACCAAAGGAATGGCCGCGGACGCCTTAATTGCGGGCGGAAAACTGCACGGTTTTGATCTGGATAAGTTAAAACATAAATTCGAACAGCAAAAAAACGGCTTCCAGAACAGCGGTACGATTCAAAGTCTGGAAAATGCGACACTCACGTTTAAAGACAAGACCAATTATTTTTCCGCCTTACATCAATTACCACAGGCAAAAGGGACGTTAACGTTTTCCGCCAATCGTCTGCATATTAATAATAAAGCCGATCTGCAAACCGAAGGTAGCCTGAACCTGCACGGTCATGAATTTTCCAATGACGGGGTGTTAGCCAGCGGTAAACAACTGTCGTTAAACATTACCAATAATATTAATAACAGTGGCTTATTAGGCGCACGGGAACGCTTAGCATTAACCTCGGAGCAAGGCAATATTATTAATAATGCCGGCGGCGTATTCCATTCCGAAGGTGACATGGCGCTTGATGCCCATGATCAGGTTTATAATGCCGGTGATATTCTGGCAAAACGTAAGCTGACTATCAGCGCCCAACGCTTACTGAATGATGTTATCCTCAACAAGAATGATGTGTCGGTAATCGGAAAACAGCAAGATAAAATACATAACCATTATGGCAGAACCTGGACCGGCGTTTACCGTTTCTGGAGTTACCTTCCGGAATTTAAAAATGATTTGCAAGCATCGCACTTAGGCAAAATCCGTTCCGAAGGCGGGCTGACCTTTAATCAAAAGGATTCCAGCCATGCCGATGCCGGTATTATCAACCACGGTATTATTAATATTCGCGGCACCTTTGAAAATAACGGCACGAAGCAGATTATTAATAATATGAAATCGGTGGATAAAACCATTGTGGATTATTTAAAGCAACCTTCGCGTGCGCTCTTGTCGTTCTATCCGAAGTTTAATTTGTTTGGTACCGCATTAGCCGGAGAAGCCATCAAAGAATTTCACAATTTATTCGAAATGATCGACTATGTGCTAAGCCAAAAATACGCGCTACATACCGGACTATATACCAGTGAAAGAGATCAAGTATTTAAACTGCTCAAATCCCTTGAGCATCCTCAACTGCAACAAGTGCTGACCGCAGCGCTCGGCCAAAACTGGGAAGGGCAATCCATGGACACGCTGGCCAGAAACTGGCAGCGAACCAAAGAAGGCAAAACCCCTGCGCTTCACTTCTATCCGGCGGAACAGGCCAAAATTTTAGCCGATAACATTACCGGCAGCGCAGATTTACTGCGTAATGGTGAGCGGGCGGAAAACGGTGAATTTAACAACGAAATCAACGTCGGTAAGCATAAACTGGATATTCCGGCACCGCAGTTTAAATCTTTTATTGCCGAGGCGGAGCAACACAGCGGCATTGATCTTTCCGTGCTGGCGGAATTACTGGCCAACCCGAATTTATTTATCGATCGTTCATTGCAATTAGAAAAACCTAAACATCAGCCTACGCCGCATGATCAGGATGACGATAAATTATTGCAGGAATCGGAGGAAGAAAAACGCCAGCGGTTAGAACGTGAGCTTGAACAAGCCCGTCAGGAAAAATTACAGGCGGAAAAACGGCATAAAGAACTTGAAGCGCAAAAACAAAAAGAAAAAGCGCAGCAAGAAGCCTTAGAACGTAAAAAACGTGAAGACGCCTTACACGCCCTGCAAGAGAAACAACGTCAGGAAAAAGAAGCACTTGAACGGAAATTACAGGCTGAAAAAGAAACTCAAAATCGCAAACAACACGAAGAAGAGCTGAAAGCGCTTGCGGAAAAACACAAAAAAGAGCAGGAAGCCCTGCAACAAAAACTTGACGCGGAAAAACAGGCTCAGCTTGAAAAACAGCGAAAAGAGCAAGAGGAGCAGTTGCGTAAATTAGAGGAATATAAGAAAAAACTGGAAGAAGCGCGTAAAAAAGCGGAAGAATTCGCCAAACAACGTGAAATTCCGGAACAAAAAAACCGTCCGCGCGTTGATGTGGATCCGCTTTACCACACCCGGATGAAATACATTAACCAGAAAGACTATGTCGGCGGTAACTATTTCTTTAATAAAATCGCACCGAAAACGGAAAGCGGCAAAGTAAACACGGTCGGGGACGCGTATTTCGAACACCAATTGATTACCCGCACGATTGAGAAGAAAGTCGATAATCACTTGGCGCTCAAATACAACTTAACTAACGTTCAGCTGGTAAAACGGTTAATGGACAATGCCTATCATAGCGCGAAAGATCTTCATCTGACCTTAGGTCAGGCATTAACCAAAGAACAGCAGGACAATCTGAAAGAAGATATTGTCTGGTATGTCAAATCCACGGTAAACGGAAAAGAAGTCTATGTACCGCAGGTCTATTTTGCGAAACAGACTTTAGAAGACGCTGCGAAATATAAAGGTTTTGATACCGCATTGATTAAAGCCAGAGAAGCCGAGTTAAAAACCAAACAGGTTGAAAACGCCGGCTCAATCTCAGGCAATAAGATCAATATTGAAGCGGAAAACAAAATCAAAAATCAGGGATCAATTCAGGCGCAGGATAAATTAAAACTTAAAGGGCATAAAGGCATTGAATCCACCGCGAAAACCTATGTGGATGATAAAGGCAACACTACGGTTGAAAAATCAAAAATCAAGAGCGACAAACATCTGCATCTGGAAACCGATCTTGATAGTAATGTTGACCTGAAAGGCGCCGATGTCAAAGCGAAATCCGGTTATGTCAGAACCAAAGATCTCAATGTGAAAGATACCCATGAAACACAGAGTTCGCATAAATCGACAACGATTCCATCAGATAACGGGCTGAACGGTTCTCTCGCCGGCGGGATCTCCGAAGATAATTACACCGCAAAATCGGTGGGTTCAAAGGCTGAATTTGATCATTTACATCTTGCCGTGGCCGGTAATGTCAGTCAGGAAGGCAGCAAAATCAAAACCAACCGCACAACCGGGATTGTACAGGGCCACTATGTCGCCAAAGGCGGTAAAAACCTTTCGCACAGCGAAACGGAGAAAAACCTCGCCCAAAACTATGGCAGCGCTGAAATCAATGGTTTTGGTTACGGTGCGTCCGCATCGGTCGATCAGGAAAACGGCGCCACAACGGCAGCGGGACGTTCTAACGGTGCGGGTGCCAGTGCGGAATACGGTCTTTCGTTCACCAGAACGAAAACCACAGAAACCAAACTACAGCACTCCAACAGTGAATTAGATGCCAAGAGCGGTCATTTACATATTCAAAAGGATTTGGATATCGGCGGTCTGGATATTAATAAATCGACGCCGGCCACGCCGAGTGAAAAAACCGAAAAAGATGACGCCTTAAAACCACAACCGAAGGCGAAAAGTGCGGTTAAAAATCCGCAGAAAAAAGACAATCCGGCATTTAAAAAATTATCGGATGAAGAAGTGGCAAATCTTATGGCGGAAAAAGACGAAAGTTTCTTTGAGGCACAAAAAGACATCGCGGCCAAAGAAGAAAAAGCCGGCTTTAAACTGTCTGCGGACAGAATTTTATCCACCAAGCAAAAAAATGAGATTGATAAAACCCACGAATCATCGAAATTTTCCTTAGGGATGACCGCGGAAGCGCATTCCTCGGCACTGGATGCGGCGGCCAATATCGCAAAACAGGTTCGAGATAGCAAAAAAGGCATTAAACAAGATGCGACCGCTGCATTGCAATATGCAAGCGATGTGGCTAATTTAGTCACCGGCGATTTAGTCGGCGGTTCGGTCAAAGCGCAAATCGGGTATTCCAAAAAATACAGCGAATCCCATGAAGTTTCCGATAACAAAAACACCTTAAATGGTAAATTAACCTTTACCGCGCGCAGCGGTGACGCAACTTTCAATAATGTTGAAAGCAATAAAGAAACGACCGATCTTACGATCAACGCAAAAGGTAATGTGAACGTTAATGCGGGCGAAACCAGACGCACTGAAAGTGAACAATCGGAAAGTCAGAAATTCTCGCTGGGAATCAGCGCGGCCTGCGGTATTGCGGCGCAAGGTTGTGCCGCCGGTGCCAGTGCAAAATTTGAAATGAGTACCGGTAATACCAAAGAACAGGCGATCACCTACCAGAACAGTAAATTAAAAGGTAAACGCATCGAAATCAACTCCGACGGCGATTTTAATCTTTCCGGAGGAAATATCGAGGCGGATAAATACATCACGGATATAAAAGGTAAAACCAATATCGAATCCAAACAGGATTCCTACAAACGTGATCACAACCATTTTGATTTATCCGCTTCTGTCGGCGCGTCAGTCAGTTCGGCCGGCTTTGGTAAACCGAGCGGAAGCTTCGGCGCCAACATCGGTAAAGAAAAAGAGGAAAGCCACAAAGTCAACGAGCAATCCGGCATTAAAGCCAAACATATCAGCGGTACGCTTAATGACGTGAATTTAAAAGCCGGCTATATCGTTGACGAAAGCAACAGCAATGATTTAGAAATCAAAGGTAAAATAACGCATCAGAATCTTAAGGACTCCCACCATAAAGATGGCGGTAAATTCGGTGCGACTATTGGCGCAAACAAAGATGGCGTAAAACAGCTGGATATTCGCGGAAGTCGTTCGGAACAACTTCACTATGAAGCGACTCAGCAGTCCACTATTGCGGGCGTTAAGACAAACCAGCAGAGTGATACGCCGATAAATCAGGATTTATCAAAATCGAAAAGTATTCAACGTAATGATAAATATGCCAGCACTAAATTCCAATTTGAGACATTAGATATTACTAATATGGCTAAAAAAGGAATCGAGAAGGCGCAAAAATTAAAACAACATACAGAAAATCCTGCTCATGAAGAAACGCCGCAAGGCACCGGAGATCAGGCGGCTCAACACCGTTCTTCTCAGGAAGCGGTCTATAGCACGGTGAATAAGAGCGCAAAACCATCGGCCAAACCGAGATCAAAATCGGCTGATGACGCGATTTACAGTCAAGTCGGAGATAAAAACGCGGCTAAATCGAGATCGAAATCTGTCGACGAACCGATTTATAGTCAAGTCGGCGATAAAAATGCGTCGAAACCAAGATCGAAATCCGCCGATGAGCCGATTTATAGTGAAATCGGCGATAAAAACGCCGCAAAACAGTCTTCTTCTCAGGAAGCGGTCTATAGCACGGTGAATAAAAGCGCAAAACCATCGACCAAACCGAGATCGAAATCGGCGGACGAAGCGATTTACAGTCAAGTCGGTGATAAAAACGCGTCTAAACCAAGATCGAAATCTGCCAACGAGCCGATTTACGAAGAAATCCCGCAAGGCACTTATAGCCAAGTCGGTGATAAAAACGCGGCTAAACCGAGATCAAACTCTGCCGATGAACCGATTTATGAAGAAATCCCGCAAGGCACTTACAGCCAAGTTGGGGATAAAAATGCGGCTAAACCGAGATCGAAATCTGCTGACGAGCCGATTTATGAAGAAATCCCGCAGAGTATTTACAGCAAAGTCGGGGATAAAAACGCGGCTAAACCGAGATCGAAATCTGCCGACGAGCCGATTTACAGTGAAGTCGGCGATAAAAACGCAGCTAAACACTCTTCTTCTCAGGAAGCGGTCTATAGCACGGTGAATAAGAGCGCGAAACCATCGACCAAACCGAGATCAAAATCTGCCGACGAACCGATTTATAGTGAAATCGGCGATAAAAACGCAGCGAAACAGTCTTCTTCTCAGGAAGCGGTCTATAGCACGGTGAATAAGAGCGCGAAACCATCGACCAAACCGAGATCGAAATCGGCGGACGAAGCGATTTACAGTCAAGTCGGTGATAAAAACGCGTCTAAACCGAGATCGAAATCTGCCGACGAGCCGATTTATGAAGAAATCCCACAAAGCATTTACAGCAAAGTTGGGGATAAAAATGCGGCTAAACCAAGATCGAAATCTGCCGATGAACCAATTTACGAAGAAATCCCGCAAGGCACTTATAGCCAAGTCGGGGATAAAAATGCGGCTAAACCAAGATCGAAATCTGCCAACGAGCCGATTTACGAAGAAATCCCGCAAGGCACTTATAGCCAAGTCGGTGATAAAAACGCGGCTAAACCGAGAGCGAAATCTGCCGATGAGCCGATTTACGAAGAAATCCCGCAAGGCACTTACAGCCAAGTCGGGGATAAAAACGCGGCAAAACCTAGATCGAAATCTGCCGATGAGCCGATTTACGAAGAAATCCCACAAAGCATTTACAGCCAAGTTGGGGATAAAAATGCGGCTAAACCGAGATCGAAATCTGCCGATGAACCGATTTATGAAGAAATCCCACAGAGCATTTACAGCAAAGTTGGGGATAAAAACGCGGCTAAACCAAGATCGAAATCTGCTGATGAGCTGATTTATGAAGAAATCCCACAGAGCATTTACAGCAAAGTTGGGGATAAAAACGCGGCTAAGCCGAGATCGAAGTCTGCTGAGGAGCCGATTTACGAAGAAATCCCGCAAAGCACTTATAGCCAAGTTGGGGATAAAAACGCGTCTAAGCCGAGATCAAAATCCGCCGACGAGCCGATTTATGAAGAAATCCCACAAGGCACCTATAGCCAAGTCGGGGATAAAAACGCGTCTAAGCCAAGATCAAAATCTGCCGACGAACCGATTTATAGTGAAGTCGGCGATAAAAACGTAGCGAAACAGTCTTCTTCTCAGGAAGCGGTCTATAGCACGGTGAACAAGAGCGCGAAACCATCGGCCAAACCGAGATCAAAATCCGCCGACGAGCCGATTTATGAAGAAATTCCGCAAGACATTTATAGCCAAGTCGGCGATAAAAACGCGGCTAAGTATCGTTCTTCTCAGGAAGCAATATACAGTAAGGTGAATAAGCGTACGAAACCATCGGCTAAGCCGAGATCGAAATCTGCTGACGAGCCGATTTACGAAGAAATTCCGCAAGGCACTTATAGCCAAGTCGGCGATAAAAACGCGACTAAACCGAGAGCGAAATCTGCCGACGAGCCGATTTATGAGGAGATTCCGGATACAACATTAAAAACTAATTTAGAATATAAATTAAAAGCAAAACGAGCTTTACCTGAACTTCCATAAAAAGGAGCTCTCAAGGCATATTGAAAAACAGTGCAAAAAAGCACCGCACTTTTGACAGATGCCTTGCCGGAAAGTCGCAGTAAAAAATGGGTTAACACCGTAACAAGTGTTAACCCATCTTTTTAAATACGGAGACGGCTTTCAAAAGCATGATCCGGTACCAGATAAAAAGCGGGTAAAACTTACCCGGCGCTATCCGCTCGATAGTACCGGGCGATTACTGACATTTTTATCTGTTTAACGGTTAAATTAAATAATCCTTGAAAACTGCTGCTGTTTTGCCTGTTGGCGGGAATAGGTGTCGAAGCACAGGCAGATATTGCGGATCAGCAAGCGTCCTTTGGAAGAAACCTGTAAGCCGCGCGGGGTGATTTCAATCAATCCGTCATCGGCCAACGGTTGCAATAGAGCTAAATCCTCGGCAAAATGTGTGGCGAAATCAATGCTATATTGCCGTTCGATGGCGGAATAATCCAGTTTGAAATTACAAATCAGCTGTTTAATCACATCGCGGCGCAGGCAATCTTCCCGCGTCAGTACCAAGCCTTTGTGCAGGGCGTTGCCCTGTGTTTCCAGCGCGGCATAATAATGCTTCAGTTCTTTTTGATTCTGTGCGTAAGTATCGCCTAACAGGCTGATAGCGGATACGCCCAGTCCTAGCAAATCGCATTCTTCCTGCGTGGTATAGCCTTGAAAATTGCGGTGCAATACGCCGTGTTGCTGCGCAATGGCCAGCTCGTCATCCGGTTTGGCGAAATGATCCATGCCGATAAAACGATAACCGGCGCCGTTCAGCGTTTCGATGGTTTTTTGCAGAATAGTCAGTTTGGTTTCCGGCGCCGGCAGCTGTTCGTTTTTAATTTTCGCCTGACCGGCGAAACGGCTCGGTAAATGGGCGTAATTGAATACGCTTAAGCGATCCGGATTGAGTTCAATCACTTTTTGCAAAGTGAACATAAAACTGTCCACGGTTTGCAGCGGCAGGCCGTAAATCAGATCCAGATTGGTTGAGGTAAAGCCCAGCTCGCGCGCACGGCTTAACAAGGCACGGATAAACGCCTCGTCCTGTTCGCGGTTCACCGCTTTCTGTACGTCTTTATTGAAATCCTGCACGCCCATACTGATGCGGTTAAAACCGATATGACGCAGATGGGTCAGCATGCTTAGTTCGATTTCACGCGGATCCATTTCAATACTGATTTCCGACTGCGGCGCAATGTCAAAATGCGCCCGCAGCATTCCCATTAAACGGGCGGATTGCGCTTCCGTCAGATAGGTCGGCGTACCGCCGCCCCAGTGGATCTGCGTCACCCGGCGCCGAGCGAACAATCCGGCGCGGTTTTTAATTTCTTTTTCCAGATAATCCAGATAGATATCCGCTTTATGCTGATGGCGGGTAATAATTTTATTGCAGGCGCAGAAATAGCACAGTTTATGACAAAACGGAATATGCACATACAGTGACAACGGCCGCTCGGGATAACGCGCCGCCGCCCGTTTAAAATCCGCCTCCGTATAATCTTCGCTAAACTCCAGTGCGGTCGGGTAAGAGGTATAACGCGGCCCCGACTGATTGTATTTCTGAATTAGCGCCGAATCCCATGTGATGTCCGACATTCAAGTTCCCCCCGGATTTGTTCCATATCGGCTAATAATTGCCGTAACTCCAATTTAATCTTTTGTTCCAGCTCCGCTTCGGCGCTTTCACGCTGCCGATCCTGTCGCATACGCTCGTTTTTCTTCAGTGCGCGGCGCGCCTCGTGCGTGGGCATATCCATCACCACCTGATACAAGGCAAACATACCCGCGTAGCGGCTTAAGCTTTTGCCCAACGGCTCAAGCAGCATTTTCAATCGGATCACTCCTTCCGAATGATTGCAATCGCCCGTTTGCATGGCATTGGCGATAATCACAATGCTCTGTTTTAAACGTTCAATCCGCGCCGCGCGTGCCTGCGCAAAGGCTTTTTTCTGTTTTTGCAGCGCCGCCAGCAGATAAACGGTATAACCTATCAGCGCGGCGATAATCAACGCCGCAAGCAACAATAAAATGATTTTCCACATAATTTATCTGAACCGGTTAATATCCATCGTTGCAAAAGTGCGGTATAAATCGTCGTCGTTTTCCTCGTCATCCTCAATGCCCAGCGCTTCCATCAGCTGCGCGATACGCGCCAGACAATCGTCCACAAACCGCTGATCGTCGGCACTGAGGGTTTTACCGGCATCCAGCGCATCCAACAGCTGATTCAGACATTCGTTATTTTCCAGCTGTTCCAGTTCAATGTGTGGTTCCAATTCGCTCTGCGGACTAAAGTGCGGTGGTTTTTGCGCCGTTTTCTGCGCGCTCAGGTTCGGATCCTGTTGCGGTTTATTGACGAATTCCACCATCAGCGGCACTTTTTTCCGGCTGCCCAGCCGCGGATCCCGAGCGGTCGAAGTCTGTGCCGGCTGATTATTATCCTGCGCGCTATGGCGGGAACCGGCCGCCAGACCTTTATGTTTTTTCTTGCGTTTTTCCTCACGCGCTTTGGCATCTAACTCATAACGGGTCGGTTTGCGCCCGGCGCGCGATGTCGGCGCCTCCGGACGTTTGTCCGCTTTGCGCGCGGGCATAATATCGGCGATTCGACGGGTTTTCTTTTGACGGGACATAATGTTATCTCTCAATTATAAATCAAGCACGGATTGTAACATTCAAACGGATAATTCTCACCATTTTCCTGTCGCGGACGCAACACGGATTGCGGCTAGAACGGTGCCGGGGTGTCAAAACGCATCAATTCGCCGCTCAACGGATGAGTGATTTGCAGACTTTCCGCATGCAGACACAGGCGCGGCGACATGGCTTTGGCCTGCGGATGCGCATAAAACTTATCGCCCAAAATCGGATGCCCTAACGCCAGCATATGCACCCGCAGCTGGTGTGAACGCCCGGTAATCGGGGTGAGCCTGACCCGCGTGCGATTATCCGCCAGACGCGCCAAAACCTGATAATTTGTCACCGCACTTTTCCCCTGTACGAAGCAGATTTTTTGCCGCGGGCGGTTTTCCCAATCGCAAATCAGCGGCAGATTCACCCTGCCGCTATCCTGCGCCAAGTGTCCCCACAACAGCGCCTGATAGGCTTTTTTCGGTTCGCGCTGACGAAACTGACGCTTCAGTTCTTTATCCGCCAGCTTGCTCATGGCAAACAGCAAAATGCCGCTGGTTGCCATATCCAGACGGTGCGCCGGTTCGCAAAAGCCGTATTTATCCTTCACCCGCGACATTGCGCTGTCATAATATTGCGGCTGATTACCGGGCACCGAAAGCAGCCCGCTCGGTTTGTTCACCACTAAAATATGATCATCCCGATATACCACTTCCAGCCACGGATCGGTCGGCGGACGATAGTCAATTAACGCCATATTTTATTCTCTTATCCGGCGACGGTTCTCCGTCGCGCTTTATTATGCCTGACGGGTTACGATGACCCGCAGACTGTCCAAACGCCAGCCGGCGTTTTCCATTTCGGTTAAAATCCGCATGCGCTGCTGTTCCAGCGCGTCAATTTCCTGCCGGCGGATCGTTTTATTCACCGCCTGCAACGCGACCAGACGGTTTAACTCGGCGCTCAGGCTGTTATCCGCCGCTTGCCGCGCCACAGCAATAACCTGTTGTGCCGGCGCAATAATCTGTTGTTGTGCCGCGGTCAGTAAACGCGTAATCTGCGGACGCAGCATTTTCACCACCTTATTCGCCGTATTTCTGCCCAGCGGTTTAAGCTGTTTTTGCAAAGCGTCGAAGGACACCTGTCCGGCCAAGTCATGGCCTTTCGCATCCAACAACAGGCGGATCGGCGTCGGCGGCAGGAAACGGGTTAATTGTAACCCTTTCGGCGCTTGGGTTTCCACCACAAACAGGGTTTCCAGCAATAAGGTACCCACCGGCAGCGCCTTATTCACCAATAACGCGGCGGCGGTTTTACCGATATCGCCGGAGACAATCAAATCAATGCCGTGACGAATCATCGGGTGATCCCAGCTGAGAAATTCCAGCTCTTCGCGCGCCAGCGCCAGCTGCCGGTCAAAAGTTAGGGTCGCGCCCTCCTCTTTCAGCCCCGGAAAATCAGGGATCAGCATGGTGCCGCTCGGGCGAACCACTAGGGTGTTTTCTCCCGCCTCTTCCTGCTCCAGCCCGATAATATCAAATAAATTCAGGGCAAATTCCGTCAGCTGCGGGCTGCCGTCCTGTGCCGCAATATCAGCGGCCAGCTGTGCCGCCGCCTCGCCGCCGTTGGAATTCAGCTCCAGCAAACGATCACGCCCGTTTTCCAGCGTCTGTTTCAGCTGCTGCCGTTGCGCCCGGGTTTGCCGGATAAATGCCTCGAAGCCGTCAAGTGCGGTGGGATTTTGTAGAAAACTGCGCAATTTTTCACCGCACTTTGCAAACAACGCCGCGCCCATCGGACAGGTTTCTTCAAACGCATTCAGCCCCTGATGATACCACTGCGCCAATAAATGCGACGGGTCGTCCTGAAAGCAGGGAACATAAATCTGCACGGCCTGCCGTTGCCCGATGCGATCCAGCCGGCCGATACATTGTTCCAGTAAATCCGGGTTATCCGGCAGATTGAACAACACCAAACGGCTGGCAAACTGAAAATTACGCCCTTCGGCGCCGATAGCGGAGCTGAGCAACACCTGCGCGCCGTTTTCCTGCTGAGCAAAATACGCCGCCGCCCGATCGCGTTCCACAATCGACATCTTGTCGTGAAACAGTGCAGCGCGAATGCCCTCTTTTTCCCGCAGCGCGCGTTCCAGCTGCACGGCGGTTTCCGCCTGCCGGCAAATCAGCAGGATTTTTTCCGTGCGGTGACGTTGCAGAAAACTTATCAGCCAGTCCACCCGCGGGTCGAAATCCCACCATGCCGCTTGCGGCTGCATGGAGCCGAACATCCGCTCCGGATAAAACAAATCCGCCGCTTCAAGTCCACCAAGCGAGGTCAACACCTTAATGGCATTTTGATACTGCGGCGGCATAGCCAGTGTAATCTGATGATAAATGCGCTGCGGAAAACCTTTTACGCCCTGCCGGGTATTGCGGAACAGCAGCCTGCCGGTGCCGTGGCGGTCAATCAGATTGGCGATCAGTTCCTGACGGGCGGCATTGCGCTGCGTCTGCTCAGCCTGCGAATTAATGATTTTCAGCAACGGTTCAATATCCTGTTCCGATAATAATTCGCTCAAATGATTCTGCTGCGCCTGCTCCAAAGGCTGATCCGCCAGCAGGCTCTGCACGGCTTCCGCCACCGGCCGATACTGTTGCTGCTCCTGCAAAAAGGCGGCGTAATCATAAAAACGCTCTGGATCAAGCAGGCGCAAACGGGCGAAATGGCTTTCCTGCCCCAGCTGTTCCGGCGTGGCGGTCAGCAGCAAGACAGCCGGAATACATTGCGCCAGCCGCTCCACCAGCTGATAAGCCGGACTTGCCGCCTGCGGCGACCATTGCAAATGATGCGCTTCGTCCACAATCAGCAGATCGAACTCCGTTTCCGATAACTGCACGGCGCGTTTCGGCTGTGCCGTCAGCCAATCCAGCGAACAGATAATCAGATTGTCACTGTGAAACGGATTGACCGCCGCCTGTTCCGCCGTACCGTCAAAATCGGCGCAGCGTTGTTCGTCAAACAGCGCAAAGGGTAAATTAAACCGGCGCCGCATTTCCACCAGCCATTGATGTTGCAGATTTTCCGGAACCAGAATCAGCACCCGCTCCGCTTTTTCCGCCAGCAGTTGCTGCTGTAAAATCATCCCCGCTTCAATGGTTTTACCCAATCCCACTTCATCGGCCAGCAACACGCGCGGGGTTATGCGCTCACCCGCTTCTCTGGCGATATGCAGCTGGTGCGGAATTAACGCTGCCCGCGCACCGCGCAGGCCACGCAGCGGCGATTGATATTGCGCCTGCTGATGACACCATGCGCGGTAGCGGAGCGCAAAATGAGCGCTGCGATCAATCTGCGCGGCAAACAGGCGTTCCTGCGGTTTGCTGAAGGTTATCCGCTGCGCCAGCTCAATTTCGCCGACCGCACATTGCTGTCCGTTATCCGCGCGCCGCACCAGATAAAACAACACATGATTACGTTCCTCGGCCTGCAACACTTCCGCCTGCCAGCCCTCCGCGTGGGTCAGGAAATCGCCGGGCTGATACTGCACGCGCAATAAAGGCGCGTTTGCCGCCGCATAGATCCGGGTTTCATCCGCCGCCGGAAAAAACAAGGTCACGGTTCGCTTGTCGATGTCAGTGACGATTCCCAGACCAAGATTATTTTCACTTTCGCTGATCCAGCGCTGCCCCGCCGCAAAGGATGTCATGCTCTGTTTACTCTCTTTGATTATTAAAAAACGGTCGGCTATTTTAGCGGGGTTAGGGCTAAAAAGAAATGAAAATATATATTACAATTACGGCTTAAAGCATAACATTGACTCTCAAAATGTAGCTATCGCTTGACATGCTTAAAGTGCGGTGCAAAAATCAAACGGATTTTTCCTTTTCGTCAACAGGAGCAACACGCATGAACCTCTCGCAAAGCCTAAAAAATGAATTTCTCGGTGGCTGGAAACCTTTTGAAGTTATCTGGCTTTTTATCTTTTTGGCCGCACAGATTATCGCTTATGTGCTGGATCCGGTTTCGCTGCTGGAAGTGATTGCCGGTATTTCCGGCATTCTGTGCGTGGTGTTCGTCGGTAAAGGCAAAATCAGCAATTATTTGTTCGGTCTGATTTTTGCTTACAGTTATTTTTATGTGTCTTTAGACAACAAATTCTACGGCGAAATGACCACCGCATTATATGTGTATATTCCGGCGCAGTTTATCGGCTACTTTTTGTGGAAGGAAAACATGCGCAACGGTACCGACAACGCGGAAACCGTGATCGCTAAATTTCTGTCGCTGAAAGGCTGGCTGACGTTGATCGGTGCCGTGGTTATCGGCTCGCTGGCCTTTATTGCCATTTTAAAAACAACCGACGGCAACTCCATCGGTCTGGACGGCGTAACCACAGTGCTGGTGATTGCGGCGCAGTTACTGATGATTCTGCGTTACAGCGAACAATGGTTGCTGTGGATTGTGATCAACGTGTTATCCATCGTGCTGTGGGCGGAAACTCCGGCAATGTATCTGATGTACGGCGCTTATCTGCTTAACTCGCTGTACGGTTATTATAACTGGTCGAAACTGGCCAAAACCCGCCCTGTCGCCACGCCGTAAACATGAGGAGATAAAAAAGCCCGGATAATTTCCGGGCTTTCTTTTGCTCTGTGCGAAAACAATTAGTCGCCGAGACGTTCTTTGATACGAGCGGATTTACCTGAACGTTCACGCAAGTAGTAAAGTTTCGCTTTACGCACCGCACCTTTACGTTTTACCGCAATGCTGTCCACAACCGGCGAGTGAGTCTGGAACACACGTTCAACGCCGACGCCGTTAGAGACTTTACGCAATGTAAACGCACTGTGCAGACCGCGGTTACGAATTGCGATAACCACGCCTTCGAATGCCTGCAGACGACGTTTGCTGCCTTCAACTACCCAGACTTTCACTTCTAACGTATCACCCGGGCGGAAGCTCGGTACGTTTTGTTTCAACTGTTCTTGTTCAAGTTGTTTAATGATGTTACTCATTGTCTTAATCCTTCTAAAATCCTAGAGTTAACTGATGTTGCTGTGTTCAGATTTAATCTGATGCAACAGCGTTTTCTGTTCGTCAGTCAGAGCTAGGCTTTCCAATAGCTCAGGGCGTCGTAACCACGTCCGCGCAAGGGATTGTTTTAATCGCCATTGGCGGATCTGTTCGTGGTTTCCCGACATCAGCACGGGCGGCACGGTTAACCCGTCCAGCATTTCCGGACGCGTATAATGCGGGCAGTCCAGCAAACCGTCGGCAAAGGAATCTTCCTGTGCGGAAGCCTGTTTGCCCAACACTCCGGGGATAAAGCGGGCGACGGCGTCAATCAACGTCATCGCCGGCAATTCGCCGCCGGTCAGAACGTAATCCCCAACCGACCATTCCTCATCAATTTCGGTCTGAATCAGCCGTTCGTCAATGCCTTCGTAACGTCCGCAAACCAAGATTAATTTCTCGTTTTTGGCCAGCTCCGTTACGCCGGATTGTTCGAGTTTACGTCCCTGCGGCGAAAGATAAATCACCTTCACCCCCTCTCCTGCCGCCGCTTTTGCCGCCCGGATCGCATCACGCAATGGCTGCACCATCATCAGCATTCCCGGCCCGCCGCCGTAAGGGCGGTCGTCCACGGTTTTGTGTTTGTCAACGGTGAAATCGCGCGGATTCCAGCATTGCACCTGCAAGAGATTGTGTTTAACGGCCCGTCCCGTTACCCCGTATTCCGTCACAGCTTTAAACATTTCGGGGAAAAGACTAATAATCCCGATCCACATCTGCATCACCTTTTTGGGTCAAAATGTTACCGCCAAAGCCCAACGGCATACCTGAGGTTAGAAACCAGCGTCCCAATCCACCTCAATAGTCTTGGTGGTGAGATCCACTCTTTTAACTACTTGTTCATACAAGAACGGAATTAAACGTTCTTGTTTACCGAAAGCATCTTTAGCACCGGCGCGCACCACCAAAACATCATTGGAACCAGTCTCCATCATTTCGGCCACCGTGCCCATCGCATAGCCCTGCAGATTGACCACCTGACAACCGATTAAATCGTGCCAGTAATAATCGCCCTCCGCCAGCGCCGGAAATACGCTCAAATCCACTCCGATTTCCACATTGGCGAGGATTTGCGCCGCTTCCCGATCATTCACATGCTTTAATTTCACGATAAGCTCGTGATTATGATGTTTCCAGCTTTCCAGTTCGGCCGGCTGCCACTGGCCTTTAATATTTAAAAACCAAGGCTGATAATCAAAAATACTTTCGGCTTGTTCTGTGGATGAATAAACACGCAACCAACCGCGAATTCCGTAGGTTGAACCCAGTTTGCCGACCACTTCGATTCTCTGCTGTGTCATGTTATTCACCGATAAACTTAAAAATCCGCAATTAGGCGGCTTTTTGCACTTCTTTTACCAAAGACGCAACGCGATCGGATAAAGACGCGCCTTTTTCAACCCAAGCGTTCACACGTTCCAGATTGATGCGGACACGTTCCGCTTTACCGGTTGCCAACGGGTTGAAGAAACCGATGCGCTCAATAAAACGACCGTCACGCGGGCAACGGCTGTCAGCAACAACGATTTGATAAAATGGGCGTTTTTTAGCTCCGCCACGAGATAAACGAATGGTTACCATAACCTTCCTCTAAATGTTTAATACGAAAAGAAAACCCACCTCGAAGGTGTGGGAATGCTTACTTTTTTCTCTGTATATATAGACAAAAAGCCTGAGGATCATACTCTTTTTTGCCGAAAAAGCAAGGTAAAAGTCGGTTTTCGCGCCCCCGCGCTGTAAAGTGCGGTCGGATTTGATAGAATATCGCATTCGATCTCACCAAGAGCCATATTTATGCAGAAATTACTTGCGATCCGTAACGATAAACTGGGCGATTTTGTGCTGGCCTTTCCGGCGCTCGCCGCCCTCAAACGCTCGGCGCCGGAGATGGAAATCACCGCGCTGGTGCCCGCTTATACCGCACCGCTGGCGCAAATCTGTCCCTATATTGATAACATCATTATCGATGCCGGGGATAAAAACGACCGCGCCGAATTCCGTCGGGTGCTCAATGAAATCAAGGCGCAGCGCTTTGACGCGGTGATAAGCTTCGTCTCCGACTGGTATAACGCCAGACTGACCTGGCAAAGCGGTATCAAATACCGTTTGGCGCCCGCCACTAAACTCTTTCAGTTTTTATATAACCGGCGTTTAACCCAGCGCCGTTCCCGATCGGCCAAACCGGAGTTTGAATACAACCGCGATCTGGCGCGCCGTTTTTTGCAGGATCACCACATACCGCTGCGCGAACCTCAACCGCCGTATCTAACCTTTGCGCAAAGTGCGGTGCAAAATCAGCAAGAAAAATTGCGCCGCACACTGGGGATCGGCGGCGATAAGAAATGGCTGTTCGTACACAGCGGTTCCGGCGGCTCGGCCAATAATCTGTCGCCGGCGCAATATGCGCAGCTGATCAACGGGCTGCTGCAAGCGTTTGATTGCTATGTGATCTTAACGGCGGGGCCGAACGAAAGCGAAAAAGCCCGCGCGCTGGCACGGGCGGTCAATCACCCGAATGTGGCGGTGTACGATAAAAACGACGGGCTGGTGGATTTTGCCCGTTCGCTGGCCTGCGCCGATCTGTTTATTGCCGGCTCCACCGGCCCGCTGCATGTCAGCGGAGCGCTGAATATTCCCACCATCGGCTTCTACCCGAGCCGCCGTTCGGCACTTCCGCTGCGCTGGCAGCCGATTAACCGGCCCGATCGGCATCTGGCGTTCTGCCCGCCGCCGGAAAAACAGTTTCAGACGGATTTAACCGTGATCAATATCGCCCGCGCGCTGGAAACGATCATTCCTTTCGTACGCGAACAATGGCGCTAACGTAAAGTGCGGTGAAAATTTGTGAGATTTTTCACCGCACTTTTACCCGCCCTGTGAATGCGCTACCGATCTTTGGTTCTCACCCATAAATCCGCGTATTTCACAAAGGTGGAATGGGTGGACAGCAACGCGAGCAAAAAGCCTGGTTTGCCGTCCAGAAAACCGGCTTTCAGAATGTACATTTTCACAAAACAGCCGAGTGCATGCGCCACGCCTTGCAGCAGCGTGCCTTTTTTGCCGGTGGCGGCTTTCTGCTGCGCCCAGGCGGCGGCATAGCCGGCGGATTTCACCAGATAATGCTGCACATCTTTATAGGTGTAATGATACAAATCGCCGTTTAATTTTTTCACCTGCGCGCCGGCGGGATAATGCACGCGTTCGTGCACCAGTTCGTCGCCGTAGCGGGCAAAATCGGTTTTATACAGGCGCACCACATAATCGGGATACCAGCCGGAATGGCGGATTTGCCGGCCGAACACTTCGCTCAGGCGGCCGATCTGATACACCGTATTGTCTGCGTTTTCCGCCACCGCCTGCAAAACAGAACGGCGCAGCGGCTCGCTGACCCGTTCATCGGCATCCAGCCATAACACATAATCGCTGCTGACATAACGCTGCGCGCGCTGCCGCTGTTTGCCAAATCCCGGCCAGTCGGCATGGCGATAAAATTTCGCACCGTAACGCAAGGCAATGGCTTCGGTATCATCCGTGCTGCCGGCATCCACAATCACAATCTCGTCAACCCAGTCTTTCACGCTGTCCAAACACAGGGCGAGATCCTGCTGTTCGTTTTTCACAATCATCGCGACACTTATCGTCGGCATAATTTATCCTTTATGGTCAGGCGGTTATCAAACGGCACCATTCTAACCGATTCGCCGCGCTGAAGAAAGTCGGCGCAAACGCACCGCACTTTCTTCCGCTCGTTATCCGCCCGCGCTGCGATCGCTGCGGTGACAGCGCACAATCACGGACAGGGTCAGCTGCATCAGCCAGCCGATAGAAAAGGCAAACAGCAAGGTGCCGAGACCGACCGTGCCGCCGAGCAGAAAACCGAGCAGGCAAACGCTCACTTCAATGACGGTGCGCACAACGCCGACTTTCCAGTGAAAACGGTGACACAATCCGACCATCAGCCCATCGCGCGGCCCGGCGCCCTGATGACAGGTTAAATAAAATGCCGATCCGATCCCAAACAGTAAAATGCCGATCACGGCGTACAGTATGCGCATCAGCAATGGCTGCGGCGGAGTGAGAAACGCCGTCGTCAGCCCCAGCCACAGGGCAATCACCAGCACATTCAGCAAGGTGCCGATGCCCGGTTTCAGTTTCAGCGGAAACCACACCAGCATCACCAGAGCGCTGACGATAAGCGACGCCCAGCCGACACTAAAACCGCCTTGCAGAGAAACGCCCTGCGATAATACCGTCCAAGGGGCGGAACCTAAATTCGATAACAGCAAAAACCCTTCGCCGATACCGATAACACTGAGCGACATCAGCAGTACCGACAACGGCTTCCATTCCAGCGCCCAGAACGCGGTTGCCGTCCACGCAGTTTGCGGCAGAACCCTAAACTTATGTCTCATAATAATATCGTCATTTTTATTGCTTAACGGCAATCATAATGGAAAAAACCGATTCGCCCAACAAGATATTGGCAATAACATATAGCCAAATCATTTAAAAAATCGTTTATATTTCATTCATCGCAATCGCTTGCCTTCACATTTCTTAATATTGGCACAAGATTTTCAGCGAGAAAAAAGATAGAATGGCTTCGCTGTTTTATATCAACGTGTTATTTCAATTTGAGGAATTCGATCATGGACACCCTAATCAGTGTAATCGGTATTTTCGCCCTGCTGGCGATCGCCGTATTACTCTCCACCAATCGCCGCGCCATCAATCTGCGCACCGTATTCGGCGCGTTACTGATTCAAATCGCAATGGGCGCGCTTATTCTTTATGTGCCGGCCGGCCGCAATGTGTTGCTGGGCATGGCCGATGCGATCAGTAAGGTTATCGCCTACGGCAACGAAGGGATCGCCTTCGTCTTCGGCGGGCTGGCCGATACCGAGACCGTCGGCTTTGTGTTTGCCGTGAAAGTGCTGTCAATTATCGTGTTTTTCTCCTCATTGATTTCCCTGCTGTATTATATCGGGGTGATGCAATGGGTGATCAAAATCATCGGCGGCGCATTACAAAAAGCCTTAGGCACCTCCAAAGCGGAATCCATGTCCGCGGCGGCGAATATCTTCGTGGGGCAAACCGAAGCACCGCTGGTGGTCAAACCTTATATCAGCAAAATGACCGAATCGGAATTATTCGCCGTGATGTGCGGCGGGCTGGCGTCGATCGCAGGTTCGGTGATGGCGGGCTATGCCGGCATGGGTGTGCCGTTGCCTTATTTGATCGCCGCCTCCTTTATGGCGGCGCCGGCAGGGTTGTTATTCGCTAAGATTCTGATTCCGCAAACCCAGAAATTCAACGATGATATTGAAAAAGTCGATCTGGAAAAACCGGCCAATATTCTGGATGCCGCCGCAGCCGGGGCATCTTCCGGTATGCAGCTGGCATTAAATGTGGGCGCCATGCTGGTGGCCTTCGTCGCGTTGATCGCGTTGATTAACGGCATGCTGGGCGGTATCGGCGGTTGGTTCGGCATGGCGGATCTGTCCCTCGGTTCGATTTTCGGTTGGGTGTTCAGACCGTTGGCATGGATTATCGGTGTGCCGTGGGAAGAAGCGCAAATTGCCGGCCGCATGATCGGCACCAAACTGGCGATTAACGAATTCGTCGGCTATCTGGAATTCGCCCCTTATCTCGCTGCGGATGCGGCGGTGCAGCTGGGCGATAAAACCAAAGCCATCATTACCTTCGCCCTGTGCGGTTTCGCCAACTTCAGTTCCATCGCCATTTTGATCGGCGGTCTGGGCGGTATGGCGCCGAACCGTCGCGGCGATATCGCCCGTCTCGGCATTAAAGCGGTTATCGCCGGTTCACTGGCCAACTTAATGAGTGCGACGATAGCCGGCTTATTTATCGGATTGAGTGGTGCGGCGCTGTAAAGTGCGGTATGATTTTAACCAGTTTTATTGATGCGACACCACGACATTGTTCGTGGTGTTGTCATTAGAGGGCAACGTAAACGTTTGCTAAAGAGGTGAGTATGAAACGTGTATTTATTATGATGTTAGATTCTTTCGGAATCGGCGCCAGTGACGACGCAGATAAATTCGGCGATCAGGGTTCGGATACGCTGGGTCATATCGCGCAGCAATGCGCGGCGGGAAAAGCGGATAATACCGAACGTCAAGGGCCGCTGCATGTACCGAATCTGGAAAAATTAGGTCTGGGGCTGGCGGCCCAGCAATCCACCGGCCGTCTGCCGGCAGGCTTTGAGCCACAGCCGGCGCTTATCGGCGGTTATGCCTATGCGCAGGAAATTTCTTCCGGTAAAGATACGCCGTCCGGCCACTGGGAAATCGCCGGCGTGCCGGTGTTGTTCAACTGGGGATATTTTCCGCAGCATGAAAACAGTTTCCCGCAGGAATTATTGGATCGCATCGTGCAGAAATCCGGCATTCCGGGTTATCTCGGCAATTGCCATTCGTCGGGCACCGTCATTCTGGATAAACTCGGCGAAGAACATATGCAAAGCGGCAAACCGATTTTCTACACTTCCGCCGATTCCGTGTTCCAGATCGCCTGCCACGAAGAAACCTACGGGCTGGAAAAACTGTATGAATTATGTCAGATCGTCCGCGAAGAACTGGCGGATTATAATATCGGCCGCGTGATCGCCCGTCCGTTCGTCGGCGCCAAGGCCGGCGAATTCAGCCGCACCGGCAACCGTAAAGACTACGCGGTCGAGCCGCCGTCCAAAACCGTGCTGCAAAAACTGGTGGAAGAAAAACACGGCGAAGTGGTGTCTATCGGTAAAATCGCCGATATTTACGCCCATACCGGCATCACCCAGAAAGTCAAAGCCACCGGCATTGCCGAATTGTTTGATAAAACGCTGGTTGAAGTCAAAAGAGCGGGTGAAAATACCATTGTTTTCACCAACTTTGTTAATTTCGACTCCGATTACGGTCATCGCCGCGATGTGGCGGGTTATGCCGCCGCGCTGGAATATTTTGATCAGCGCCTGCCGCAACTGCTTGAGCTGGTCACCGATGACGATATTGTGATTTTCACCGCCGATCACGGCTGCGACCCGACCTGGCAGGGCAGCGATCATACGCGCGAACACATTCCGGTGCTGATTTACGGTGCGCGCGTGCCGAAAAGCTTCCTCGGCAAACGCCAGACCTTTGCCGATATCGGCCAGACCATCGCGCAGTATTTCGGTTTATCCGCCATGGATTACGGCACTGCTATCATTGATTTCAATTAAGAGGACAATATCATGACTCCACATATTAACGCGCCGGCCGGCGCATTCGCCGACGTGGTCTTAATGCCGGGCGATCCGCTGCGGGCGAAATATATCGCCGAAACCTTCCTGCAGGATGCGCAGGAAGTCACCAACGTACGCAATATGCTCGGTTACACCGGCAGTTATAAAGGCCGCCGCATTTCCGTCATGGGGCACGGCATGGGCATTCCTTCCTGCTCCATTTATGCCAAAGAATTGATCACCGAATACGGCGTGAAAAAAATTATCCGTGTCGGCTCCTGCGGCGCGGTACGCCATGATGTCAAAGTCCGCGACGTGGTGATCGGTATGGGCGCCTGTACCGATTCCAAAGTCAACCGTATCCGTTTTAAAGATAACGACTTTGCCGCCATCGCCGATTTCGGCATGACCCAAGCCGCAGTACAGGCCGCAAAAAACAAAGGTGTGGCGGTACGGGTGGGCAACCTGTTCTCCGCCGATTTATTCTATACGCCGGATGTGGAAATGTTCGACGTTATGGAAAAATACGGCATTTTAGGGGTGGAAATGGAAGCCGCCGGCATTTATGCCGTGGCCGCGGAATTCGGCGCCAAAGCGCTGGCCATCTGTACCGTGTCCGATCATATCCGTACGCATGAACAAACCAGCGCCGAAGAGCGCCAGCTGACCTTCAACGAGATGATCGACATTGCGCTGGAAAGCGTATTACTTGATGATCAGGCATAATCTCTGCCGCTCAGGGTGCCGACGCACCCTGAGTTTTCACGCCACAATGTTATCCGCCGGCGAACGCCCGGCTACAACCGCGCCGGCAAACCTGCTATAATCCGGCCAATTTTAATCAAGTCATCGATAGTTATGACCCCATCCAAACATTTCGCAGCGCGCATACGTTATATGCTGCATAAAAAACTGCGCCAAACCCATCGGATTTCCCGCAAAACGATAGAATTCGCCTGTCTGCTGCTCGGCGCGACACTGGTGGCGCTGTTTTCCCTCGGTTTCGCCAAACTGGCGGATCTGGGGCTGGAATGGAATGCACAGTGGACGGCAAAATACCCGCTCGCCGTCTGGCTGGTGCTGCCGCTCGGTTTGGCATTGCTCGCCTGGTTCACCCCGAAATTCACGCCCTATGTGGCCGGCAGCGGCATTCCGCAGGTTATCGCCTCTTTAAGCCTGCCGCACGGCGCCAACAAAAGCAGGCTGCTTGCTTTCGGTCAAACCCTGTGGAAAATTCCGCTTACCTTTCTGGCTATGCTGTTCGGTGCGTCGGTAGGCCGCGAAGGCCCGTCCGTGCAGGTGGGCGCCGCCGTCATGCTGGCGTGGGGCAATTTTTGCCGTAAACACGGTGTCGCCTTTAACGGTCTGAGCGCCAACGAGCTGATGGCGACCGGTGCCGCCGGCGGACTGGCCGCCGCCTTTAACGCACCGCTGGCGGGCGTCGTATTTGCGATCGAAGAGCTGGGACGCGGAGTGATGCTGCGCTGGGAGCGACGCGTATTACTCGGCGTGCTGGCGGCGGGGTTTATTCTGGTGGCATTACAGGGCAACAACCCTTATTTCCCGCAATATCAGGGGGAAAACGAGGTGCCGCATATGTTTATGTGGATTCTGCTATGCGGGCTGGTATGCGGCGTTTGCGGCGGCATTTTCGCCCGCTTGCTGGCAAAAGGCGCCGCCGGTCTGGCGCCGGGCAGACTCCGCGGCTGGATACGCCGCCATCCGATCACAATGGCGCTGATTTTGGGTCTGCTGCTCGCCGCCTTAGGTACCTACAGCAACGGACAAACTTACGGCACCGGCTATCATGTAGTGGCCAATGCGCTGGACGGTCAGGCCACGCGCGCCGATATCGGTATCGATAAACTGCTTGCCACCGTCGCCACCTACTGGACCGGAATCGCCGGCGGCATTTTCACCCCATCGCTGACCGTCGGCGCCGGTATCGGCGCACAAATCTGGTCGCTGAGCGGCGGCGCGGTGGATCAGCGCCTGCTGGTGTTGCTGTGCATGGCGGCCTTTCTGGCGGGCGCCACGCAATCGCCGGTCACCGCCAGCGTGATCGTGATGGAAATGACCGGTTGTCAGCCGGTATTGTTCTGGCTGTTGATTTGCTGTTTAATCGCCTCTATCATTTCACGCCAGTTTAACCCGAAACCTTTTTATCATTTTGCGGCCGGGCGTTTCCGCCAACGGGTGCAGGAAGAAACGAAACAAGAAGCCAAAAATTCATGAAACTGACCGAAAATCCACCGCACTTTTACCGCGCGCGTTTTTCCGTTGCGCCGATGCTTGACTGGACGACGCGCCATTGCCGTTATTTTCACCGCCGCTTCAGCCGGCACGCCCTGCTTTATAGCGAAATGGTGACCACCGGCGCCATTTTACACGCCAGCTATGATCATCTGGCGTTCGACCCGCAGGAAAATCCCGTCGCACTGCAACTCGGCGGCAGCGATCCGCAACAATTGCGCCGCTGTGCCGAGCTTGCCCAGCAACGCGGGTATCAGGAAATCAATCTGAATGTCGGCTGTCCGTCCGATCGGGTGCAAAACGGCATGTTCGGCGCCTGTTTAATGGCGCATGCGGATTTAGTGGCGGAATGCGTCGGGCAAATGCAGCATGCGGTGGACATTCCGGTAACGGTCAAAACCCGCATCGGCATAGACGATTCGGACAGCTATGATTTTCTTTGTGATTTTATTCACCGCGTACAGCAAGCCGGCTGCCGGGAATTTATCATCCATGCGCGCAAGGCCTGGCTGTCCGGCTTAAGCCCGAAAGAAAACCGCGAAATTCCGCCGCTGGATTACGAACGGGTTTATCAACTGAAACGCGATTTTCCGCAGCTGATGATCAGCATCAACGGCGGAATCAAAACCCTGGCGGAGATACAAACCCACCTGCAATATGTGGACGGCGTGATGGTGGGACGTGAGGCTTATCAGAATCCTGCGCTGTTGGGGTATGTGGATCGCGCCTTATTTGACGCCCAAAGCCCGGTAATCACCCCGCGCGAAGCGGTGGAAAGCATGTTCCCTTATATCGAACAGCAGCTCAGTCAGGGCGTTTATCTGAACCATATTACCCGCCATATGCTCGGCGCCTTCCAGCATTGTAAGGGCGCACGCCAATGGCGCCGTTATCTAAGCGAAAACGCCCACAAAGCGGGCGCCGGCATTGAGGTGCTGACCACCGCACTGCAATTTGTGGACACCGAATAAGCAAAAAGTGCGGTAAAAAATACCGCACTTTTTGCTTTCACATATCGCTTACTGCGATTACAGAATATTATCGAATTCCTGCATCACCGACTTCGGCCATACGCTGGATTGCACTTCGCCGATATGCTTTTTATGCAGCAGCAACATCGCCAAGCGGGATTGCCCGATACCGCCACCGATGGAAAGCGGTAAGCGCCCGTTGATCAAATCCTGATGCCAGTCGAATTTCAGACGGTCTTCGTCGTGAGTCAGCGCCAACTGTTTACGCAACGCGGTTTCATCCACCCGAATCCCCATGGAAGAAATTTCAAACGCCCGCTGCAAAGTCGGATTCCATACCAGAATATCGCCGTTCAGGCCTTTATAATCGCCTTCGGAGACCGTAGTCCAGTCGTCATAATCCGGCGCACGCATATCGTGCGGTTTGCCGTCGGACAACTTACCGCCGATACCGATTAAAAACACCGCGCCGTATTCCCGGCAGATTGCGTTTTCCCGTTCTTTATCGTTCATGCCCGGAAAACGTTGCACCAGCTCTTCGCTGTGCACAAAGGTGATGTCTTGCGGTAAGAATTTTTTCAGACCGAATTTTTTGCTCACCGCCTCTTCGGTTTCCACAATCGCCTGATAAATGGCGCGCACGGTTTCTTTCAGATACGCCAGATTACGCCGACCCGCCGGAATCACCTTTTCCCAGTCCCACTGATCTACATACACGGAATGGGTTTGATCCAGACTGTCTTCGTCCGGGCGCAGCGCTTTCATATGCACAAACAGCCCCTCGTTTTCGGCAAAGCCGAAACGCGCCAGCGTGTGACGTTTCCATTTCGCCAGAGAATGCACCACCTCGAAAGTGGCATCTGTGATCTGTTTCACATTTACTTGAACTGCTTTCTCAATACCCGAAAGATTATCTTGAATACCATTGCCCACTTGGCTTAGGATAGGACCTTGAACTTCAACAAGCCCCAAATGTTCTGAAAGTTTATCGGTGAAGGTATTTTTAGCGAAACTGATTTCTTGTTGTTGTAAAATAAATGACTTTTTCATTGTTATAATAGACCTTATCTGTCTGTTGCCGATTTCGGTTACATATTATTTAATAAAGGCAGGGCAGAACTCAATACTTAAACGTAAAAACAACAGAACCGCTATATTTTTTATAAAAAACAGTCGATATTTTGAAATAAATTTAATTCAGGACCAGATATGTACAATATTGATAGCTTAGATCAACAAATTTTACGCGTTTTAATCAAAGACGCACGCACGCCTTATGCCGAAATGGCAAAAAACTTCGGCGTCAGCCCCGGAACCATCCATGTGCGGGTGGAAAAAATGCGCCAGTCGGGCATTATTCAGGGCACCAAAATTCGGATTGATGAGCGTAAACTGGGTTACGATGTGTGCTGTTTTATCGGTATTATTCTGAAAAGCGCCAAGGATTACGACAAGGTAATCCAAAAATTAGAAGGCTTTGATGAAGTGGTGGAAGCCTATTACACCACAGGCAACTATTCCATTTTTATCAAAGTGATGACCCATACCATCGCGGAATTGCATGCTGTACTGGCAACCAAGATTCAATTGATTGACGAAATTCAATCGACGGAAACGCTGATTTCCATGCAGAATCCGATTCTGCGTGATATAAAACCCTAACCATAAATACAACAATAAGGAAAATTTTATGTCTGATGTATTTCATCTCGGCCTGACTAAGGCCATGTTAGAAGGGGCCGAACTGGCCATTGTGCCCGGCGCACCGGAACGGGTGGAACGTATCGCCCGCCTGCTGGATAAGCCGAAATTTTTAGTTTCCACCCGGGAATTCACCTCCTGGCTCGGTTACATCAACAATAAAGCCGTTGTGGTCTGTTCCACCGGCATCGGCGGCCCGTCGGTGTCTATTGCGGTGGAAGAACTGGCGCAGCTCGGCGTGCGCACGTTCCTGCGCATCGGCACCACCGGCGCCATTCAACCGCATATTAATGTCGGCGATATTCTGGTTACCACCGGCGCGGTACGCTTAGACGGCGCCAGCCGCCATTTCGCACCGCTGGAATATCCGGCCGTGGCGGATTTCGCCTGTACCGCCGCGCTGCACAAAGCCGCCAGCGAAGATCCGAGCGTAAACGTACATGTAGGCATTACCGCCTCCTCTGATACCTTCTATCCGGGGCAGGAACGCTACGATACTTACAGCGGTAAAGTCTGGCGTCATTATCAGGGTTCGTTAAAACAATGGCAGGAGCTGAACGTGATGAATTACGAAATGGAAAGCGCCACCCTGTTTACCATGTGTTCCGCACTGGGCTTGCGCGGCGGTATGATCTCCGGCGCCATCGTCAACCGAACCCAGCAGGAAATCCCGAATGAGGAAACCATTCATCAAACCGAGAAAAAAGCCATCGAAATCGGCGTAAAAGCCGCCGCGTTATTACTCTGACGCGAAAGTTAAACAAAAAAGTGCGGTGAATTTTTTACTGAAATTCACCGCACTTTTATTTATTCACCGCCTCTTACTGCTGCTGCGCATGTTTTTTCAAAATCGCATAGATTTCATCTTTTAAGCGTAGTTTTTCCTTTTTCAGATTTTCCACTTGTTCACGCGTGGCAAATTCAAGCTTTGCGTCGATATTCTGTACTTTTTGATTCAGTTCATTATGCTTATCGAATAAACGGGAAAAATGGTAATCCTCGGCTTTGAGTTTGGTAATTAAATCACGAAATTCCGGAAACATAAGAAGCTCCTACAATAAGAAAGAACCGTATAACGGATGTTATACGGCTCTATCTTATCTAAACTGCGCCATGATGACTGTGGCTGAGATCACAAAAACTCAATTTAGCCCCTGTTCGCGACGTATTTTCGTCAGCAACGCGTCGCAGCATTTATCCAATAATTCATAGGTTTGCTGGAAATTGCCGCTGTACCAAGGGTCAGGAATATGATCAACGCCGAGATCGGGGCAAAGGCTTGTGATCTGAAACAGTTTGTCGCTGTGCCGGCCGAACAGCGCTTCCAGATCACGCAGATTTTCATGATCCATGGCGATAATATAATCGAAATCCTGCCAGTCTTCCGACCGCACTTTACGGCTGACAAAGCCTGCCGCATCAATGTTGTGCAGCTCCAGCATATCCGCTGTGCCGCAGTGCATGCCCTGGCCGTCGTGCCAGCCGGCGGTGCCGGCGCTGTCGGTCGTGATGTATGCCTGCAAACCGGCGCGTTTTATCTTTTCGCGCATCAGATATTGCGCCATCGGGGAACGGCAAATATTGCCCAGACAGACAAAAAGAAGTTTAACTTGTGACATGGGTTACTCCGCTAAAAAATCCCCGTGCGGGGATTTTGTATGTTGCGTTTTGCAGCTAAAAAACTGTCGTTTTTTGCACCGCACTTTGGCGCCCTAAACCGGCTGCGGCGCAGGCATATGATTGGCCTGCATCCAGTCCTGTAGTTTGGTGCGGAACACTTCGCCCATCGGGCTCGGATCCCCGCTGAACAGGGTGTTCAGTCCGTTGTTTTCGATAATATAACGGCGCAGCTGCAGGCGTTCCGCGTGATTTTCCGCCAGCCGAATCGCCCGTTCCACATAATCGTCCACCGTTTCGGCGATTAGCCATTCCGGCAGGCCCAGCCGTTTGAACAGGCCTTCATCAATATGTTCATGCACTTCCGGCCCGGTTTTACACACGCCCACCAGCCCCAATGTGACCATATCGATAATGCCGTTGGTGTTGCCGAACGGGAACGGGTTGACCATCATATCGCAATTGTGCAGCACCGCCAGATATTGCTGATACGGCGAATGCGGGTGCGCGGTGGCGCTGTCGCCCAGATAACTGCGAATAAAACGCGCCACATAAGGATGCGTAATTCCGCTGGATTGACCGAGCGCAAAATGGAAATGCACTTTCACTTTTGCCCGATCGCGAATGGCTTTCAGCGCCTCCAGAAAATACGGATTCAGTTTCATTGTGGTGGAGGCGATGCCGATATTCACTACGTCGGGATTTTCGCGTAAACGATAATCCACATTGCTTGGCGCCAGCGCGGACGGTACATAAGGCAGGGCGTCTTTCGGCAGGCGCAGCAAGGTTTCGCTGAAACACTGCTCGGCGCCCACATAATCGTCCTCGACGATGACATACTCGATAAATTCCGAATGGGTGGTCGCCGGGTGTCCCAGCGCAATAGCCTGAATCGGCGCCAGACGGGTATTGCTGGCGAAAATGGTATTTAAATCCATACCGATGCTCGGCATATAAAAAACCGCGGCCTGATACTTTTCACACAGCGCTTTAATGCTGCTCAGTTTGTCAAAAATATTATTGCCTTCAAGCAGATGGAATTCATCAAACACATCCCGGCCGGCCTGATCCACCGCTTCGCCGCCCAGACCGATCAAATAAAAATGTTTGCGCGCCGCCACCATGGAGGTGGAATGCGTGCGGTAAATGGAATGGGCGGAATGAAAATGTTCCAACAACACCACCATCACCGGTTTGCCATCACGATGCCCGATGTGGGTAATGGTGCGATCCTGCCAGCCGTTTTCCAGCAAATGCCGGCGAATTACCTGATTCAACGCTTGTTTTACCGCATGTTTATTCGCTGCAATATCATAGCTGCAATGCATATAAACATCGTGAGAAATGCTGCTCGGAATATGATTGAGGTTTTTAATCTGCGCCAGTTTGTCCGGGAACCACTGCAAAATCGCCGAACGCTTATTAAACGCCGCCGGCGTGCCGATAAAACGTGGTGACTGCAAGGCAAAGCACAGCGAAGCGCAAATTTCCGGATCCGCATTCCAAATAGCATCCAGATTTAACGAGACATTGGATTCCGGCAGATACAGAATGCAGAATTTAATCAATGCGGCTTTGGTCGGCGCGATATGAATATCGTTCGGATCAGCGGCATTTTCATTTTTATTATATGTACGCAGCACATGATCGGCATTAATATAAGGCGAGGTGGCAAAGATCAACGCAATCCAGCGTTGAAAACCGAAAAAGCGCTGCGCACCGGAATCGGAAATTTCCAGTTTGGGATCGGCAAATAACGTGCTGATCGCCACCGCCATGCGGGTACAGAAATAGACGGACTTATCCTGCTCCAAATGCGTAATCTGTTGCGGAAGATCAATGTCAATGCCCTGAAGAGCGCCGAAATTGCCGTCTATCTTGCCTAAAATATCCAATAATTCGACGCAGGCGGCTTCATAATGCTTGTTTTCTACCGCCTGCTCGAAGCGTTGCACGCTGGGTTGTTTGGTTTCTTCTGACATAAGCTGTTCCTTAAAATTAGCAATGACCCCACAAATCGTATTCATCGGCGTCGGTAATGGTAACGGCAATAATCTGGCCGACACGGATCGCCTGATTGGATTGATTATCGACATAAACCAGCCCGTCGATTTCCGGCGCATCCGCCATCGAACGGCCGACAATTCCCTGCTCGCCGATATCATCCACCATAACGGCCAAGGTTTTACCGATTTTCTGCTGTAAACGCTGCGCCGAAATCTGTTGCTGCAGCTGCATAAAACGGTGGAAACGCTCTTCCTTCACCACTTCCGGTACCTGATCCGGCATATCCGTCGCCACCGCGCCGTCCACCGGACTGAATTTAAAACACCCTACCCGATCCAGTTGCGCCTCGCGCAGAAAATCCAGCAGCTGCTGAAAATCTTCTTCCGTCTCGCCCGGAAAACCGACAATAAAGGTGGAGCGCAAGGTCAATTCAGGGCAAATGGCACGCCATTGTTTAATCCGCTCCAGCGTCCGCTCGGTTGAGCCCGGGCGTCTCATCGCCTTTAAAATCTTCGGACTGGCATGCTGCAACGGCATATCCAGATAAGGCAGAATTTTCCCCTGCGCCATCAGTGGGATTAACTCATCCACATGAGGATAAGGATACACATAATGCAGGCGCACCCAAATGCCCAAGGAGGCAAGCTGTTCGCACAGGCTGAGCAGCGTGTTTTTAATCGGTTTACCGTTCCAGAATACGGTTTTGCTGCGGCTTTCTTTGCCCTGATCCAAACTGTACGCCGAGGTATCCTGCGACACCACCAGCAATTCCTGCACCCCGGAATCCGCCAGCCGTTTTGCTTCATCCAGCACCTGCGTAATCGGACGACTGTCCAGATCGCCGCGCAAAGACGGGATAATACAAAACGTGCAACGGTGATCGCAGCCTTCCGAAATCTTCAGGTAGGCATAATGTTTAGGGGTTAATTTCACGCCCTGCGCCGGCACAAGATTAAGGTAAGGATTATATGCCGGCTTCGGCACATACTTATGCACCTGCGCCATTACCGCCTCATAACTGTGCGGCCCGGTCACTTCCAGCACTTTCGGATGCACTTCACGAATACGGTCTTCCTTCGCGCCCAGACAACCGGTGACAATCACTCGCCCGTTTTCTTCCAGCGCCTCGCCGATGGCCTCCAGCGATTCCTGCACCGCGCTGTCGATAAAACCGCAGGTGTTGACAATCACCAAATCCGCGTTTTCATAGCTCGGAATAATGTTATATCCGTCGCTGCGCAGCTGCGTTAAAATCCGCTCCGAATCCACTAAATTTTTCGGACAACCTAAACTGACAAAACCAATATTCGGGGTTAAACTCATAAAAAATCTCGATAATCACTTAAACGCTTAATTGTACAGAATTCATCAATAAAAGGCGATAAATACACTGCAAACCAATGTAAAGATTCGGCGCAAAAAAAGACCGCACTTTCAGCGCGCCGAAAGTGCGGTAGGATTTTTCACCGTTTTCACTTAGTGCTTACAGCCGCCCTTGCCGCCGCAGCAACCTTCATGGGCATGATGATGTTCATGATGATCGTGGTGATGCCCGTGATGATGACCGCCGCAACCGCAGCCGTGTCCTTCTTCATCGCTGTCATGATGATGACCGCCGCAGCACCCGCCTTCCTGATGAATATGACCGTGCGCAATTTCTTCCAACGTAGCTTCACGGGTCGCCACCACTTCAACGCTGAACAGCAATTCCTGCCCGGCCAGCATATGATTGCCGTCCACCACCACTTCGTTTTCACCCACTTCGGTGATCACCACCGGCAGCGGGCCCACATCGGTATCGGCGATAAAACGCATGCCGACCACCAGCTCGTCCACACCGACAAACACTTCTTTCGGCACGCGCTGAACCATATTTTCATTATATTCGCCGTAGCCTTCCTGCGGTTTGACCCGCACTTCGAATTTATCGCCGACGGATTTTCCTTCCAGCGCATTTTCAAGGCCGATAACTAAATTATGATGCCCCTGTAAATATTCCAAAGGCTGATTTGCCGGCGCTTCATCGACTAACACGCCGTCTTCGGTACGAACCTGATAAGCGATACTCACAACCACATTTTTTGCAACTTTCATCCATTACCTCAATTTGGTTTAAAAAAACACGTTCATTGTATAGGAAATATCACAGACTGTCATTAATCCTTGATCAGCGCAATCCGCGCATCAACACGGGCGCGTACATTCGCCTTACCGCCGCCCAGACGCACGCCGCCGTCGCTGCTTTCGGCAAAGGCATTGGCTTTTGCCATCGCACCGTACGGCAGCGGGGCATAATCGTTATTGCCCGTCGGCGTCATGATCTTCAGCTCAAGAATTTTATAGCCCTTTGCCTGTAACGTAGTCTGAATCATCTGCGCTTTATGCTCAACTTTTTGCAAAGCCTGCTTGACCAGTTCATCCTCCACGCCGGATAACGCCGCGGACGACACGGAAGAGTTGACATATTCGATCGCCAGCGTTCCGTTCAGCTCGCGCAACGCGTTTTCCAATGCCGCCGTATCCTGACTTTGCAACATAAGCTGCGCCCGGGCAACCCAACCGTCCTGCTTGCCCGAATCGTTGTAACGCACATGGGTCATGCGTGAATTATCGCGGATTTCTATCGCCGCATAATGCTTCACAATATCCAGCGCCCGATTGATCTTCTCGTTTACCGCTTTATTCGCCTGCTGCAAATCCGCCTTTTCCGCCTGAATAAACATCGCAACCTGCAACGCATCATGCGCCACTTCCCGTTCCGCCTCCGCACTGAAAACCACTACATTATCAGCCGCCAGATTATCCGCCATCACAGGCGCCGCAACCGCCAACGCCACCCACAGCGCAACACAATATTTCAATTTCATACATCATCCTTAAGTTAAACAAAATTATTTATTAGGCAGGCACAAAGAAAAATAGTTCAAAAACGAACCGCACTTGAAAAAGTGCGGTCATTTTTAACTCAGTTTTTTAATGCAGGCGCTTTTCTTCGACGTCTTCCTCTTCGTCGTCGAAGAATTCACCGTCGTCGCCGTATTCGTCATCAGTCGCGTCAGGGTCTTCAAAATAGGTGCCCCAGCCGTCATAAATACCGCCGAATTTTGCCACCAGCGGCAGCAGTTCTTTTTGCTGTGCATCGATAATGTCGGCGTTCAGTGCGACTTCGCTGATAATATCGAAACAGAAAATTTCCCGTCCGTTGTCATCCTCAAATTCTTCCGCTTCCGAAACCTCATACCCGGCTTTAAACGCCTCTACCGCAATTTTTTCCAGTTTATCAAAATCATAATGCGCGATATGATGTTCAATAATGTAAAGTGCGGCGGGATCGCTGCCGTCGTTAAGCAAATCCTCGATAATTTCGCGGGTTTGCGCCTGTAATTCGTCAATCTCTGCCATTTGCCTGCTCTCCGTTTGTGGGTTATCGGTCTATTGTAGCATTTCCGGATAAAAAAAATCTTCTCATTCCGAGAAGATTGTTATGTTAAATTTATCTTATTTTTTCAGTAAGTCACGGATTTCCGTCAACAGTTTTTCTTCATTGGACGGTTCTTCCGGTGCCGGTTCGGGTTCCGGTTTTTTCAGTCGGTTAATCCCTTTGATCATTAAAAAGATCGCAAATGCGATAATCACAAAATCAAAAATATTCTGAACAAAGGCGCCGTAGTTTAACGTTACCGCCGGCACATCACCGACCGCCTCTTTCAGTACCACATTCAAATCTTTGAAATCCACACCGCCGGTTAAGATCCCTAAAACCGGCATGACGACATCGGCGACCAGCGAGCTGACGATTTTTCCGAACGCGCCGCCGATGATGACACCGACTGCCATATCAACGACATTACCGCGCATGGCAAATTCGCGGAATTCTTTAATAAAACTCATAAAATGCTCCTAAATTAAGCGGAATGATTCAGAATCCGCCGCGCAACGCATTGACTCGCATAACAGCGGACGCTAAATCGCACATTATAGAAACTAAAAACAATAAGTACAGTGTTTTTACATATCTTTAAATAAAAAACGCACTCGGTTGGAACAGTTTTTCGATTTCCGGAATATGTTTTTTGTCGCTGACATAAACCACTACATGATCTTCGGCCTGAATCACCAAATCCTTTTTGGCAATAATCACATCTCCGTTGCGCAATACCGCACCGACGATCGCATTGACGGGTAATTTTAATTCGGACACTTTACGCCCGATAACATTGGAGGAGCTCTCATCGCCGTGCGCGACAATTTCCAGCGCCTCGGCAATACCGTGACGCAAAGAAACCACATTGGTGACATCGCCTTTACGAATATGTCCCAGCAAGGCGGAAATCGTCGCCTGCTGCGGCGAAACCGCAATATCGATGGTACCGCCCTGAATCAGATTGATATAGGCCATACGCTGAATCAGCACCATCGCTTTTTTCGCACCCAGACGCTTTGCCAGCAGTGCGGACATAATATTGGCTTCATCGTCGCTGGTAAGGGATAAAAATACGTCAATATTTTCAATATGTTCTTCAAATAACAGCGATTGATCCGAGGCATCGCCGCAAAATACCAGCGTTTTCGCCAGCTTCTCCGCCAACACGGTGGCACGTTCCGCATTGCGTTCGATAAGTTTCACCGAACATTGCTCTTCCAACCGTTTTGCCACTCCGGTGCCGATATTGCCGCCGCCGACAATCATAATACGTTTGTAAGGTTTTTCCAGCCGCTGCAATTCGCTCATCACCGCTTTAATATGAATGGTGGCGCAAATAAAGGTGACTTCATCGCCGGCTTCAATAATCGTCGATCCCTGCGGGCGAATAACCTTGTCCTGACGCAGAATCGACAGAATCCGGCAATCGATATACGGCATATGATCGCGCAGCGCCGATAAGGTATAGCCGACCAACGGCCCGCCGTAATAGGTTTTCACCACCACGATACTGATATGTCCGTCGGCGAAATGCGAGACCTGCAGCGCGCCGGGATAATCAATTAAGCGGGAAATTTCTTCCGTCACCAGTTTTTCCGGCGAGATAATATGATCAATAGGAATCACATCGGGCTGAAACAGTTTGTCCTTTTCGCGTAGATAGGCCGAACTGCGGATACGCGCAATTTTGGTCGGCGTATTAAATAAAGTACGCGCAATTTGGCAGGCCACCATATTGGTTTCGTCTGAATTCGTAACCGCAACCAACAAATCCGCATCCGCCGCACCAGCTTCGCGCAACACTTTCGGCGAAGATGCCGCGCCCCGGATCACGCGCAGATCATGCTTATCCTGTAAGGCTTCCAAACGGGCATATTCGTTATCGACTAAGGTGATATCGTTATCTTCGCTGACCAGATTTTCCGCCAGCGTGGTTCCCACCTGTCCGGCACCTAAAATAATTATTTTCATGTTCTGTTCTCTCGAAACACCCCGGCGTCATGCCGGTTTTCACCATCATCACGGCCGCCCGTCCGGCTATCCGCGGCGAAAGGCGCGGCTCTAATCAACGCGCCTTAATGCGGCCGTTTTCTGAGTTTGGCATAATAAAAACCGTCGCCGGCATTTTCCTGCGGAATAAACTGATGACCGATGCAATCACCCTGCGAGGCGAACGGCAACGGCAGCAATTCGGCATCGGTATGATGAGCCAAGAATGCGGCGATTTGCTGCGTATTTTCCGGCGGCAATACGGAACAGGTGGCATATAACAACACCCCATTCGGTTTTAATTTCGCCCACAACGCAGTCAGGATCCGGGCTTGTAATGCGGCCAGCTGTGCGATATCCGCCTCCTGACGCAGCCACTTTATATCCGGATGACGGCGGATCACGCCGGTGGCGGAACAAGGTGCGTCCAACAAAATACGGTCAAATTGCACCGCACTTTTTTCCGCTTCGGCGACAATCTGCGATATCCATTGCGCCGGTTGTGTCGCATCCCCGCAAATCACTTGTGCCTGTTGCCCCATACGGGCGAGATTTTCTGTTACTCGTTGCAGGCGGTGCTGTTCAATATCCAGCGCCACAACGCGCGCTTGCGGCGCCAGTTCCAGAATATGCGTGGTTTTTCCGCCCGGTGCGGCACAAGCATCCAGAATCAATTCGCCATTTTGCGGCGCAAGCAGCCGGGCAGCCCATTGTGCATGCAAATCCTGCACCGTTACCCAGCCCTGTGCAAAATGCGGCAGCTGCCCGACCGCACAGGCCTGCGTCAAACACAGCGCCTGCGCCGGCTGTGCCGCAGAACTTTCAATGCCTTGTTGTGCCAGCAATGCCTGATAATCTGCGCTTGTACAACGCTGCGGATTTACGCGTAACCACATCGGCGGTTTTTGATTGTTGGCCGCAATAATATCGCGCCAGTTCGTCGGGTATGCCGATTTCAATCGGTTCACCAGCCATTCCGGGTGCAACGTCTGCCAGTGTTTATCCACCTTCGCCAGAATCGGTTCCTGCTCACGCAAAAAGCGGCGCAATACGCCGTTGACCAGCCCACGGAACGGCTCAACCTTCAAGCCGGCAGTTGCGTTCACCGCTTCATCAACCGCCGCATGAGCAGGTATGCGCGTATATAACAGCTGATACAGCGTAATCAGCAGCAAGCAATGCAGGATACGCAGTTTGCCTTTCAACGGTTTCGCCAGCAATGCGGCCAGCACTTGTTCTAAGCGCGGCAATACGCGACAAACGCCGAAACAGATTTCCTGCAACAAAGGGAAATCCTGCGGATTGACGCGAGATTGATGATGCGGCAACAACACGGACAGCGATTGTTTCTGATCAACCACCTGCAAAATAATCTGTGCCGCGACTGCACGCACGGAAAGTGCGGTGCTTTTCGGCGCAGTTTTTCCTATGCGGCGAATGCGCCGTGGCTGTGTGTTGTTTGACGCCTGCATCATGCCAGCACCCGACCGACAGTAAACCAATCCGTTCTGCCGTTTAATAAATCCTGTGCCGACATCGGCTTTTTGCCCGCCGGCTGCAATTGCAGAATATTCAGCACGCCCTGTGCGGTTGCAATCCGGATACCTTGCTTATCCGCCTGTAAAATCGTACCCGGCGCGGCATCCTGATGCGGCAGTACCGTTGCCCGATAAACTTTCAGGGATTGGGCGTTATTTTGTCCGTCAACGGTCAGTAAATAACTCATCGGCCACGGATTAAATGCACGGATACAGCGTTCAAGCTGCTGTGCGGATAACTGCCAGTTCAATCTGGCTTCTTCTTTCGATAGCTTTTCCGCATAACTGCTCAGCGCGTCATCCTGCGGCTGCGGTTTAAATTCGCCACGTTCCAATCCGTTCAGCACCGCGATCAACGCAGAAGGCGCCATTTGCGCCAGCTTATGATAAAGGCTGGCCGAGGTGTCTTCGACTTCAATATCACAATAAACTTGATGCAACATATCACCCGTATCCAGCCCCTCATTCATCTGCATAATAGTCACGCCGGTTTGAGCATCACCGGCCCAAATCGCACGTTGAATCGGCGCCGCACCGCGCCAGCGCGGCAATAAAGAGCCGTGCACATTCAAACATCCCAGCCGTGGCGCCTCCAGCACCGCTTTAGGCAAAATCAAGCCATAAGCCACGACCACCATAACATCCGCCTGCAATGCCTTCAATTGCTGCTGCGCCTCCGGTTTGCGTAAAGATCTCGGCTGATAGACAGGCAGATTGTATTGTTCGGCCAATTGTTTGACCGCACTTGCCTGCAGCTTTTTACCGCGCCCGGCGGGCTTGTCCGGCTGGGTGTAAACGGCGATGATATCATGCGGGGAATCAAGGAGTGCCTGTAGATGCTGGGCGGCAAAATCCGGCGTGCCGGCAAAAATAATTTTCAATGGTTTCATCATAATGTTCTGCGTCGTGATAGTTACTGTGCTTAAAAGTAACCTGAGAAGATGTTGCGGTCAATCGGTTTCGGCCGATCCATGAAAAAAGTGCGGTTTTTTTGTTTTATGATTCCGCACTTCCTGCACATTATTGCTGTCGTTCCATCTGTTTTTGCAGCTTGAGCAATTTGTCTTTCATACGCTGACGTTTCAGCGGTGACAGGTAATCGGCAAACACAATACCGTTGAGGTGATCAATCTCGTGCTGGATGCAAATCGCCAATAAACCGTCCGCCTCTAAACTAAAGGGCTCGCCTTTGCGGTTTAAGGCGTTCACTTTCACTTTTTCCTTACGCGGAACCAGTCCGCGCAATCCCGGCAACGACAGGCAACCTTCTTCAATGCCGGTTTCACCGCTGCTTTCCACAATTTCAGGGTTAATCAGAACCAGTTGATTTTCTTTCGTGCCCTCAATATCAATGGTAATGACCCGTTTATGCACATCAACCTGCGTCGCCGCCAGACCAATGCCCTGTTCCTGATACATGGTTTCAAACATATCATCAATAAACTGATCCAGCGCCTCGTCAAATGACTCGACAGGCTTAGCGACCGTTTTTAAACGGTCATCGGGATAAATCAATATATTTAATAACGCCATAAATTCCTTGCTACATGTTGTAATGAAAATGAGTGCTGTTTATTTTACTTACTTTTTCATAATTTTTTAACAATCATAGAGAAAAAATTCTCTCAAAACCTACCGCACTTTATCCCCGTTATCTTCGGTTAACCTAAAAGTGCGGTGGTTTTTTTACCGGTTTTCCCCCAAAAACAAAAAAACCACCTGCCCTCGGCAAGTGGTCTCTTCTCTAATTAAAACCCGGCGGTGTCCTACTCTCACATGGGGAAACCCCACACTACCATCGGCGTTACAGCGTTTCACTTCT
>NZ_CAXSXF010000008.1:0-61724 GCF_964241405.1 Necropsobacter rosorum
GGACACCGCCGGGTTTTAATTAGAGAAGAGACCACTTGCCGAGGGCAGGTGGTTTTTTTGTTTTTGGGGGAAAACCGATAAAAAAATCACCGCACTTTTAGGTCAACCAAAGATGAAGATAAAGTGCGGTGGGTTTTGGGAGAATTTTTTCTCTAAACAAATCAAAGCATAAACCAAACTCAACACAACCAAACCACAAAAAACAGACAAAAAAATCACCGCACTTTTAGGTTAACCGAAGATAAAGGGGATAAAGTGCGGTAGGTTTTGAGAGAATTTTTGTATGCTATTTAATCTATGAGATATCTATTTTTGATAATAAAACTCCGGGATTTTTAACCTTACGTTATTGCGGTTTAATTTAAATTTATCACTGAGTATGTTAACAGGTAATTAAGGGAATCTGATCAAACTCAGTATCTAAACGTGCAAGTAATTTATCCGGTAAATTAGCGGTGACAGACTGATGAAAACAGGCCAAATTATAATCTAATCCCGAAATGGTCTTTGCTTGTTTAAAATAGTTATTTGGCTGGTATCGATCGGATATAAACCAATAACATTTGTAGTCCATATTTTGTAAGTAAGCGATAAGATTTTTGGCTTGCTGTGGATGGGCTTCTAGGAAAATAATCGGTTTATGTTTTTGAATGGTTTCCTTGGCTCCTGCTAATACTGGGCGTTCGAATCCTTCCGCATCGATTTTTAATAAGGCAAGAGTTGTAAGCTTTTGAATTTCTTTATGATTATCAATAGAAATGACATTCAGATATTCTTTATTTTCGATACCGTCAAAATGGCCTTCAGTATTGAAGCCTTTATCCAGCGAGAAACTACCGTAATTCCAAGGTGTTTCATAATTTGATGAAGTGATTTCTATCACGCCTTCTTGATTACTGACGCCATGATTATAGGCAAATACGTTCGTTAATTGATTAAGCGCTAAGTTGCCGCACAGCATTTGAAAGATAATTCGTTGCGGTTCGAAGCAAAACAGCTTACCTTTCTTTATCATTGTCGCAATAGGCACCGCATGCATTCCTAAATTAGAACCGACCTCAATGACATTACTTGTTGGTGTTAAAATACTACGAAAAAATTGAACTTCCGCTTCTGCCCATTCTCCGTAAGCGCGGGCAAATTGGCTAATAAAATCGCCGTCAATCAGGCTGAATAGCCCCCATTTTAGTTTATGAATAGATGAACGCATAATTATTCCTGAATTAAAATCATTTTTGCTCTATTATACTGTTGTTTTTTTTTGTACAGTTTGCTGTGTTTTTAATCATCTTTGGGGGTGATCCATAAAAAAGCACTGATTTTTCAGTGCATTTTTGTATTATTTTCAGAATCAATCGGATGAATTTATCACTCAATTTTTTCTTCTTTTTTTACTTCATCCCATAACAGATCCATTTCGATTAAAGATGCCGTTTCTATCTTTTTGCCTTGGTGCTTTAACTTTTCCTCTACCGCGCGAAAGCGACGTTCGAATTTTAAATTGGCTTGGCGTAAACTTTCTTCGGCGGAGCAATGTAAATGACGGCTTAAGTTAACTGCGGCAAACAGCAGATCGCCGATTTCTTCGTTGATTTTGGCCTGCTTTTGCTCCGTTTGTTGCCATTCCTGACGGGTTTCTTCCAGCTCTTCTTCCACTTTTGCGAAGACTTGTGCGATATTCTCCCAATCAAAGCCGACTTTGGCGCAGCGTTTTTGCAGTTTTTCCGCCCTCATCAGCGCAGGAAATGAAGTCGGTACGTTATCCAGAATTGAATGACGGCCTTTTTCTTTATGTTCTGTGGCTTTAACTTGGTTCCAATTGGATAACGCTTCCTGCTCATTAGCCGCGCTGCTGTCGCCGAACACATGAGGGTGACGACGAATAATTTTTTGCGATATATCCTGCACGACATCATCGAATGTGAACTGTTTTTCTTCCGTTGCCAGTTGACTCAGGAAAACGACCTGTAATAACAGATCGCCGAGTTCTTCTTTTAGATCACGGTAGTTTTTCTGTTCAATGGCATCGATAACTTCACAACTTTCTTCGATTAGGCAGGGAATCATCGTGTGATAGTTTTGTTTCAGATCCCAAGGACATCCTCCATTTGGATCGCGTAATTTGGCAATTAAGTGAACAAAATCCTGAATAGAATAGCGCATTTTTTATCCTGTAACTCATTGGAATGGTGAAATTAATCATAACATAATCTTTGAGTTGGCATGTGCGGTAAAAAAGAAAAGTTTTTTCTAAAACGTGATCGAGAGCATATTTTTTTTATTTTACTGATGCTACTATAACTCCAAAATAAATTAATTAATCCCGGATCAGATAAGGAGTCAATTATGTACAAACACATATTAGTGGCAATAGATCTTTCTGAAGAAAGTCCGTTTTTATTAGAAAAAGCCGCCGGTGTGGCGAAAAGACACGACGCTAAGTTGTCCATTATTCATGTTGACGTGAATTTTTCTGATCTTTATACCGGATTAATTGACGTTAATATGTCCTCCATGCAGGATCGGATTTCTACCGAAACGCAGCAGGCATTGGTGCAGCTTGCCGAACATTGCAGCTATCCGGTGTCGGAAAAATTAAGCGGCAGCGGCGATTTGGGGCAGGTATTGTCCGATGCGATAGAACAATATGATGTGGATCTGTTAGTAACGGGCCATCACCAGGATTTCTGGAGCAAGTTAATGTCTTCCACCCGTCAGGTAATGAATAATATTACTGTGGATATGTTGGTTGTGCCGTTGCGGGAAGAATAGTTTCTAAACCTCGGCTACATTTTATTCAGGGCTAAATTCACCATGCAAAGGAATTTAGCCTTTTTATTTGAACGCCCTGATCTCCCTTTCCTGCGGCGCGGCGAACAATAAAAATACTTTTTCTAAATTTCAAAAATATGTAACAATAAGCGCATTTATGTAGAAGATTGATCAGAGAATACAAGGCTTATTAATGAAAACAACGGCAGAAATCAGAAAATCTTTCCTTGATTTTTTTCACAGTAAAGGGCATCAGATCGTGGCAAGCAGCTCGCTTGTGCCGGAAAACGATCCGACTTTATTATTTACTAATGCGGGAATGAACCAATTTAAAGACGTATTCCTCGGTGTGGATAAGCGTCCGTATTCGCGGGCAACGACGGCGCAACGTTGCGTTCGGGCCGGCGGCAAGCATAACGATTTGGAAAATGTGGGTTATACCGCCCGGCATCATACTTTTTTTGAAATGTTGGGTAATTTCAGTTTCGGGGATTATTTTAAGCAGGATGCGATTCGATTCGGCTGGGAATTTCTGACTTCACCGCAATGGCTGGGTTTACCGCAAGAAAAACTGTGGGTAACCGTATATCAGGCAGACGATGAGGCCTATGATATCTGGCATAATCAGGTCGGCATTCCGGCTGAGCGGATTATTCGCATCGGCGACAATAAAGGCGCGCCTTATGCCTCGGATAATTTCTGGCAAATGGGCGATACCGGGCCGTGCGGTCCGTGTACGGAAATTTTTTATGATCACGGCGAACATATCTGGGGCGGCCCACCGGGATCGGCGGAAGAAGACGGCGATCGTTATATTGAAATTTGGAACATTGTGTTTATGCAGTTTAACCGTCAGGCGGACGGCACCATGGAAAAACTGCCTAAACCGTCGGTCGATACGGGCATGGGGCTGGAGCGCATTGCCGCGGTGTTGCAGCATGTGAATTCCAATTACGATATTGATATTTTCCAAAAATTAATCGCGAAGGTTGCGGAGCTGACCGGAGAACGTGATCTGGCCAACAAATCGCTGCGTGTGATTGCCGATCATATCCGTTCATGCGCCTACTTAATTGCTGACGGCGTGATTCCGTCTAATGAAGGGCGCGGCTATGTTTTGCGCCGGATTATTCGCCGCGCGGTACGTCACGGACATTTATTGGGGGCGAAAGACACCTTCTTTTATAAATTAGTGCCGACCTTAATCGCGGTGATGGCCGAGGCCGGTCAGGATGTGAAAGACAAACAGGCCGATGTCGAAAGATTGCTGCGTCAGGAAGAAGAACAGTTCGCCCGTACGCTGGAACGCGGGCTGACATTGCTGGATGAGGCGTTGGCTAAGGTTGAAAATAATATGTTGTCCGGTGAGGTGGCGTTCAAATTATATGATACTTACGGCTTTCCGCTGGATTTGACGGCGGATGTTTGTCGTGAACGCAATATTGCCATTGATGAAGCGGGATTTGACCGCGAAATGGAAGCGCAGCGTACGCGTGCGCAATCGGCAAGCCAGTTCGGCGTTGATTATAATAATATTATTCGGGTGGACGGTGCGACGAAGTTTGAAGGCTATGAAGATTCGGAAAGTCTGGCAAAAATCACCGCACTTTTCCATGACGGAAAATCGGTGCAAAGCATCAACGCCGGTCAAAGTGCGGTCGTTATTTTAGAAAATACGCCGTTTTATGCGGAATCCGGCGGGCAAATCGGCGACAGCGGTCGGCTGGAAGGGCAAAATTTTACTTTCACCGTTAACGATACGCAAAAATATGGCCAGGTTTTCGGGCATATCGGGCAGTTAACGCAAGGGTCACTGTCTGTCGGGCAATCGGTGAACGCCGTTGTGGATGCGGCGCGCCGTCGCCGGATTGCGTTAAATCACTCGGCGACGCATCTGTTGCATGCCGCGTTACGTCAGGTACTGGGCGCGCATGTGGCGCAACGCGGATCGCTGGTTTCCGATACTGCGCTGCGCTTTGACTTTACTCATCCTGAAGCGATCAGCAAAGATCAATTGTTTGAAGTGGAACGCATTGTGAACCGGGAAATTCGCGCCAATCATGCGGTGCAAACGGCGATAATGGATTTGGAGGCGGCGAAAGCGCAGGGCGCAATGGCGTTGTTCGGTGAGAAATATGCGGAAAAAGTGCGCGTTCTGACCATGGGCGATTTTTCTATTGAACTTTGCGGCGGTATTCATGTGAAACGCACCGGTGATATCGGCTTGTGTAAAATCATCAGTGAAGCGGCGATTGCCGCAGGCGTTCGCCGGATTGAGGCCGTCAGCGGGGAAAACGCCATTACTTGGCTGCATGCCCAGCAAACATTATTAACCCAGAGTGCGGACTTGCTGAAATCGGATGTCAATTCGATTGCGGAGAAAATTCAGCAATTGCAGGATAAAGCCAAGAAAACCGAAAAAGAATTGCAGCAATTAAAACAGAAAGCGGCCGTACAGGCCGGCTCGGATTTGGCTAAAAGTGCGGTGAAAATTAATGGCGTTTCCGTTGTGTTACAACAACTTGACGACATTGACGGTAAATCCTTGCGCGTGATGGTTGATGATATGAAAAATCAGCTCGGTTCGGCGGTGATTGTGTTCGCTTCGGTGGCGGAGAATAAAGTCAATCTGATCGTCGGTGTCACCGCAGATTTGACCGCGAAAGTGAAAGCCGGCGAGCTGGTAAATTTAATGGCGCGTCAGGTCGGTGGAAAAGGCGGCGGCCGTCCTGATATGGCAATGGCCGGCGGTTCACAGCCGGAAAACGTGGTGAAGGCATTGTCGGTTTGTAGCGAATGGTTGCAGCTGAATTTATAAGCGGAAATTTTGTGCCGTAACTCACAACTTTGAGTTTTATTGATAACGCACTCAGATGAAATGCGTTACGATAATGTGGGTTGCGCTATGTGTGTAAAATAAGGATGTTGGGTTAACGATAGGATATCGCATCAAATGATCAAATGAGGAGGTTATATGCTGATCTTAACCAGAAAAGTTGGCGAGAGCTTGCTCATTGGCGATGACGTTTCCATCACGATACTGAATATTCGTGGTAACCAAGTGAAAATTGGCGTAAAGGCGCCGAAAGATGTTTCTGTTCATAGGGAAGAAATCTACCAACGCATTAAAGAAGCGCAGGATGAACAGCAATCTTAACGAGCTTTGTAATTGGTAAGAAATGGAGAAGTTATGAGTAAATTGACTTGCTTTAAAGCTTATGATATCCGCGGTCGCTTAGGCGATGAACTGAATGCGGATATTGTTTATCGGATCGGACGTGCGTTCGGGCAGTTTTTAAAACCGAAGACCATTGTGGTCGGCGGTGATGTCCGCCTGACCAGTAAAGAGCTGAAAAGCGCGGTGACCAACGGCTTGCTGGATTCCGGCGTTAACGTGATTGATCTCGGTGAAACCGGCACGGAAGAAGTGTATTTTGCAACATCGTTTTTAAAAGCGGATGGCGGGATTGAAGTCACGGCAAGTCATAATCCGATGGATTATAACGGGCTGAAATTAGTCCGCGAGGGATCGCGCCCGATTAGTGCGGATACCGGCCTGGCGGATATTCAGCGTTTGGCTGAAGAAAATAACTTCCCGCCGGTTACGCAGCGCGGCGAGTATAAACAGCTTTCGGTCTTGGGCGATTATGTCGAACATCTGTTGTCCTATATTAATTTGGATAATCTGAAACCGATGAAACTGGTGATCAATGCCGGAAACGGCGCGGCCGGTCATGTGATTGACGCCATTGAAGCGCAATTTAAAGCAAAACGCGTACCGGTGGAATTCGTTAAGGTGCACAATAATCCGGACGGCACGTTCCCGAACGGTATTCCTAACCCGCTGCTGCATGAAAACCGTCAGGATACCATTGATGCGGTACTGGCTAACAACGCGGATATGGGGATTGCCTTTGACGGCGATTTTGACCGTTGTTTCCTGTTTGATGAACACGGCGGCTTTATTGAAGGCTATTATATCGTCGGGCTGCTCGGACGGGCGTTTTTGCAGAAAAACAAAGGAGCGAAAATCATCTATGATCCGCGCCTGATTTGGAACACGATTAAACTGGTGGAAGAAAACGGCGGCGAAGCGGTGATGTCGAAGTCCGGACATTCGTTCATTAAAGAGAAAATGCGCGCGGTCGATGCTATCTACGGCGGCGAAATGAGTGCGCATCATTATTTCCGCGATTTCTTCTACTGCGACAGCGGCATGATCCCTTGGTTGTTGGTGATGGAATTGGTCTGCACAACCGGCCAGACGCTGGGACAACTGGTCGGCGACAGTATTGATACTTATCCGTCTCCGGGGGAAATCAACAGTAAACTGGCCGATGCCAAATCTGCGATTGCCCGCGTTCGCGCCGCTTATGAGAAAGACGCGATTCGGGTGGATGAGATTGACGGCATCAGTATTGAATATCCCGAATGGCGTTTCAATTTACGCAGTTCCAACACTGAACCGGTGGTGCGTTTAAATCTTGAAACCCGTGGCGATAAACAATTAATGACTGAAAAAACAGAAGAAATTTTGGCTTTATTACGTCAGTAATTAAGATAAAATGTCACCGCACTTTACCGATCCGATAGGAAAAAGTGCGGTTATTTATTATTCAGAATAAGGAAAACCAATGAAAGCAATTATTCCAGTAGCCGGATTGGGCACGCGTATGCTGCCTGCGACGAAAGCGATTCCGAAAGAAATGCTGACCTTAGTGGATAAACCGCTGATCCAATATGTTGTCAATGAATGTATCGCTGCCGGCATTAAAGAAATTGTGCTGGTCACCCATTCTTCAAAAAACGCGATCGAAAACCATTTCGATACCTCGTTTGAGTTGGAAACCATGTTAGAAAAACGGGTGAAGCGCCAGCTATTGGAAGAAGTGCGTTCTATTTGTCCGAAAGATGTGACAATCATGCACGTCCGCCAAGGGAATGCCAAAGGATTGGGGCATGCGGTGCTATGCGGACGTCCGTTGGTCGGCAATGAACCTTTTGCGGTGATTTTACCGGACGTATTACTGGCGGATTTCAGTGCGAATCAGAAAAAAGAAAATCTAAGCGCCATGTTGGCACGCTTTCGTGAAACGCAGGCCAGTCAGATTATGGTCGCACCGGTAGATAAAAATAATGTGAATAGTTATGGTATTGTCGATTGCGGCGGTGCTGAGCTGGGCGCCGGGGAAAGTGTAAAAATCAACAGTATTGTGGAAAAACCGAGTATTGAAAACGCGCCGTCCAATCTGGCGGTTGTCGGGCGTTATGTGTTTTCCGCCGCCATTTGGCCTTTGCTGGAAAAAACGCCGGTCGGTGTCGGCGATGAGATTCAGTTGACCGATGCGATTGATATGTTGATTGAAAAAGAAACGGTCGAGGCGTTTCATCAGACCGGGGTGAATTTCGATTGCGGCGATAAGCTGGGTTATATGCAGGCTTTTGTTGAGTACGGTTTACATCATCCGCAGTTAGGCGAGAAATTTACGGCCTATTTGAAAACATTGATTAAATCGCTGCCGTGATCGTCATTTAATAATGCAGCGTTTACTGTTGTTTTGCTGCTGTCATATCGTTACAGAGCCGCATGTTGATGCGGCTCTATCTGTTTTTTAGGCTTTCTGTTGTAATAGCGAGCGGTAAATCATGCCGCCCAGAATGCCGCCGATAATCGGTGCAACCCAGAATACCCACAGTTGTTCAACTGCCCAACCGCCTTGGAAAATCGCCACTGCCGTGCTGCGCGCCGGGTTTACAGAAGTATTGGATACCGGAATACTGATTAAGTGAATTAAGGTTAATCCTAAACCGATCGCAATCGGTGCGAAGCCTGCCGGTGCGTTTTTATCTGTTGCGCCGTGAATGATAATCAGGAAAAATGCGGTTAATATAATTTCTGCAATAGTGACCGCACTTAGCGAAAAACCGTTTGGTGAATGTTCGCCATAACCATTTGAAGCAAAGCCGGCACTGACATCAAATCCGGTTTTGCCTGACGCGATGGCATATAAAACGGCCGCCCCGACGATACCGCCGATAACTTGTGCAATGATATAACCCAGCGCCTCTTTGGCGTTAAAACGGCCGCCGGCAACGAGGCCTAAGGTGACTGCCGGGTTAAAATGCCCGCCGGAAATATGCCCGACGGCATAAGCCATGGTTAATACGGTCAGACCGAATGCCAACGCAACGCCGGCAAAGCCGATGCCTAATTCCGGATAGGCCGCCGCTAATACCGCACTTCCGCACCCGCCAAAGACAAGCCAGAAAGTACCGAAAAATTCAGCCGATAATTTTTTAAACATAATAAACCTCGATTAATGTTGTTAAATAAAAAGAAGTAAATCACCGAATGGTGTGCAAAACGCCATTCTGTTACTTTTCCTCCAATTAGAGTGTAATCTCGGCTGGGAAGTTGCGTAAATTTCTGTAAATCCTACGGGCGTTCCGGCAGTCTTGATGTCCGGATTGTTATTCAGCCTATTTTTCATTAGAATGTGCGATAAATAGTAAGGTTATTTTATGAAGGTTGGCAAGATGGCGGAATGGGACGGCAAATATATTAGCCCTTATGCAGAACACGGTAAGAAAAGCGAGCAGGTCAAAAAGATTACGGTTTCGATTCCGATTAAGGTGTTAGAGATTTTAACGAATGAAAGAACCCGGCGTCAGATCCGTAATTTACGCCACGCGACCAATAGTGAATTACTGTGCGAGGCTTTTTTGCATGCCTTTACCGGCCAGCCGTTACCGAGTGATGCCGATTTGCTGAAAGACCGGCATGATGAGATTCCCGAGCAGGCGAAACTGGTTATGCGCGAGCTGGGCATTGATCCGGATAAATGGGAATATTGAACAAATAGCTTGCATGAGCGGATTATTGCCAGTATAATCCACAAGCTCTCGGTATGAGAGTCGTTTGATGTAATCATTTATCGAGCGTGTGTCGCGATGATGCGATACGAAAAATGTTTCCGATCTGGAGACTATAAACAGGTTAACTGCACTTCCCTTTCAATAAGACGTATGAAAGGTGATGGTGTCAGTTTTATTATTAGCTAAATTTATTGGAGCTCTGGTCTAATGCAGAACCAAAGAATCCGTATCCGCTTAAAAGCGTTTGATCATCGTTTGATTGATCAATCTACTGCGGAGATCGTAGAAACAGCTAAACGTACCGGCGCGCAAGTTCGTGGTCCGATTCCTTTACCTACCCGTAAAGAACGTTTCACCGTGTTGATTTCGCCACATGTGAACAAAGACGCACGTGACCAATACGAAATTCGCACCCACAAACGTTTAGTGGATATCGTAGAGCCAACAGAAAAAACTGTTGATGCATTAATGCGTTTAGATTTGGCTGCCGGCGTTGACGTGCAGATCAGCCTAGGTTAATTAAGAGGTTATTACAATGATTGGTTTAATCGGTCGTAAAGTTGGTATGACCCGTGTCTTCACTGAAGACGGCGTGTCAATTCCAGTTACCGTTATCGAAATCGAAGCCAACCGTGTGACTCAAGTTAAAACTCTTGAAAACGATGGCTATACTGCAGTCCAAGTTACTACAGGTTCAAAAAAAGCGAACCGTGTAACTAAGCCTGAAGCAGGTCATTTCGTGAAAGCAGGTGTTGAAGCTGGTCGCGGTTTATGGGAATTCCGTACCGAAGGTGAAGAATTCACTTTAGGTCAGGAAATCAATGTTGACATCTTTGCAGATGTTAAAAAAGTCGATGTTACCGGTACATCCAAAGGTAAAGGTTTCCAAGGCGGCGTTAAGCGTTGGAACTTCCGTACTCAGGATGCGACTCACGGTAACTCTTTATCACATCGTGTTCTTGGTTCTATTGGTCAAAACCAAACCCCGGGCCGTGTGTTTAAAGGTAAAAAAATGGCAGGACATTTGGGTAATGAACGTGTTACCGTCCAATCGCTTGAAGTTGTTCGTGTCGATGCCGAGCGTAAATTGCTGCTTGTTAAAGGTGCCGTTCCGGGCGCAACAGGTAGTGATCTTATCGTAAAACCGGCAGTTAAAGCATAAGTCTGGGAGATAGAGATGGAATTACAAGTTAAAGATGCACAGCGTGCATTAACTGTTTCTGAAACTACCTTCGGACGTGAGTTTAACGAAGCGTTGATTCACCAGGTTGTCGTTGCTTACGCAGCTGGTGCGCGTCAGGGTTCTCGTGCGCAAAAAACTCGTGCTGAAGTGTCTGGTTCAGGTAAAAAACCTTGGCGTCAAAAAGGTACAGGCCGTGCCCGTTCCGGTGATATCAAATCACCAATCTGGCGTTCCGGTGGCGTGACTTTCGCGGCGAAACCGCAAGATCACAGTCAAAAAGTGAACAAAAAAATGTACCGTGGTGCAATCAAAAGCATTCTTTCCGAATTAGTTCGTCAAGACCGTTTGGTGGTTATGGAAAAATTCGAAGTTGAAGCACCGAAAACCAAAGTTTTAGTACAAAAATTAAAAGAATTAGCACTGGAAGATGTGTTAATCATTACAGCAGGTTTGGATGAAAACCTATTCTTGGCTGCACGCAATCTTTACAAAGTGGATGTGCGCGATGTACAGGGAATCGATCCGGTAAGTTTAATCGCTTTCGATAAAGTGGTTGTTACTGTCGATGCTGTAAAACAGATTGAGGAGATGTTAGCATGATTCAACAAGAACGTTTGCTAAAAGTGTTAAAAGCACCTCACGTCTCTGAGAAAGCAACCAATAACGCTGAGAAGTCAAACACTATCGTTTTCAAAGTTGCCTTAGATGCAAATAAAGTTGAGATTGCCAATGCAGTCGCACAGCTGTTTGAAGTGAAAGTGGATTCTGTACGTACCGTCGTAGTAAAAGGCAAAACCAAACGCCGCGGAGCTAAAGTCGGTCGTCGCAGTGACTGGAAAAAAGCTTATGTCACGCTTCAGGAAGGTCAGTCTCTTGACTTTGTTGAAGGTGCAGAGTAATTACGGAGGAGTAGATAACAATGGCTATCGTTAAATGTAAGCCGACCTCCGCTGGTCGTCGTCACGTTGTTAAAATCGTAAACCCTGAATTATATAAGGGTAAACCTTACGCACCTTTATTAGAAACCAAATCTAAAACAGGTGGTCGTAATAATTTAGGACGTATCACAACTCGTCATATCGGTGGCGGGCATAAACAACATTACCGTCTAATCGATTTCAAACGTAACAAGTTAGATATTCCGGCGGTTGTCGAGCGTCTTGAATATGATCCGAATCGTTCCGCAAATATTGCTTTAGTGCTGTATAAAGACGGTGAGCGCCGTTATATTCTGGCACCTAAAGGATTGAGCGCCGGCGATCAAATCCAGGCTGGTGTGAATGCGCCGATTAAAGTCGGTAATGCATTACCGATGCGCAACATTCCGGTAGGTTCGACCGTACATAACGTTGAATTAAAACCCGGCAAAGGCGGTCAGATTGCCCGTTCTGCAGGAAGCTATGTACAGATCATTGCCCGCGAAGGTAATTATGTGACTTTGCGTCTTCGTTCCGGCGAAATGCGTAAAGTACTTGCTGAGTGTACTGCCACCATCGGTGAAGTCGGTAACTCGGAACATATGCTTCGTGTACTGGGTAAAGCAGGTGCAAGCCGTTGGAGAGGTATTCGTCCGACCGTTCGTGGTACTGCGATGAACCCGGTTGATCACCCACATGGTGGTGGTGAAGGCCGTAACTTCGGTAAACATCCGGTTACACCTTGGGGCGTTCAAACCAAAGGTAAGAAAACTCGTCACAACAAACGTACCGATAAATTTATCGTACGTCGTCGTGGTAAATAATTTTATTAACTAAGAGGATAAGCCATGCCACGTTCTCTCAAGAAAGGTCCTTTCCTTGACCTACACTTGTTGAAGAAGGTAGAGAAGGCGGTGGAAAGCGGGGATAAAAAACCAATTAAAACCTGGTCCCGTCGTTCAATGATCATTCCTTCAATGATTGGATTGACCATCGCAGTCCATAATGGTCGTCAGCACGTTCCGGTTTATGTTTCCGACGAAATGATCGGTCATAAATTAGGTGAATTTGCACCGACTCGTACTTACCGCGGTCACGCTGCGGATAAGAAAGCTAAGAAGTAAGGGGTAAAAGATGGAAACTATTGCTAAACATCGTTACGCTCGCACTTCAGCGCAAAAAGCTCGCTTAGTTGCGGATTTAATCCGTGGCAAAAAAGTTGCTCAGGCTTTAGAAATTTTAACCTATACCAACAAAAAAGCGGCAGCTTTGGTTAAAAGTGTACTTGAGTCTGCAATTGCAAATGCCGAGCATAATGACGGTGCAGATATCGATGATCTTAAAGTTGCAAAGATCTTTGTCGATGAAGGTCCGAGCATGAAACGTGTAATGCCACGTGCTAAAGGTCGTGCAGATCGTATTTTAAAACGTACAAGCCACATTACCGTGGTTGTGTCAGATCGTTAATCGTAGAGGAATAACAATGGGTCAAAAAGTACATCCACATGGTATTCGCTTAGGCATCGTTAAGCCTTGGAGCTCTACTTGGTTTGCGAATACACAGGATTTCGCGTCTAACTTAGACGGCGATTTCAAAGTACGTAAATTCTTGAATAAAGAATTAGCGAATGCTTCAGTATCACGTATCACTATTGAACGTCCGGCTAAAAGTATTCGTGTTACAATTCACACCGCTCGCCCGGGTATCGTTATCGGTAAAAAAGGCGAAGATGTTGAAAAATTACGTCATGCCGTTGCGGCAATCGCAGGCGTGCCGGCGCAAATCAACATTGCGGAAGTGAAAAAACCTGAATTAGATGCAAAATTAGTTGCAGACAGTATCGCTTCTCAGCTGGAACGTCGTGTTATGTTCCGCCGTGCGATGAAACGCGCAGTACAAAACGCCATGCGTTTAGGTGCGAAAGGCATTAAAGTTGAGGTAAGCGGTCGTTTAGGTGGTGCAGAAATTGCACGTTCTGAATGGTATCGTGAGGGCCGTGTGCCGTTACATACACTACGTGCGGACATCGATTATAACACTGCTGAAGCTCATACCACATACGGCGTTATCGGCGTTAAAGTATGGATCTTCAAAGGTGAAATTCTTGGTGGAATGGCTGCAATTGCACAACAACCGGAACAACAACCTGCCGCGCCGAAAAAGGCACCTCGCGGTAAAGGTCGTAAGTAAGGAGAATTGCTAAATGTTGCAACCAAAACGTACAAAATTCCGTAAAGTCCACAAAGGTCGTAACCGTGGTATTGCCAACGGTACAGAAGTGAGCTTCGGTACCTTCGGTTTAAAAGCAATTGGCCGTGGTCGTTTAACCGCTCGTCAGATCGAAGCGGCACGTCGTGCAATGACACGTGCAGTGAAACGTCAGGGTAAAATCTGGATCCGTGTTTTCCCGGATAAACCAATTACTGAAAAACCATTAGAAGTCCGTATGGGTAAAGGTAAAGGTAACGTTGAGTACTGGGTCGCTTTAATCCAGCCGGGTAAAGTACTTTATGAAATGGATGGTGTGTCTGAAGAGATCGCAAGAAGCGCATTTGCATTAGCAGCTGCCAAATTGCCAATCAAGACCACATTCGTAACTAAAACGGTGATGTAATGAAAGCTCAAGAACTACGTACAAAAACTGTTGAAGAGCTGAATGCTGAATTGGTTAACTTGTTAGGTGAGCAATTCAAATTGCGTATGCAAGCAGCCACCGGTCAGCTTCAACAAACCCATCAGTTAAAACAAGTGCGTCGTAGTATTGCACAAGTGAAAACTGTATTAACCGAAAAGGCGGGTGAGTAATGACTGATAAAATTCGTTCAGTGCAAGGTAAAGTTGTGAGTGACAAAATGGAAAAATCCTTTGTTGTCGCTATCGAGCGTAAGGTTAAACATCCGCTTTACGGTAAGTTTATCCGTCGCACAACCAAACTGCATGTGCATGATGAAAACAACGAAGCACAACTGGGTGATGTGGTAGAGATTCGTCAATGTCGTCCGATCTCTAAAACAAAATCCTGGACACTGGTTCGTGTTGTAGAAAAAGCAGTAATTGCTTAATTTACGTTTATCAAATAAAGCCTCGGTGAAAACCGGGGCTTTTTTGTAAAAACTTTGTTAAAAATGACCGCACTTTTACGGCATGAATTTTGCGACAGCGGTCTGATATATTTGATGGGCGAATAATCACGCGCGTTGTGCTTTGGGGCGGGAAGCAAGTGGGCATCGTTCTGAAAGCCAACCTGCTGTGCGACGGAAATGATCTCCGCCGCATGTTATGGTGCCGGATTTAACGTAAGTCAAACAGCAGAAACTCAATATCGCTTTGTGCGGTCAGCGTCAGCAGCGCTTCGGCGCGCACACCGACGGCATCGCCATGCGCCAATGCCACGCCGTTTACGTCCAGTTCGCCTTTTACAACCTGCAGCCAATAAGTGCGGTCGGTATTTAAGCGGATTTCTTCCCGTTTGCCGGCGGCGAATTGGTAACGCCAGAGCAACATATCCTGATACACCTTGAAAGAATGCTGCGCGGCGTGCGGCGATAAAATCAAGGTGCCGCCTTCTTGATCGGCAAACCGGCGTTGATCATAACGCGGGGTGATACCGAGCTCGTTCGGCATGATCCAGATTTGCAGCAAATGCAGGCGTTCACTGTCGCTTGGATTAAACTCCGAGTGATAAACGCCGCTGCCGGCAGACATAATCTGGAATTCGCCGGCGCTGAATTCGCGTACGTTGCCCATGCTGTCTTTGTGCGCAATCTTGCCGGCCAGCACATAGGTTAAAATTTCCATGTCTTTATGCGGATGAGTACCGAAGCCCATTGCCGGTTCGATATAATCTTCATTGATAACGCGGAGATCCGAGAAGTGCATATGATTGCGGTCGAAATAATCGGCGAAAGAAAAAGAATGATAAGTTTTCAGCCAACCGTGATCAAAATAACCGCGTTGAGTTGATTTTCTGATTTGTAACATAATTTGCTCTCCTAAATATATGCCGTCACGCCCGATTGCGTGTTAGTAAGCGTATTGTAGATTTTAACTTAAAAGGAATAAATAGGCCTTTTGTTGATTTATTTTCAATAAACAGGAAAAAATCCTTCCTAAAAAGTGCGGTCATTTTTTCGCACGTTTCAGCCGGCGCAATCGCATAAATCAGTTGTCTTTTTAGTTGAGTTTTTGTATAATCCGCCAACCTATTTCCCATGGTGGGGATAGGCTCGTCCCGAAAGGGTGTTATTAATTTTAGCGGAGTACTAAGATGATCCAAGAACAGACTATGCTGGACGTTGCTGATAACTCAGGCGCTCGCAGTGTAATGTGTATCAAGGTTCTAGGTGGATCGCACCGTCGTTACGCTGCTATTGGTGATATCATCAAAATTACTGTGAAAGAAGCGATTCCTCGCGGTAAAGTTAAAAAAGGTGATGTATTAAAAGCAGTTGTTGTGCGCACCAAGAAGGGTGTTCGTCGCCCAGATGGATCAGTCATTCGCTTCGATGGTAACGCTTGTGTAATTTTAAATAATAACACTGAGCAACCAATCGGTACTCGTATTTTTGGACCTGTGACTCGTGAACTTCGTTCTGAGAAATTCATGAAGATCATTTCTTTGGCACCAGAAGTACTGTAAGGAGAAGTGAGAAATGGCTGCAAAAATTCGTCAAAATGATGAAGTGATTGTTCTTGCCGGTAAAAGCAAGGGCAAACGTGGTAAGGTAACTCAAGTGTTGCCAAACGGTAAAGTGATTGTTGAAGGCGTAAATATCATCACTAAACATGAAAAACCAGTTCCTGCCTTAGGCAAAGAAGGTGGTTTAGTGAAGAAAGAAGCGCCGATTGATGCGTCAAATGTGGCGATTTTCAATCCGAAAACAAATAAAGCTGACCGTGTAGGTTTTAGATTTGAAGACGGCAAAAAAGTCCGTTTCTTTAAATCTAATAATGAAATTATTTAATAGTAAACTGGAGTAATGCGATGGCGAAACTGCATGATTACTACAGAGATCAAGTAGTTAATGAATTGAAAAATAAATTCAACTACGCATCTGTCATGCAAGTCCCACGAATCGAAAAGATTACCCTGAATATGGGTGTGGGTGAAGCATTGACCGACAAAAAATTGCTGGATAACGCAGTAGCGGATTTGACAGCAATCAGCGGTCAGAAACCTTTAATTACTAAAGCTCGCAAATCTGTTGCTGGCTTTAAAATCCGTCAGGGATATCCAATCGGTTGTAAAGTAACACTGCGCGGTGAGCGTATGTGGGAGTTCTTTGAACGTTTAATTACAATTGCTGTACCACGTATTCGTGACTTCCGCGGTTTAAGCGCGAAATCATTTGATGGTCGTGGTAACTACAGCATGGGTGTGCGTGAGCAAATCATCTTCCCTGAAATCGATTATGATAAAGTGGATCGCGTTCGTGGTTTGGATATTACTATCACAACCAGCGCGAAAAGTGATGAAGAAGGTCAAGCACTTCTCGCTGCCTTTAATTTCCCATTCCGTAAGTAAGGCAGGTTACAAATGGCTAAACAATCAATGAAAGCACGCGATGTAAAACGCGTTAAATTGGCTGAGAAATTCTACGCAAAACGTGTAGAGTTGAAAAAAATCATTGCTAACGAGAATTCTTCTGATGAAGAACGTTGGAATGCCGTGTTGAAGTTACAAACTTTACCACGTGATTCAAGCCCAAGTCGCCAACGTAACCGTTGCAGCCAGACCGGACGTCCTCACGGCGTTTTGCGTAAGTTTGGTTTAAGCCGGATTAAAGTTCGCGAAGCAGCAATGCGCGGCGAAATCCCTGGCCTTAAAAAAGCAAGTTGGTAATTTACCACTTTATTTTGGAATCGGAGTAAAAGCACAATGAGTATGCAAGATCCAATCGCAGATATGTTGACCCGTATTCGTAACGGGCAAGCTGCGAACAAAGTTGCGATCAGTATGCCTTCATCCAAGCTAAAAGTGGCTATCGCCAATGTATTAGCAGCAGAAGGTTATATTGAGAGCGTTAAAGTTTTAGAAGGCACCAAGCCTGAACTGGAAATTACTTTAAAATATTTCCAAGGCAAACCGGTTGTAGAAAGTATTCAACGTGTGAGTCGCCCGGGTTTACGTATTTATAAACGTAAAGACGAGTTACCGAAAGTAATGGGCGGTTTAGGTGTTGCAGTGGTTTCTACATCGCAAGGTGTGATGACTGACCGTGCAGCCCGTCAAGCGGGTCTGGGCGGTGAAATCATCTGTTATGTAGCTTAATAGAGAGGTAGGAAAATGTCTCGTGTTGCAAAGGCACCTGTTAGTATTCCTGCCGGGGTTGAGGTAAAACTTAACGGTCAGCTACTAACAGTGAAAGGTAAGAATGGTGAGTTGTCTCGTACCATTCATAACTCAGTTGAAGTTAAACAAGATAATAATGAATTGACATTCGCTCCGCGTGAGGGAATTGTCGGTGCTAACGCGCAAGCGGGTACGGCACGTGCATTAGTTAATGCAATGGTTATCGGTGTTACTGAAGGCTTCACTAAGAAGTTACAATTAGTGGGTGTGGGTTACAGAGCTCAAATCAAGGGCAATGTAGTTGCATTAAGCTTAGGCTTTTCACACCCTGTTGAACACACATTACCTGCAGGTATTACCGCTGAATGTCCATCTCAGACCGAAATCGTGTTGAAAGGTGCGGACAAACAGTTAATCGGTCAAGTTGCTGCAGATATTCGTGCTTATCGCCGTCCTGAGCCTTATAAAGGTAAAGGTGTACGCTATGCTGATGAAGTGGTGCGTACAAAAGAGGCTAAGAAGAAATAATTAAGGTAACACTATGGATAAGAAATCAGCTCGTATCCGTCGTGCAACTCGTGCACGCCATATGATGAGAGAGCAAGGTGTAACCCGCTTAGTGGTCCACCGTACCCCGCGTCATATTTATGCACAGGTAATCGCACCGAACGGTTCAGAAGTGCTTGCCGCTGCTTCTACAGTTGAAAAAGCAATTAGTGAGCAAGTGAAATATACCGGAAATAAAGATGCCGCAGCAGTCGTTGGTAAACTGGTTGCTGAAAGAGCATTGGCAAAAGGCGTTAAAGACGTCGCGTTTGACCGTTCCGGTTTTAAATATCATGGTCGTGTCCAATCTTTAGCGGACGCTGCCCGTGAAGCTGGTCTACAGTTCTAATAGAGGTAATTTCAGATGGCAAACATCGAAAAACAAGCTGGTGAACTGCAAGAGAAGCTAATCGCGGTAAACCGTGTATCAAAAACTGTAAAAGGTGGTCGTATTATGAGCTTTACTGCGTTAACCGTAGTAGGCGATGGTAACGGTCGCGTAGGTTTTGGTTATGGTAAAGCGCGCGAAGTTCCGGCAGCGATCCAAAAAGCGATGGAAAAAGCACGTCGCAATATGATTACTGTGGCTTTAAACGAAGGCACATTACAACATCCGATTAAAGGTACACATACCGGTTCCCGCGTATTTATGCAGCCGGCCAGTGAGGGTACCGGTATCATCGCAGGCGGTGCTATGCGTGCCGTGCTGGAAGTTGCGGGTGTGCGTAACGTACTTTCTAAAGCTTACGGTTCAACCAACCCAATTAACGTTGTTCGCGCAACTATTGATGCGCTTGCAAATATGAAATCACCAGAAATGGTTGCTGCTAAACGCGGCAAAACCGTTGATGAAATTTTGGGGTAATTGATAATGGCTAAAACTATTAAAGTAACACAAGTGCGTAGCTCGATTGCTCGTTTACCGAAGCATAAAGCTACACTGCGTGGTCTTGGTCTTCGCCATATGCACCATACCGTTGAGTTAATCGATACGCCGGCAATTCGCGGTATGATTAACCAAGTTTCATACATGGTTAAAGTGGAGGAGTAAGAGAATGCGTTTAAATACTCTATCTCCGGCTGAAGGCGCCAAGCACAGCGCAAAACGTCTAGGTCGTGGTATTGGTTCCGGTTTAGGTAAAACCGGTGGCCGTGGTCATAAAGGTCAGAAATCTCGTACCGGCGGCGGTGTTCGTCGCGGTTTCGAAGGTGGTCAGATGCCTTTATACCGTCGTTTACCGAAATTTGGTTTTACTTCAATGAAAGCGGCAGTTACTGCTGAAGTTCGTTTGAATGAGTTAACCAAAGTTGAAGGTAATGTCGTCACTTTAGAGACATTAAAAGCAGCAAACGTCTTAACTAAAGATATTCAATTTGCCAAAGTTATTCTGGCAGGTGAAGTGAAAGGTGCGGTCGTTGTTCGCGGTTTGCGTGTCACTAAAGGCGCAAAAGCAGCGATTGAAGCTGCCGGCGGTTCAGTTGAGGAATAATTAACAAATGGCTAAGCAACCAGGTTATCAAACTAGAAGTACACAAAGCGGTACAGGTGAACTGAAAAGCAGATTGTTATTTGTACTAGGTGCACTGATTGTATTCCGTATTGGTTCTTTCATTCCGGTTCCTGGTATTGATGCAGCCGTGTTAGCTCAATTACTTGAACAACAAAAAGGCACCATCATTGATATGTTTAACATGTTTTCCGGTGGTGCATTGAGTCGCGCGTCAATTTTTGCATTAGGTATCATGCCGTACATTTCGGCATCGATTATTATTCAATTATTGGCGACGGTTCACCCGGCATTAGCTGAATTAAAGAAAGAAGGTGAGAGCGGACGTCGTAAAATCAGTAAATATACGCGTTATTCGACTTTAGTTCTTGCCACTATTCAGGCAATCGGGATTTCTACCGGATTGCCGAATATGTTACCGGGCTTAGTGCCTAACCTTGGTTTCGGTTTTTATTTTACTGCGGTCATCAGCCTTGTCACCGGAACGATGTTCCTGATGTGGTTGGGCGAGCAGATTACTGAACGCGGTATCGGTAACGGGATTTCTTTAATTATTTTTGCAGGGATCGTTGCGGGCCTTCCTTCAGCGATTGGTCAGACTATTGAGCAGGCTCGTCAAGGGCAAATGCATCTATTAGTTCTCTTGTTGATCGCCGTTATTGTTTTTGCAGTGACTTATTTTGTCGTTTTCGTCGAAAGAGGACAACGCAGAATTAAAGTTGAATATGCTAAACGCCAGCAAGGTCGTCAGATTTTGGGCGGACATACCACTCATTTACCGTTAAAAGTGAATATGGCCGGGGTTATTCCGGCAATTTTTGCTTCAAGTATTATCCTGTTCCCTGCGACCATTACATCATGGTTCGGCCAGGGTTCAAGTTTAGAGTGGTTAACTGATCTGTCGATGTTATTACATCCCGGACAGCCGTTATATTTGATTGTCTATGCGGTGGCGATTATCTTCTTCAGCTTCTTTTACACGGCAATGCAATATAATCCGCGCGATACAGCAGATAATCTGAAAAAATCGGGTGCATTTATACCCGGAATTAGACCCGGTGAACAGACATCACGGTATATTGATAAAATTATGACCCGCTTAACGTTAATCGGCGGTTTATATATCACATTCGTGTGTTTAGTTCCTTATATTATGACATCAGCCTGGAACGTACAATTCTACTTCGGTGGAACGTCTTTACTGATCGTTGTAGTGGTAATTATGGATTTCATCGTTCAGGTTCAGAGTCACTTAATGTCGACGAAATATGAATCTGCGCTGAAAAAAGCAAACCTGAAAGGTTTCGGACAATAGTCCGTATAGATAAAGGGATAAGCAATGAAAGTTCGTGCTTCCGTTAAGAAATTATGTCGTAACTGTAAAATTGTGAAACGTGAAGGTGTTGTACGCGTTTTGTGCAGTGATCCTAAACATAAGCAACGTCAAGGTTAATTGACATTTTTCTTGCAAAGAACCGGCTGGGCATATATAATGCTCAGCTCATTTATGTCCTTGATATACTGTTTGAGTATCCTGAAAACGGGCTTTTCAAGATCAGTATATCAAATCAGTTAAAATATAGGAGTGCATAGTGGCCCGTATTGCAGGCATTAACATTCCTGATCACAAACACGCTGTAATCGCTTTAACTGCAATTTACGGTATCGGTAAAACCCGTTCAAAAGCCATTTGTGCCGCTGCGGGAATTGCCGAAGATGTTAAGATCAGCGAATTGTCTGAAGAGCAGATTGATAAACTGCGTGACGAAGTTGGTAAATTTACCGTTGAAGGTGACTTACGCCGTGAAGTAACACTTAACATTAAACGCCTGTTGGATTTAGGCTGTTATCGTGGTTTACGTCATCGTCGTAGTTTACCGGTACGTGGTCAACGTACTAAAACTAATGCGCGTACCCGTAAGGGTCCTCGTAAGCCGATCAAGAAATAATCGGGGTAAATTTAAATGGCAAAAACACCAGTTCGTGCACGTAAACGTGTAAAAAAACAAGTTGTAGATGGCGTAGCTCACATTCACGCATCTTTCAATAATACAATCGTTACCATTACCGACCGTCAAGGTAATGCCCTGGCATGGGCAACCGCAGGTGGTTCCGGTTTCCGCGGTTCTCGTAAATCTACTCCGTTTGCTGCACAGGTTGCGGCTGAACGTTGTGCTGAAATCGTAAAAGAATTCGGCTTAAAGAACTTGGAAGTTATGGTTAAGGGACCGGGTCCAGGTCGTGAATCTACAATCCGCGCATTAAATGCTGCGGGATTCCGTATCACGAACATTACAGATGTGACTCCGATTCCTCATAACGGTTGTCGTCCACCGAAAAAACGTCGTGTTTAATGGCGTCATAGGATAGTTGGAGAAAGAAAATGGCAAGATATTTGGGTCCTAAACTCAAGCTAAGCCGTCGTGAAGGCACTGACTTATTCCTTAAGTCAGGTGTGCGCGCGATTGATTCAAAATGTAAAATTGATACAGCACCCGGTCAACACGGTGCTCGTAAACCGCGTTTGTCAGACTATGGTAGTCAGTTACGTGAAAAACAAAAAGTTCGTCGTATCTATGGTATTTTAGAACGTCAATTCCGTAACTACTATAAGGAAGCAAACCGCTTAAAAGGTAATACCGGTGAGAATTTACTGGTGTTATTGGAAGGTCGATTGGATAACGTTGTTTATCGCATGGGCTTTGCTGCAACTCGTGCCGAGGCTCGTCAGTTAGTGAGCCACAAAGCGATTGTTGTAAATGGTCGTGTAGTTAATATCCCATCTTTCCAAGTCTCAGTTGATGATGTTGTTGCTGTTCGTGAAAAATCGAAAAAACAAGCACGCATTAAAGCATCACTGGAATTAGCAGAACAAAGAGAAAAACCAACTTGGTTGGAAGTTGATGCTGCTAAAATGGAAGGTGTGTTCAAACGTGTTCCTGAACGTTCTGATTTATCAGCAGACATTAACGAACATCTGATCGTTGAGCTTTATTCTAAATAATAGTTAAAGCTTCGTAGCAAAGAGAGGATAAAATGCAGGGTTCTGTTACAGAATTTTTAAAACCACGTTTAGTTGATATTGAGCAAATCAGCTCAACTCACGCTAAAGTGATCTTAGAACCGTTAGAGCGTGGCTTCGGTCATACTCTAGGTAATGCATTGCGTCGTATTCTTCTGTCTTCAATGCCGGGTTGTGCCGTTACTGAAGTGGAAATTGATGGCGTATTGCATGAATATAGTAGTAAAGAAGGTGTTCAAGAAGATATTATTGAGGTTCTTCTAAACTTAAAAGGCCTAGCGGTTAAAGTACAGAACAAAGATAATGTTTTTCTGACACTAAGCAAGTCTGGAATTGGCCCTGTTGTTGCAGCAGACATCGTACATGATGGCGATGTTGAGATTGTGAATCCTGATCATGTCATCTGTCACTTAACGGATGAAAACGCATCCATTAATATGCGTATTCGCGTTCAGCGTGGCAGAGGATATGTCCCGGCATCAGCCCGAGTTCACGCTCAGGATGAAGAACGTCCTATCGGTCGTTTATTGGTAGATGCCTGTTATAGTCCGGTTGACCGTATTGCTTACAATGTGGAAGCGGCACGTGTCGAACAACGTACTGACTTGGATAAGTTAGTCATTGAACTGGAAACAAACGGTACTATTGATCCGGAAGAGGCGATTCGCCGTGCGGCAACGATTTTAGCAGAGCAACTGGATGCATTCGTTGATTTGCGAGATGTTCGTCAACCAGAAGTCAAGGAAGAAAAACCGGAATTCGATCCGATTTTGTTACGTCCTGTTGATGACTTGGAGTTGACAGTTCGTTCTGCTAACTGTTTGAAAGCAGAAACAATTCATTATATCGGTGATTTAGTGCAGCGTACTGAAGTCGAGTTATTAAAAACCCCTAATCTTGGTAAAAAATCACTTACCGAAATCAAGGATGTTTTGGCTTCGCGCGGCTTGTCACTGGGTATGCGCCTTGAGAATTGGCCACCAGCAAGTATTGCTGAAGACTAGTTTGGTCATAGGTTAAAGATTTTTCTGAGAAGGATAAGGTCATGCGCCATCGTAAGAGTGGTCGTCAACTAAACCGTAATAGCAGTCATCGTCAAGCGATGTTCCGTAATATGGCAAGTGCATTGGTGAGTCATGAAATCATCAAAACCACTTTGCCTAAAGCAAAAGAATTACGTCGTGTAGTTGAGCCGTTAATTACATTAGCAAAAGAAGACAGCGTTGCAAATCGTCGTTTAGCTTTTGCTCGTACACGCAACATTGAAACCGTTGCAAAATTATTCAATGAATTAGGTCCACGTTTTGCACAGCGTGCAGGCGGTTATACCCGTATCTTAAAATGTGGTTTCCGTGCAGGTGACAACGCGCCAATGGCATACATTGAGCTGGTTGATCGTCCTGAAGTTGCCAGCGAAGAAGTCGCGGCGGCGGAATAATTTATTATTTAGTTAATTGGAAAGCTCACAGTAATGTGGGCTTTTTTGTTGCTTCAAAATTTGTCGTCTGACTGAAAATCGTTCGGCCTGTGCGGTTCTGATTACGGCATCCGTGATTAACAAGCGTAAGTATTATTTGATTGCTTGAAGAAATAAAAAGTGCGGTGAAAAATTTATTATTTTTTGACCGCACTTTTATTGCTGTAAATCACGCTATCGATCGTCAATGCCGCGCAATAAATAATTGCCTTGTTCATCACATACGCTGCGAAAGCCGACATTGGTGATCTGATAAGGTAGATTGGCGCGCGTATCATGATAAGCAAAATTTTCGTGGTGATGACCGTGAAAAATGTGCGTTACTTCCATTTTTTCCGCTAATTGATTGATCACTCGAAATCCGCCGGGATGCGGTTTCGGGGCTTCGTGACAAATCAGAATATCCGCTTGCTGGGTTTCCAGCGTTTCGATATCGGACGGAAAAATGGAGGTTCGGTGACGCAGCGGAACGCCGCCGCGCCAGATTTTTTCCTGCGGACAATACTGACAATAATGAATCGGATCAAAAAAAAGCGCTTTATTCGGCGGCATCCAGATTTGCCCACGGAATACGCCACCCAGACCGGCAATACGCCGCCCCTGAATGGTCACTACCCGGCCGTGCAGATTGCGCTGTTTCCATGCGCTGCCCCATAACGCTTCAAAGGCCGCCACGGTTTTACTGTCATGATTGCCGTGGATAAACCAGACATCGCAATATTGCGCCAGCTTATCTAATTCATCGGTTGAGGTTAATTGTAAATCGCCAAGTATCACGAGAGCGATGTTTTCTGTTTGCCGGATAAAAGGATAAAGATGATTAAAACTGCCGTGCGGGTCGCCCGCAAATAAAATCATGAGATTTTTTACTCCTCAAATACCGTATCGGAACGGACTTCCGTGCTTAATCCCGGCAGTTCCTCCTCGTTGAGAATTTTCTCTACAATGGATTTCACTTGGTTATAGCGCTCCAGATAGCTTGGCGATTCAATTTCAATATAAGGCACATTATATTTATCCAGCAGTTTTTTCAGCAGTTGCTGGAAGCGCTGGCGCTGTTTATGATTGCCCAGACTGCGCAGCCCGTCGTCCACCCATTTAGTATTGTTATTCAACAAAATCGTGACATCAAACGGATATTCCTTGATCATGGAATCCAAAAACGGATGCGCTTTGCCTTCATATTGAATACAAAAGGCCTGAGTGGTAATAAAATCCGTGTCCACAATCGCCACCTTATGCGCATGTCGCACCGCATAATCGATATAACGCTGATGGCCGAGCGCCATTTGCGGGTAGTCGGAATACTGCATTGCCTGCTCATCGCCGCCTAATTTTTCAAACACGAATTCCCGCCCGTATTCCCACGCTGACGTGGTGTTAAACACGGTGGCAAGTTTACTCACCAAAACGGTTTTACCGCTGCTTTCGCCGCCTAAAATGGCGATGGTTTTGGCAAAAAATGGCCGCACTTCTTTCGGAATAAATTTCCAGTAATGGAACGGATTATTACGGATTTTCGTGGCGGAGACATTGAAAAAACGACGCTGCGGATCCACCAGTTCCACTTGCAGATTAAGGTATTGTTCATAAGGCGCTTTATCCTGCACTTCACTGCTGAATACCACACTGGGATTGACGTGTTTTTCCTGAAGCAGCTTCTTCACTTCCTGCGCCCAGGCTTCCCAGCCGTTCGGGTAGCTGGGCAGACCGTCTTCAACCAAATGATGAATAAATATCTGATTTTTCTGGTATTTGAAAATCTGCTGCATCCAGCGCAGACGATCCTGTACCGTCGGCATCCGTTTCATTTTACTGTCATAAAACAGCTTCAAATCACGTTCCGTATCGCTACAGACGATCACATGCACTTCATCCACTTTACTGAACGCTTCATAAATCATATTAATATGACCGGTATGCACCGGGTAAAACTTACCGAAAATGACCCCCACTTTCTTATCGTTGCGTTCCGTAATTTGCAAGACTTTGTGCAGGGCGCTCAGTTTTGTGGCGCTCGGATTTTTAATTTTACCGCTGACCAGCTGGTTAAAGTAGGCGCGGGTAATATTGGCCTGCTCGCAGACATCGTTGACTTTAAGGTTCAATTGTTTACGTTTTTGTTGCAAATAGACGAAAGCTGACATGATGAGTTCCTTTCTGTTGCATGGCATTCAAGAGTGTAATACCGCAGGTTAGGGATAAAAGTGCGGTCGGAATTTATTCGGTTTTTTGTTGCGGCAGCAGTTGATCGAGACGTTTTTCCAATTCGTTTAACTTTTCGCGGGTCCGCATAAGTACTTGAGTTTGCACATCAAATTCTTCCCGCGTGATCAAATCCAGTTTGGCCAGCTGAGCTTGTAAAGTCTGTTTCAGTTTTGCTTCGGCATCTTGACCGAGATCTTTAATACCTTGCGGCAGGCTGTCTTGAATTTGTTGTATGATTTGCTCTATTTTTTTCGGATTAAGCATAATGACCTCACATTTTTTCTGATTTTGTCTATTGTATGCAACTTTGCCGCCAGTCGCTACAAATAAAAATATTTTTTCTCTATTCGGTTTGCGTTATACTAAGCGCGCATTCTCAGGGCAGGGCGAAATTCCCTACCGGTGGTAAGTATCCGATACAAGCCCACGAGCGTTTGATGCGCGTCGATAGCGTCGTCAAAGTCAGCAGATTTGGTGTGAATCCAAAGCCGACAGTCACAGTCTGGATGGAAGAGAATAAACAGGTTTTGTTGCCAAAGCCTGCCTTTTTATTTGTTATTGTTTTGCTAACCCTTAACGAGAAAAATAATCTTTCCTCATCAGCCCTGATTCTGGTAACTGTTTAACTTAATTAAGGATTTTACTATGAATCAGTCAATTTTATCCCCTTTCGGCGATGCCGAACAACGTGTCGAAAACGCGATTGCCGCCTTCAAACAAGGTAACGGCGTCTTGGTTTTAGATGATGAAAATCGTGAAAATGAAGGCGATTTGATTTTCCCTGCCGAAACGATTACCACAGAACAAATGGCAAAACTTATCCGTTACGGCAGCGGCATCGTTTGTTTGTGCATAACTGACGAACTGTGCAAGCAACTTGATTTACCGCCGATGGTGCAGCACAACACCAGCGTTAATAAAACCGCCTTCACCGTCACTATCGAAGCCGCCGAGGGCGTAACCACCGGCGTTTCCGCCGCCGATCGCGTGACAACGGTTAAAGCCGCGATTGCCGACGGCGCCAAACCGGCAGATTTACACCGACCGGGCCATATTTTCCCGTTAAGAGCGGCGGATAACGGCGTTTTGACCCGTAACGGCCATACGGAAGCGGCAATCGATTTAGCCCGCCTGGCCGGCTATAAACAGGCCGGCGTAATCTGTGAAATCACCAACGATGACGGCTCCATGGCGAGAGCGCCACAGATTGTCGCATTTGCGCAACAATTCGGTTATCCGGTGGTGACGATCGAAGATCTAATCAGCTATCGATTACAACATAATCTGTAATTAATCACTCGTTACTTATATACTAAAGTGCGGTCAGTTTAAAAACAGATTAAAAACAGATTAAAAACTGACCGCACTTTGAGTTTATCCTTGATTGCGTTCGCGAAATTCTTTCGGGGTTTGGTGCTGTTCTTTTTTGAATACCGAATAGAAATACTGTAATGACGGATAGCCGCAAACTTCGGCGATTTCCTGAATGGAAATGTCCGATTGGCGTAATAAATTCACCGCGCGGCTCATTTTCTCCTCATGAATAACCTGATGTACGGTTTTATTCATTTCCGCCTTAAAGCGTAGCTCCAGATTAGAGCGGGAGGTGCGCAGGTGATCGAGTACTTGCTCCACTTTAATGCCCTGACAGGCGCGGTGGCGAATATAGTGCATGGCTTGAATCACCAACGGATCACGCAGCGAGCGGTAATCGGTCGAGCTGCGTTCTTCCACTTTTACCGGCGGGATCAGGATCGGTTTATGGCTGACGGTTTGCCCGTTTAGCATGTAATGCAGCAATTTAGCCGCCTGATAACCGATTTGTTTGGTGCCTTGCGATACGGAAGAAAGGGAAATGCGCGACAAATAGCGGATCAGTTCTTCGTTATCAATCCCAATCACGCAGCGTTGTTCCGGAACGGCGATTTTCAGGTATTCGCAGGCTTGCAGCAAATGGCGCGCCCGTGCGTCGGTAACGGCGATAATGCCGGTATGTTCGGGCAGCGCGGCGATCCATTGGCCTAAACGCGCCTGTGCCTGCAACCAGTTTTGCGAGTTGATATGTTCGCCCGGATAAATCGTTTTGGCATAAGCATATTTATCCATTAAGGCGGAAAAGGCGTTTTGCCGTTCGATGGCCCAATGCCGTTCGCAAGGGGAAGGCTGACCATAAAAGGCGAAATGGGTAATCCCTTTCTGCTTAAGGTGTAAAAATGCCATTTCCACCAGCGCATCGTTATCTGTGGCGACATAAGGGCGCGGCGGATAATACGCCGGATTACGATACGAACCGCCGACAGCGACAGTCGGAATATCGACGGATTGCAGCCGTTCAGCCGTTTCCGGATCATCAAAATCCGCAATAATACCGTCGATAGACAGACTTTCAATGGTCTCTTTGTGGTAAACGAAATCGTCTTCCACGAAAATATCCCAAGTACACTGTGACGCCTGCAAATACTGCCCGACCCCGGCAACGATTTGACGGTCATAGACTTTATTGGCGTTAAACAATAGGGCGATGCGGTAATATTTCGGGTTGGTTATCATAACTATTCCTATGAGGGCACAAGTATTCATATAGCATACCTAAATTGCCGAAAAATAGCATAACGTTGTATTAACGCTGTGATTTAACTCAAATTATTACCGCACTTTTCAGAGACTATCACATTTTCTTTTTACTCATGGTATCCACCCATACCGCAAGTAATAGAATCATCCCTTTAACAATATATTGCCAGAAGGTCGGGACATCCAGCATGCTCATGCCGTTATCCAGCAAAGCGATAATCAATGCCCCGATTACCACACCATAAACGCTGCCGATTCCGCCCGCCAGACTGGCACCGCCGATCACACAGGCGGCGATGGCATCCAGTTCCGCATTTTGTCCGGCGGAAGGGGCGCCTGCACCTAATCGGGCGCTCAGGATAAGCCCGGCGATAGCGACCATTAAGCCGTTAATCGCGAAAATCAGTAGTTTGGTTTTTTCCACATTAATACCGGATAGGCGGGCCGCTTCAATATTGCCTCCGATGGCATAAATGTGGCGTCCGAATGCGGTTTTCTTGGCCATAAACATACCGGCAACGGCTAAAACGGCCAGTATCAAAACCGGAATCGGAATGCCACGGTAATCATTCAGCAAATAAATGGCACCCAAGACGGCGATAGCAAACAGACCATATTTCATGCTGTCTCGACTGACAGTGGCGACAGCTAAATTCAGATTCCGGCGGGCTTTGCGCTGATAGCTGCCCCAGAGAATAAAGCAGACCACTGCGGTTAAACCGAACAGCATGCCGGTAATATCGGAAAGATAGCCCTGTCCGATTAAGGTCATATCCGCGCTGATCGGCGAGACGGTGGTGCCGTTGGTTAAGCCGATTAATATACCGCGGAACGCCAGCATCCCGGCAAGGGTAACAATAAAGGAAGGCACTTTACGGTAAGCCACCCACCAACCGCACCCCGTGCCAAGCAGCAGACCCAATAGCAATGTCACGAGAATTGTTATCGGCAGCGGCCATCCCCACCAGACATTAGTAATGGCGGCAAAACCGCCGAGCAGTCCCATCAGCGAACCGACCGACAAATCAATTTCTGCCGAGATAATCACAAACACCATGCCGATAGCCAGAATGCCAGTAATGGATGTCTGACGCAGAAGGTTCGAGATATTTCTGGCACTCAGATAAGCGCCGTCGGTTGCTAAGGAGAAAAACAGCATAATCACCACAATGGCGATAAGCATAATATAAACCTGTAAATTAATGGATTTTAACTTAGACATAAATTACTCCTTGAGTGCCGCTTCCATTACTTGTTCCTGCGTCAGATTATGGTTGACTAAATCCGCCTTGATTTTGCCCTGATGCATCACTAATACTCGATCACTTATTCCCAATACTTCCGGCAGTTCCGAGGAAATCACCATAACGGCGATACCTTGTTGTGCCAATTGATTGATTAATTTATAAATTTCATATTTCGCCCCGACATCAATCCCGCGCGTCGGTTCGTCTAAAATCAAAATTTGCGGATTCAGCAATAAGGATTTCGCCAGAATCGCTTTTTGCTGATTGCCGCCGCTTAAACGCCCGATCGCCAGTTCCGGCGATGCGGTTTTGACCTTTAGTTTTGCAATGGACTGCTGAATAATGGTTTCTTCCAATGCCTCATTGATCACCGTATTAGCGAAACAGAACTGACGCAGGGAAGAGAGGGTAATATTTTTGCCGACGCCCATAATCGGTACAATGCCGTGTTTTTTGCGATCTTCCGGTACCATTACGATATTGTGAGCGATGGCTTGCGCACAGTTTCTGATTTTCACTTTGTGCCGGTTAATAAAAATATCGCCCTGATATTTCCCCTGATAGGAGCCGAAAATACATTGTGCCATCTCCGTGCGGCCGGAACCGACTAATCCGGCAATCCCCAGAATTTCGCCGCGGTGCAAAGTAAAATGGGCGTTATTAACGCGTTTGATATGCGTATTGACAGGATGCCAGGCGGATAAATTTTCCACTCGCATGACTTCATCACCGATACTGTGCGCTTCATGCGGGTAAAGCGAGGTAATTTCGCGACCGACCATCATCGTGATAATGTCGTCTTCTGACAGACCGGCGCAGTCACGGGTGCCGATATGTTCGCCGTCACGAATGACACAGATTTTATCGGAAATCCGTTTTACTTCGTTGAGCTTGTGTGAAATATAAATACAGGCGATATTATGCGCTTTGAGATCATTGACCAGATTCAGCAAAATCGCCGTTTCTTTTTCGGTCAGCGACGCGGTCGGCTCATCCAGAATCAGCAAGCGAACCTGTTTGTTCAGGGCTTTGGCAATTTCTACCAGTTGCTGCTGCCCCAATCCCAGTTCGCCGACTTTGGTATTCGGATCAATATCCAATTGTACTTGTCGTAAAATGGTTTTACAGCGCAGATACATTTCGTTGTCATTGGTGATACCGGCTTGGGTCATTTCATTGCCGAGAAACATATTTTCCAGTACGGACATGGTTTTTACCAAGGTTAATTCCTGATGAATAATGGCAATGCCTTTTTCTTCGGTATCTTTAATGTTTTTGGCAATAAGCTGTTCGCCGGCAAAATAAATCTCGCCGCTGTAATCACCATGAGGATAAATGCCGCACAATACTTTCATCAGGGTTGATTTTCCCGAACCGTTTTCTCCGCACAACGACAGAATTTCGCCGGGTGCCAGCGAGATGGAAATATTATGCAGCGCCACGACATCGCCGAACTTTTTAGTAATGTTCCGCATGGCTAATAACTGAGACATAAGCGATTCTCCTATGGAAAAGTGCGGTTGTTTTTTGGCCTGTTTTTATAAAACAGGCGTTTTTTTGACCGCACTTTGAGTGAATAACCTCGTGCCGCCCGGCTTATTTATAAACTGCATCCTTGCTGTGGAAGCCGTCTTTAATCACGGTTTCGTCAATATTTTCTTTGGTGACGGCGATTGGATCCAATAAATAGGCGGGAACCTCTTTCAGTCCGTTGTTCAGTTCGGCATTGGATTGCGGTTTTTCGTTTTTACCTAATTCCACGGCAATCTCCGCCGCTTTATCGGCCAATGTGGTGATGGGTTTGTACACCGTCATGGTTTGTGTGCCGTCGATAATCCGTTTAATTGCGGCCAGATCGGCGTCTTGTCCTGAAATCGCGACTTTACCGGACAGACCCTGCGCACTTAACGCCTGAATCGCTCCGCCCGCAGTGGCATCGTTAGAGGCAACGACCGCATCAATATTATTTTTGTTGGCCGTCAGCGCATTTTCCATAATCTGCAACGCTTTTTCCGCCAGCCAGGAATCCACCCACTGATCGCCGACAACTTTAATTTTGCCGCTATCGATTAACGGTTGTAATACCTTCATCTGACCTTTACGGAACAGTTTGGCATTGTTATCTACCGGCGAGCCGCCCATTAAAAAATAGTTTCCCTGCGGTTTTTCCTGCACGATGCTCTGAGCCTGCAATTCCCCCACTTTTTCATTGTCGAAGGAAACATAAAAATCCAGATCGGCATTGTTGATTAAGCGATCATAAGCCAATACTTTAATGCCTTCGTGTTTTGCTTCGCCGATAATATTACCCAGCACTTCACCGTTAAACGGAATAATTACCAGTACATCCACATTACGGTTAATCATATTTTCGATCTGCGAAATCTGTGCGCTTGCATCACCGTTTGCCGATTGCACGAAAACTTTTGCACCCAGCGCTTCGGCTTTTTTCACAAAAATATCGCGATCTTTCTGCCAGCGTTCCAGACGTAAATCATCAATTGACATTCCGATAGTCAAATCTTTTGCCTGTGCATAACCACTTAATACGGTTAATGCTGCCGCGACCGATAATAAAATCTGTTTAATTTTCATAATAGGCACCTCCGCTGATTAAAATGAACGATTTAGAGTGACATCCGAATAACTCTATTCACAGTTTGCTAAGGTAACCCGGTTAATTCAATTATCAGATTTTTTATTCCTATTACGTTTTTTCTTTTTTGTGATACCAGCCACAATAAATAATAATCTTAACGGCTAAGTGAAATAACGTAATTCATCTATTAAAAATATAAAAGAAAATCACCGTTCGTCATATTGAACGGTGATTTTGATGGTAAGAAAGGAGAAGAAATTTATTTTAATTTTGCGATACCGAATCCGGTAATTGCCCATAGCATAGCAAATACAATACCGCTCCAGCATAATACCGCCCAAGGTAAGTAAGAAACAGTTGCTACGCTGAGGGTTCCTGCCATATAAGCTCCTGCGGCGGTCCACGGCAAAATGGGTTCGATAATTGTGGCGGAGTCTTCAATGGTTCGGCTAAGGTTTTTAGGATGTAATCCTCGCTCAATATAAGCGTCTTTCAGCATTTCTCCCGGAATTAGGATCGAAATTTGCCCGTTACAGGTCACGCCGATCATGGTTAATCCGCAAACGATAGTCGTTAGTATCAACGATGCTGTGGATTTTACCAATTTCAGTAGAGATTTGATAATCACATCTAATGCTCCGCTGAGTGATAAGATACCGGCAAAAGATAATGCACAGAAACAGATTAACAGTGTTCCCATCATTGAATTCATTCCTCCCCGGTTTAAAAGCCGAGCCAAATCGGCGCTGATCGGCATATCGCTTTGGATCATGGATACATTAAATCCATTAACCGCACTATTAATGACATCGTGCAATGAAAAGCCTTGAATAAATACTGCATTCAGTACCGCAATCGACGCTGAGAGCAGCATAACGGGGATAGTCGGTCGCTTGGTTATGGAACCCCATAAAATCATAACGACGGGAAGAAGTAATAAAATGACATTAAAATGGTAAATTTGTTCCAGTCCGGCAATCATTGCTAACACCTTTTCCGGTGTGGCGATATCATGGAAATTTCCGTTCATGCCGTAAACCACATAAACGATGGCCGCCAGCAGGAAAGACGGTAACGTAGTGTAGAGCAAATGGCCGATATGTTCGTAAAGGTCAACGCCGGTAGCGGCTGAAGCAATGTTAGTGGTATCTGACAACGGCGATAATTTATCACCGAAATAGGCACCGGCCACGACAGCGCCGGCAGTGGCCGCTAAATTGGCATCCAATCCGATAGCAACCCCCATAAAAGCGACACCGACGGTACCGGCGGATCCCCAGGACGTTCCGGTACAAACAGACACAATGGCGGTTAAAATAAGTGCGGTGATATATAAAAACTGAGGATCAATAATTTTTAAGCCATAATAAATCATCATAGGAATCGTACCGCCTGCAATCCAGGTTCCAATGAGTAATCCCACTGTAATCAGGATTAATAATGCCGGCATTGTTTTTGCTATCTTAGCGGCGATGGCATTTAACATATCGTCATAGCCGTATCCTAAATATTTAACTAAGCATCCGGCAAAAATACAGGAAATCACCATTAATGGCTCAGGTGGTAAATCAAAGAATGCATAACCCAAACCTAATAAAATCAACATAACCAATATCGGAGATAAAGCTTGCGGTAATGTCGGAATCTTTATTTTATCGTTCGTTTCCATAATTAGTCCCCTCTTGCATTAAGAAATCTAATCCGTGTTTAATTTTTTTCAGACATTTTATTAATAACGTTCTTGGCATGGCGACATTCATTCTGAAAAAGGAATCACCTTCTGCGCCAAAATCACTTCCCCAGGACACTTCAATGTGAGATAAGTCTAAAAACCAATGTTTTAACTTTTCCTCGGTAATGTGTAATTTGCGGTAATTAACCCAGATAAGGTAGGTTCCCTCGCTGTTGACAATATCAAGTTGCGGGATTTCCCGATGAAAGAACGCTTTTACCGTTAATTTGTTCTGGTAAATATAATTTCTCAGCTCATTCAGCCATGTATCGCAATATTGATAGGCGACACTAATTGCCGGGACGGAAAAGAAATTCGGATTATGCATACCTAGAGATTGCATACAGGTTTGGAATTTATCTCTAACATTGTTATTACAAATAAGCAGATTGGCTATTTCTAACCCGGGAATATTGAAGGTCTTCGCCGGTGACGTACAGATAATGGAATGGTTTTCAACATATGAACTTAATGCCGAAATGATAAGATGTCCGTTGCCAGAAAAGTCGAAGTCGGCATGTACATCATCGGAGAGAATAAATACTTCATGTTTTTCTGCCAGTTCTGCAATTTTATGTAAGTCATTGCGCGACCATACAATCCCGGTGGGATTATGCGGTGAAATTAAAATGAATGTTTTCGCCGTGATAAAACATTTTTCCAGCTCATTGAAATCAATGGAATAAGCTCCTTTTTGATAAATCAACTTACATTGCATTATGTTTCGATTATTCAGAGATATGGCATTTAGAATAGGTGCATATGATGGTGTGAAAATACAAATACTATCATTCGGAGAAGTAAATTCTTTGATGTAAATAGAGATAGCCTGAATAATTCGCGGGCAAAAAAGAATGTGTTCATTCGCGACGGTATAATGATAATGGCGAAATAAATATTTTCTGACGATATCATAATAATCATCTGGTAATATCGTATAACCGTAGATTCCGGCGCTATTTTGTTCGGCTAGACTCTCGATCAATATACCGGGGGCAGGCAGATCCATATCTGCGACCGACATCGGAATAATATTGATTCCGTATTTACGGCCGGTTTCCCATTTCGCACTGTTGCTTGCCGTTCTATCGACGAAAGTATCAAATAGATTTTCAGGCATGATTGTCTCCGATTTGAATTTAGACCAACTCTAGAACTTGCATTTATTTGTTTAAATTATTAAATCTGATATTCCCATTACGTTTTTTCTTTTTTGTGATACCAGCCACAATAAATAATAATCTTAACGGTTAAGTAAAATAACGTAATTGATTGCCGGGGTGTTTTCATCAATCATGCTGCTGAAACTTACTGCATCAGGAGACCTTATTATGACAACCTACTTCGATAAGATTGAAAAAGTAAATTATGAAGGGGCGGACAGTACGAATCCGTTTGCGTTCAAACATTATGATGCCAATCAGGTGATTCTGGGGAAAACCATGGCGCAGCATTTGCGTCTGGCGGTGTGTTATTGGCATACGTTCTGCTGGAACGGTAATGATATGTTCGGCGTCGGTTCTTTTGAACGCGGCTGGCAGAAAAATAATGACCCGCTTGAGGAGGCGAAGCAGAAAGCGGATATTGCCTTTGAATTTCTCACTAAACTCGGCGTGCCTTATTATTGTTTTCATGATGTGGATGTGGCGCCGGAAGGGCGTTCGGTGAAAGAATATATCGGCAATTTTAATGCCATTATCGATATTTTAGAGAAAAAACAAGCCGATAGCGGCGTGAAATTATTATGGGGCACGGCCAACTGCTTTACGCATCCGCGTTATATGTCCGGCGCGGCGACCAATCCGAATCCGGATGTTTTTGCTTGGGCGGCGACTCAAGTGGTTAATGCCATGAATGCAACCAAACGGCTGAACGGCGAAAATTATGTGCTATGGGGCGGTCGTGAAGGTTATGAAACGTTGCTGAATACCGATTTAAAACGCGAACGTCAGCAGCTCGGTCGTTTTATGCAAATGGTGGTGGAGCACAAACACAAAATCGGCTTTAACGGCACGCTGCTTATTGAGCCGAAACCGCAGGAGCCGACGAAACATCAGTATGATTATGATGTGGCGACGGTGTATGGCTTTTTAACGCAGTTCGGGCTGGAAAAAGAGATTAAAGTCAATATTGAGGCCAATCACGCCACCTTGGCCGGGCATACTTTCCAGCATGAAATCGCCAGTGCGTTTGCATTGGATATTTTCGGCTCGATCGATGCCAACCGCGGCGATCCGCAGTTAGGCTGGGATACCGATCAATTCCCAAACAGCGTAGAGGAAAACACGTTAATTATTTATGAGATCTTAAAACACGGCGGCTTTACCACCGGCGGTTTTAATTTTGACGCCAAAATCCGCCGGCAAAGTACTGATCCGTATGATTTATTTTATGCGCATATCGGCGCGATCGATGTGTTGGCCTTATCCCTGAAACGTGCGGCGACAATGCTGGAAGACGGGATGTTGCAGGATAATCTGGATAAACGCTATGCCGGCTGGAATCAGGGCATCGGTCAACAGATTCTCAGCGGCAAAGCCTCGCTGGAGGATTTGGCGAAACTGGCGGAACAGATGCAGCTGGATCCGAAACCGGTTTCGGGTCGGCAGGAATATTTGGAAAATCTGGTGAACCGTTATCTCTATCGCTAGCCAAACCGTTTATCCCGATAGCATGTGAAAAAGTGCGGTGATTTTTTTATCGTTTTCAAAACGTTGGCGATTTCGACCGCACTTTCGGACATGCCGGCATGCTCCGGTCGGCAATTTAACTGCCTGAAGGCGTCAAGGCGCGAAAAAGCGGCTGAAAAAGCGTCCGATTAGCCTTAAACGCGTTACAATAAACCCGTCTCAACCCAAGAACCAAAAAGGAGGTTTCATGTATCTCGGCATTGATCTCGGCACATCCGGTGTGAAAGTTGTGCTGCTGCATGAACAACACATTCTTGCCACTGTTTCCCGCCCGCTTTCCATTTCCCGCCCGCAGCCGCTTTGGTCGGAACAACAGCCGCAGGATTGGTGGAATGCGGTCAATCAGGCTATGCTGGAATTAAGCGCACAACATGATTTAAGAGCGGTAAAGGCTATCGGGCTGACCGGGCAAATGCACGGCGCCACTTTACTGGATAAGCAGGATAACGTTTTAACGCCGGCGATTTTATGGAACGACGGACGCAGTTTTGCCGAATGTGCGCAGTTGGAGGCCTTAGTACCCCGTTCCCGCACTATTACCGGCAATATAATGATGCCGGGCTTTACCGCGCCGAAACTGAAATGGATAGCCGAACACCGACCGCACATTTTTGCTCAAACGGCAAAAGTGCTGCTGCCGAAAGATTATCTGCGTTTGCGGATGACCGGCGAATATGCCTCCGATATGTCCGATGCCTCCGGCACAATGTGGCTGGATGTCGGCAAACGGCGTTGGGATCTTGCTTTATTAAACGCCTGCGGGCTGGATGAAAGCCAAATGCCGGCGCTTTTTGAGGGCAATCAGATTACCGGTTATTTACGGCGCGAACTGGCCGAACAGTGGAACATGCAGCGCGTGCCGGTGGTGGCCGGCGGCGGTGATAATGCGGCGGGCGCCATTGGTATCGGCTTATATCAAGCCGGTCAGGCGATGTTGTCGCTGGGTACGTCCGGCGTTTATTTTGTGGTAACCGATACCTTTACCGCCAACCCGCAAAAGGCGGTGCACAGTTTCTGTCATGCACTGCCGGAACGCTGGCATTTAATGTCGGTGATCTTAACCGCCGCCTCCGCGCTGGATTGGGTGCGGCAGGCGACCGGCATGCGTGATATTGCAACGTTATTTCAACAAATCGAACAAAGTGCGGTGGATTCTGAGGCGATTTTTTTACCTTATTTATCCGGCGAACGCACACCGCATAATGATCCCTATGCCAAGGGCGTATTCTGGGGATTAACCCATAATGATAATCCGGCCACACTGGCGAAAGCCGCACTGGAAGGCGTCAGTTTCGCCTTGGCAGAAGGCATTGACGTCTTGCATGAAACCGGCGTACAGGCTGACAATATCACCTTAATCGGCGGCGGTGCCAAAAGCGCTTACTGGCGTCAGCTGCTGGCGGATATCAGCGGACGCACATTAGCATACCGCACCGGCGGCGATGTCGGCCCGGCTTTAGGTGCGGCGAAACTGGCACAAATCGCATTGCATCCGCAGCAGGATATTGCCGCGTTTTGCCGGCCGCTGCCACTGGAAGCAGTGTACCGCCCCGACCCGCAACGCCATGACCTCTATCGCCGCAAACGCGAAAAATTCAGCGCGCTGTACCAGCGCTTAAAAGGCTTCTAAGCGGCTAAAACATGCGGTAACTAAAATATGCGATAACAAAGAGGCGCACTTAAAAGTCGGATGGGGGTTGACTCTAGAAAATTGGGTAAACCGTCTGAAAATTGAGTGTGCCGTTTGAGCATAGTGGGGTAATGTAAAAGCGCTGATTAACGCGGCGGCGTTATATTTTATCAGATATTTCCACATTACCCGTTTTATGTTTTCGTCTGCGTTTTCCCTGCATCAAGCAGTTTATGCGTATGCCGCGTCGTTCCAACGTAGCTGGTTTTTTAGCTCGGCAAGTGTGGTGCGGCGGTTGATATGGATAAACTCAATACCGAAATAATCGGCGAAAGTTTGCAGCATATCGGCGTCGATAGCCAGACTGAACACGCTGTGATGTGCGCCGCCGGCAAGAATCCAGGCTTGGGTGCCCACATCAAAATTCGGCTGTAATTGCCAGAAGGCGTGGCCCACCGGTAAGTGCGGCATTTCCTGCGGTTTTTCGATGGCGTCCAGATCGGCTACGATCAGCCGGAAGCGATTGCCCATATCCACGATGGTGGCGTTGATTGCCGGGCCGGCTTTGGCGCTGAAGATTAAACGGGGCGGATCGTCCTTGCCGCCGATGCCCAGCGGTTTAATATCCAGCACCGGCTTGTCCCGTGCGATAGACGGGCAGACTTCAAGCATATGCGCGCCCAGCACCACTTCGTTATTGTCGTCCAGATCGTAGGTATAATCTTCCATAAAGGAAGTGCCTTGCCCTAAGCCGTCGCTCATCACTTTCAGCGCGCGTACCAGCGCCGCGGTTTTCCAGTCGCCTTCTGCGCCGAAACCGTAGCCTTGCGCCATTAAGCGCTGAACCGGCAGGCCGGGTAACTGTTTCAGACCGTTGAGGTTTTCAAAGGTATCGGTAAAAGCGTTGAAACCGCCTTGTTGCAAAAAGGCCTTTAAGCCCAATTCAATACGCGCGCTGTCTAAAAGTGCGGTGCGTTTTGCGCCGTTTTTCTGCAAACTGTCGACCAGTTGATAATCGGCTTCGTATTCTTTGACTAAGGCGGCAATATCTTCTTCTTTTACCTGATTAACGGCGTTGGCCAATTGATAGACGCCATAGCCGTTCACGCTGTAACCGAATGTAATTTGTGCCGCCACTTTATCGCCTTCGGTCACCGCCACTTCGCGCATATTGTCGCCGAAGCGTGCCACTTTTAGGTGTTTTTGATCGTAAATCGCGGCGATGACGCGCATCCAGCGATCCAGTTTTTGCCGTACCGCCGCCGCTTGCCAGTGACCGACCACAATGGTGCGCGGTTTGCGCAGTCTTGCCGCCAGAAAGCCGAATTCACGATCACCATGGGCGGTTTGGTGCAGGTTCATATAATCCATATCAATGTCATTCCAGGGAATGTTCCGGTTGAATTGAGTATGAAACTGTAGCAGCGGTTTGCTCAGCTGGGATAAGCCGGCAATCCACATTTTCGCCGGCGAGAAGGTGTGCATCCAGGCGATGATTCCGACACAGCGGTCGGTATTGTTCGCCGCCTGACACAGCGCGAGAATATCTTCCGCACAGGTGGCCGGCGCTTTTAATTTAATCTGAATAAACGGCTGTTGCCGGTTAAGATAAGCGGTAATCTGTTCGGCATGCCGGTTTACCTGCCGTAATGCTTGTTCGCCATAAAGATGCTGGCTGCCGACGATAAACCAGACTTCCAGTTGCTTGATAAATTCCATTGCAATGCTCCTTACGATATAAACCGAGTCCCGTTATTGTTGATCCGAACTGAATGTTGCCGCAGCTTGGGCGACGGGAAGACCGCGTACATAACGCTGCATAAACCGCGCATATCCCCGCGCCGTTGTCGAATCCGGCCGGCTGACGGAAAGTGCGGTTTGTTTAAACACCGTTTCGTTTAAATACTGTTCCAGTGATTGAGCGGGGGCGTGCGCCAGATAGTTGGCCAGCAGGGCAATCCCCCAAGCGCCGCCCTCGGCCGCCGTATCCATAACCGCAATCGGCACGTTAAGTGCGCCGGCCAGAATGTGCGAGGCAACCTGTTTGGTTTTGAACATGCCGCCGTGGGCAAGAATTTGCGTGACGGCTACGTTTTCCCGCTGCATCAAAATGTCCATTCCCAGTTTCATCGCGCCGAACGCACTGTAGAGATGAACGCGGATAAAATTGGCAAGGTTAAACCGGCTGTTTGCCGGGTGCATAAAGGTTGGGCAGCCCGCCGTTAAACCGACGTTGTGTTCGCCGGAATAAAAACCGTAAGACAAAAGTCCGCCGCAGTCGGCATCGCCTTCCAGCGCATGCAGGAACAATGTTTCATAGACCTGATCAATATCCGCTTTCACGCCGAATACCGTCAGTGTTTGATGAAAAAGCGCGATCCACGCATTAATATCCGATGTGCAGTTATTGGCGTGCGCCATCGCCACCGGTTTGCCCGCCGGCGTGGTGACCATATCCAGTTGTTCATATACGTTTGACAGCGCCTTTTCCAGCACGACCATGGCAAAAGCGGAGGTACCGACGGAAATATTGCCGGTGGTTTCTCTGATGCTGTTAGTGGCGACCATTCCCGTGCCGGCGTCGCCTTCCGGCGGACACATTTTAATGCCGGCCTGTAGCTGCCCGCTCGGATCCAGCAGGCGTGCGCCCGCGTCGGTGAGACAGCCCGCGCATTGTCCGGCGACTAACACCCGCGGCAGGATCTTTTTGATTTTCCAGCGATAATTCTGCGCGGCGATAAGCGTGTCAAAGTCATCCAGCATGGATTGCTGATAAGATTGCGTATGCGGATCAATCGGAAACATACCCGAGGCCTCGCCGATGCCCAACACTTTTTCTCCGCTGAGCAGCCAATGCACATAGCCGGCCAGGGTGGTGAGATAATCAATGTGCGCCACATGCGCTTCCCGGCGCAGAATCGCCTGATAAAGGTGAGCGATACTCCAGCGCTGCGGGATAGGATAATTAAAAAGAGCGGTCAGTTTTTGCGACGATTCTGCGGTAAAATTATTGCGCCAGGTACGGAACGGCACCAGCAGGTTGTTTTGGCTGTCGAACGGCAGATAGCCGTGCATCATACCGCTGATACCGATCGCCCGCGCCGAGGTCAGATTCGTATGATATTGCTGTTGCACCGATTGTGCCAGCGCCTGATAAGCCTGCTGTAAGCCTTGCCGGATAGCTTGTTGGGAATAAGTCCAGATGCCGTCGATGAACTGATTTTCCCAGTTTACGCCACCGCTTGCCAATATATTGCCCTGTTGATCAACCAGTACCGCTTTGATTCGCGTGGAACCGAATTCAATGCCGATAGCGGTGTCGCCGCTATCAATAAGCGCTTTGTTAGACTGCATATTTCCCCCTTAACGATATGTAAGCGAATCAATGATGCCTGCGGTTTAGGATAAGGGAAATATTAATCGCAATTTCATCCTGAGGGATAGGGGGTAAACCGCTATATATATGGACAAAACGGCTGTGTCGGCAAATCTGTGAACGCGCGCTGGATTGGGTTGTTATGCACGGGATTTTGTTGTTGGCGAGACTGTTTTTTTATTGATAAATCAAGCGGATAAATTATCTTGAATTACGGTATGCCGACGGGTTCAAACCGGTGTAACGTTTAAACAGACGGGAGAAATAAAGCTGGTCGTCATATCCCAGCTGGCGGGCGATATGGTAAATCGGGGCATTGGAGGTATGCAGTAAATGCTGAGCTTTGATCATCCGCTGTTCTTCCCGCCATTTGATCATACCGTTGCCGATCTGGCGGGAAAACAAATGCGCCAGACGGGACGGTGACATATGAATATGGGCGGCAATTTCGGCGATTTTATGGTTTTTGTCCAGATTGTCGGTAATAAAATGGCAGGTGGACAGCACGCGCGGATCCAACATTCGCTGTTTATTGGCCGGATCCAGCTTAAAGCATGTGATCAGCAGCTGCTCCAGCAGGCACATGGACATTTCCTCGGAAAATAAACCGCCGGAGTTGTATTCTCTTTCGATGCGGCGGAATAAGCGGCGGATTTCCCGATACAGCTGCGGATCGCTGACCGTCAGCCTGCCGACATGATTGACGCTGTCCGTCCAGTTCAGCCAGTCGGTCCATAAAGCGCGCGGGCGAAAGTAAATCCACTGGTGAAACCAGTCGTTTGCGGTGCGGCAACGATGATAATAATGTACCGCACTTGGCGGAAACAGCAGTAAATCCCCCTCCGAACAGTCGAAGGCCTGTTTGCCGCTGAACACCGTCCCTTTGCCTTTGACCGTCAGATTAATAATATAGCCTTTCATGCCGTTCGGGCGATTGATCACAAAGTCAAGCGCTTTGCCTTTTTCAATCGGCGTACAACCGGCCACCAGATAAGCGCCGAAATTGTAACCGGGCAGCAGCGGGTCCGGCTGCTGGTGGCTTTCGTGTCGGTTCATCCCGCATCCCTCCTGTACCCTCTAGGCGTTGATAAATCGCTGTTTATATTTATCAAAAATCACCGCAATAAGCAAAATCAATCCGCGCACCACATATTGTGCGAACGGTGAGATATTCAGCAGATTCATGGCGTTTTCAATGGTGCCCAGAATCAGTACCCCGGCAATGATGAAAGAAATTTTCGCCACTCCGCCGTTTAAGGACACACCGCCGAGAACACAGGCGGAAATCGCCACCAGTTCAAAACCGATAGACGTCATCGGCTGCCCGCTGGTCATGCGCGCCGCCAAAATAACGCCGGCCAAGGCGGAAACCAGTCCCGATACGACAAAAATAATCAGCTTGGTGCGATCAACATTAATGCCCGCCAGACGGGAAGCCTCTTCGTTGCCGCCGATCGCCAGCGTATTGCGTCCGTAGGTGGTTTTGCTGAGCAAAAAACCGAACAGCGCGATGCAGAGAATGGTGAAAATAATCGGCAGCGGAATGCCGAAAACGGATCGATAACCGATATCGAAAAACGCTTCCGTGGTGATCCCCACCGCTTTGCCGTCGGAGATAATATAGCCCAGACCGCGCGCAATCTGCATACTGGCGAGGGTTGTAATCAGCGAGTTGATTTTCAGTTTGGCGATCACAATACCGTTCAGCAAACCGATTAACGCGCCTAAACCCAGCCCGGCACCGATGCCTAAAACAAGACTTTGGGTGGCATTCAGCACCACCGCGCAGACCACTCCGGCACAGGCGATGACGGAAGCGACGGATAAATCGATTTCCCCGGCGGCAAGGCAGAATAACATGCCGCACGCCACCATACCGCTCATGGAAATGGCCAGCCCCAGCCCTTTCATGTTGATAAGCGTGGCGAAATTCGGAATAAACAGACAGGAACCGATGAAAATCACAAAGAAAATAAGCAGCATACCGTAAGCATTCCAGAGTTTGCTCAGCGTGCCGGCATGATGTTTTTGCGCAGAAGTTGGTGTATTCATCCTCTTTCTCCTCAGTTAAGCGACTTTGCTGTCAACCATCGCCAGTTTCAAAATGGTTTCTTCCGTGGCGTCTTTTCGTTCCACCATGCCGGTAATTTGCTGCGCCCGCATGACGATAATCCGATCCGACAGGCCGATAATTTCGGGTAAATCGCTGGAAACCACGATAATCGCCAGTTTTTCATCGGCCAGTTTGAAAATTAAATCGTAAATTTCCGATTTGGCGCCCACATCAATGCCGCGGGTCGGTTCATCCAGTAACAGCACCTTAATATTTTCCGACAGCCAACGGCCTAAAATGGTTTTTTGCTGATTGCCGCCGGACAGATTCACCACCAGCTGTTCGACGGACGGCGTTTTAACATTCATTTGGCGACGCTGTTTTTCCGCATTTTTACGTTCCCAAGATTCATTAATAATGAATTTAAGCCGGTTATGCAGACGTCTGGCGCTGATATTGATATTTTCGGCCACTGTCGCGGTAGGGATAATCCCTTCTTTTTTCCGGTCTTCCGGACAAAGCACAATACCTTGTTCAATGGCGTCTTTCGGCCGGCGGATTGTGACGGGCCGCCCATCCAGCTCAAGGCTGCCCTGTGTCATCGGATCGGCGCCGAAGATGATTTTCAGCAGCTCCGAACGACCGGCGCCGACTAAGCCGAACAGCCCCAACACTTCACCGGCGCGCACGGTCAGATTAAAATCGCCTTTCAGTTTGGTGCCGCAAAGTGCGGTCGTTTTTAAACGAATTTCGCCGAGCTTACGCGCACGATAGCGATAAATATCGCCGAGATGACGACCGACCATACTGCGTACCAGTATGTCGTGATTGATTTTGCTTAAATCGGAAAACGTTTCCACGAACTGACCGTCTTTCAGTACGGTGATTTCATCACTGATACGGAAAATTTCTTCCATGCGGTGCGAAACATAAAGGATCACTTTTCCGGCGTCTCTCAGCTCGCGAATGACCGCAAACAGTTTTTCGATTTCCGGGGCGGACAGGCTGCTGGTCGGTTCGTCGAAGGCAATAATTTTGGCGCCGCGGCTCAGCGCCTTGGCGATTTCGATCATTTGCCATTGCCCGATAGAAAGCGCTTTTAGCGGCGTATCCGGCGCAATGGATAATGCCAGTTTATCTAAATAATACTGTGTCCGTTCCGTCATCGCCTGCTTATCGATGACCCCGAATCTGTTCGGTAGTTGCCCTAAACACAGATTTTCCGCAACCGTCATTTCCGGCACGATATTCAGTTCCTGATAAATAATCGCAATTCCCGCCAGCAGCGCCTCTTTGGTATTTTTAAAGGTCAGTATTTTGCCGCCGATAGATAATTTTCCTTCGGTCGGCAAATAATTACCGCTTAAAATCTTCAGCAGCGTGGATTTGCCCGCACCGTTTTCGCCCATCAGCGCATGGACTTTGCCCTCGTAACATTTAAACGATACATGTTGCAGGGCATTGACACCGGGGAAGCGTTTACTGATGTTGTCAAACTCTAAATAGGGGATTTGCATATCGAATTCCTCTTTTCAGGTTATCTGGGAAGGCTGCCGGCATTCGGCGATGCTATGCCGGCAGAAGTGACTGGCAATGAATGATTACAAGCCTTTTTTCGCCAGTTCCGCTTTGAAGTTATCGCGTTTCAGGAATACCACATCCTGCACGGCGATGTATTTTTCCGGCTCAACGCCGTCTTTTATCCATTTATACAGCATTTCCGTACTGCGATAGCCGTGAACGTCCGGGCTTGGCAGCAATGAACCGAGAAAACCGGTCGGATTCGGTTTGGAAAGTTCGTTGACCGCATCCACGCCGTTGATACCGATCGCCACCACATTGTCGGCTTTAAAGCCCTGTCCTTCTGTGGCGCGCACGCCGCCTAACACCGTGTTGTCATTCATTCCCACAATCAGCCAGTGTTTCACTTCGGGATGCTGCACCAACATCGCATTGGCGGCGTCCAGCGCGCCCGGAATATCGTTGCTCTTGGTCGGGGATTTATAGATATGCTGTGCCGGGAAACCGGCTTTGATTAACGCCGAGATAGCGCCTTCGGTACGTCTGCGCGCGGTGTCCAGTTCATCGGCGGTGATGGCCAGCACCGCCGTATCTTTTACATCCCAGCCGCGCTGTTGCATCTCTTTATAGAGTTCCTGACCTTGCCGCTCGCCGATTTCGGTGGCGGCCATCATAATCAGCGGTACTTCGGTCATCGGTTCGCCGGCGGCATTTAAGAATTGATCATCCACGGCGATCACTTTAAGGTCATAAGCTCTGGCTTTCGCCATAATTGCCGGGCCGAGCCGCGGATCCGGCGTACAAATCACAAAACCTTTTGCACCGCTGGCCGCCAGATTATCAATGGCGTTTAGCGTTTTTTCACCGTCCGGTACCGCAATTTTAATTATTTGCACATTGCCGATATCTTTTGCCGCTTTATCGGCAAATGCCCATTCGGTCTGGAACCAAGGCTCTTCCGGCTGTTTAACCAAATAACCCAGTTTGATGGTGTCGGGCGAGCTGGAATATACCGGTTCGGCATTAAATCCGACAACCGCAAAAATTGACGCCGCCACAATAGATTTGAGAAACGTTCTTTTGGATAAGTTCATCATTTCGCCCCTTTTCAGTTTAAATCATTAATTTAATCAATAAGATAATGTTACTGATTATACAGTTTGCGTAAATCGCAAAACCATATTAAAGGGTCTGATAACAAAAATACTCGATCTGGATCACATTCTAAATTTACAGCACAATCGTCCATATATTCAGCTAATAACTCCTGTTAGCTTTCGGACGTGCGTGCAAAGTGCGGTGATTTTTCTGTGTATTTTTACACCTCTTTCGGCGCCAAGTGTTGATAAAACAGGGCGAAAATGCACCGCGCTTTTGTTTAAGCTTGAGGCGGCAGGCTTTTTTGTCGTAGGAATTGTTGGACTTGCGGGTAACTGACAGCGCCGCCGGTGGCGGAAACGGAAAACAGATTAAAATAAGCCAGACTGTGACCCAGCTGCAAAACCGCCTGCAACGGCATATTCTGGTGCAAGCCGTATAAACAACCGGCGCAGAATGCGTCACCTGCTCCTAAGGTACTGACGATATTCTGTTTTTCCACCCAATAAGACGGAATGCACCGGTTTTCTCCGGCACGGTTGCAGGCAACCGCCCATTCGGGACAATGCACAATGACGCTGTTTTTTACGCCGAGGCGCTGAATTTGGTGTGCCAGCCGCAATAAATTTTCCGGATTTGACGGTAAGCCTTCGTTATCTGTCAGCATTTTGGCTTCCACCTCATTAATAATCGCAAAATCAATATAAGGCAGCGCCGGCCGGATATGCTGCGTGAATATCGCTTTATTGCGGACGGAAACCAAATCAATGGAAATCAGCAAGCCTTTATCCCGTAGCGCCTGCAAAATAGCGGGTAAATGGTGATTAAGCAATGCCGGCAGCAGCGGCAAATATGCGATATGCGCGATCTTAGCCGGGTGATTTTGCCGTAGGATCTGCTGTTTCCCGTAAAGGCTCATGGCGCCGACATAATGGAAAAAGGTACGCTCACCGCTTTGACTGTTGATCATCACATCCGTAAATGATGTGGGCAACGCGGTCAGCGACAGCCCCTCCGTATTGACGTGATGTTGCAGCGCTTGTTGAGTAATAAATTGGCCTTCTGCATCATCGCCGATTGCGCCGCTTAAATACAGCGGCAGTTCGGGATCCAGTTTGGCAAGGTTGAACAACACGTTGGTACAACCGCCGCCGCAATGTTGTTCGATATGGGAAATTGTCGCCAACATGGTTTCCTGCGGGTAATCGGAAATCATCAGAGTGCGATCCACCAGTACGTTGCCGATTGCCAGAATGCCTTTGCGTTTAGTCATAGAGTTCGGCCTTATGAATGCTGTTGAAAATAGCCATTTGTTGTGCGACGGTTGTCGAGATTGCACGCTGCATATTTTCCATCATAATCAGATAATAATTGTATTTATGAACCAGTGCGGTGGTGGCGACATCCTGCTCGATACTTTGTAATGCGGCTTGCGACATACCGGTAAAGAAATTGATTTTGCGGATACCGCGAGCAATGGCGTTACGGAAATCTTCTGCGCTTAAACCGGATCCGCCGTGTAAGACCAGCGGTATGGGTACCGCGTTATCAATTTGGGTCAGCCGGGCGAAATCCAGTTTCGGTACGCCTTTATATTTTCCGTGCGTGTTGCCGATCGCAACTGCCAGTGCGTCGATGCCGGTGGATTGTACGAAGTCCGCCGCTTGTTCCGGCGGTGTATATAAGGCGGTATCCGCCGCACTTTCCAGCGCGCCGCCTTCATCACCGCCAACCGCGCCCAGCTCGCCTTCAACCGAAATATTATAACGGTGGCACAGCTCGACAACTTTGCGGGTTTGCGCCAGATTTTGCTCATAACTCAGGCCTGAGCCGTCAAACATAATGGAAGAAAAGCCGCATTGCACGGCGGTTTCAATGGTGCTGAAGGTAAAGCCGTGATCAAGATTCAAACAGACCGGCAAACCGGAGTCCGCCGCTTTTTTCTTGATATAATCCGCGGTGGCATAAATATCGATATACGGCAGATGGACTTCCGCCACATTAATAATCACCGGGGAGCGGTTGGCATTTGCCGCATCGAACACCGCATCGATAAAATTGGAATCAATGGCATTAAATGCGCCGACGGCAAAGTTATGTTTATCCGCTACCGCCAAAATATCTGTCAAATTTAATAAAGCCATTATTTACTCCTTAATATAGGTTTGATAATCACTGCATAACAAATGATCCGGCGCTTCGTCCTCTTCGATTTGAGAAAAACGACCTAAAGGTTCTAGAAAGCGGTTGTCGGTCAGATCATCATTGGCCATTGACACTTCGCCGGCAAGCACCGCGCCTTTTCCTTCCTGCGCCCAGAAACTGTGATACAGCATCGGTGTCAGACAAATGCTTTGCCCCTCGTGAAGACAAATGGTACCGCCGGCCGGTACGGTGATAGATTCGCCGTCAACGGCGACCTGCACATCGGCGTGTTCGTCCGGCAGATCGGTGTGTTCGTTGCGTCGGTAAAGGCGCACGATTAAATGACCGCCGCTGCGATTAATGATGTCTTCCATTTTTTTCCAATGATAGTGCATCGGCGTGACCTGATTTTCATTAACCAGCATGATTTTTTCCGCATAGGGTTTATTGTTCGTCGGCGATTGATTGCGTATGGTAAACAGAGTTAAACCGATTTTGTGAAATTGATTTAAGCCGAAGTCGGTCACATCCCAGCCTAAGTGGGCATCAATAATTTCCCGTTTAGCGGTGAGATTCATGGCCTGCCAGTCTGCCGGCGTATATTGTGCGAATTCAGGTAAGTGAAAGTGATAATGTCGCATCACATGTTTCATATGACGGATAATGGCATTGATTTCTGAGCGTTTCATGATGATGTCTCCAACTGAAAGTGCGGTCGTTTTTTGTTGTGTTTTTACATGTTGCGTTGCAGGCGTTAGGGATTTTCTAACGGCCATAACCATGCCGCCCCGCGTACGCCGCTGGAATCGCCGTGCAGGGCTTTTTTTATTTCGGTAGCGCATTCATGCCCGAAAACATACTCGTTCAGTAATTTAGGTACGTTGTGATAAAGACGCTCGATATTACAGACGCCGCCTGCGAGAACGACCACATCGGGATCCAGAATATTAAGATAAGCGGCTAACGCTTTGGCCAAACGACGTTCGTAAGCCTGCATGGATTGCTCGGCGATGGCATCGCCCTGTTCGGCAAGCCTGACGATTTCATCCCCTTTTAAACGATTGCCGGAACGGCGTTCGTAATCATCGCATAGCCCGGTGCCGGAAACGAATTGTTCAACGCAACCGTATTTGCCGCAGTAACACGGTGTTGCCTTTGCGGCCTGTTGTTCTTCCTCGTCCAGCCATGGCAGCATATTATGTCCCCATTCTCCGCCGATCCCGTTGGCGCCGCTATGTGGTTTGCCGTTAATCACGATACCGGAGCCGCACCCGGTGCCTAAAATCAGCGCGAGTACCATCGCTTTGCCGGCGCCGGCCCCGTCGGTGGCTTCGGATACGGCCATGCAGTTGGCATCGTTGGCTACGCGGACTTCGCGTTGTAACAATGCGGATAAATCTTTATCCAGCGAATGTCCGTTCAGCCACACGGAATTGGCGTTTTTTACTTTACCGGTGAACGGTGAAAGGGTGCCGGGAATACCGACGCCGACACTACCACGTTGTCCGGTCGCCCGTTCGGCATCGTCCACCAGATTTTTAATTGCCGCTAATGTGTCCGGATAGGATCCGCGCGGTGCGGCAATCCGTTTACGAAACAGTTCGTCGCCCTGATCGGAAAGGGCAATCACTTCGATTTTGGTACCGCCTAAATCAACACCTATACGCATAATTTCCTCTTTGTTTTGTGCCGGTCGGTGAATGTTTATATTTGTGAGTTGGTTAATATTATTCCGTACATAAATTCTATATACTTGCCGTGCTAAATCAGTGACGGTGAATGAACGATGTCAAACAAAATTCTTATTATTGACGACGATATTAAAATTTGTGAGCTGCTGGTCGATATCTTTAACCAACACGGCTATACCGCTCAAAGTGCGCAAAGCGGCGCGGGCGCATTGGCGTTATTACAGGCCGAACCGGATGTTGCGTTAATTTTTTTAGACCTCATTCTGCCCGATATCAACGGTTTGTTATTGTTGCAGCAAATTAAGGCGCTGACCCCGGTGCCGGTTATTATGCTCAGCGGGTTAGGCGCCGAATCCGACGTTGTTGTGGGGCTGGAAATGGGCGCGGATGATTATATTGCCAAACCGTTTTATCCGCGCGTCGTCGTGGCGCGCGCCAAAGCGGCAATCCGACGCTCCCTGCCGCAACATGCTGCACCCGTATATCAACATAACGGCCTGTGTTTTCATCAATGGTTTTTAGATACGGAAAACCATAAATTAATTTCGCCGCGCAAACAGGAAGTAGGATTAACGCAAGGCGAATATGTGTTACTGCACGCCTTAGCCACCCATCCGCAAAAAGTGTTATCCAGACAAAAACTGCTGGAATTGACTCACAGCGAAAGTCTGGAAATTTTCGACCGCACTATTGACGTATTAATTATGCGGCTGCGTAAAAAAATCGAACCGAATCCGAAAGCGCCAAGTTTTATTCAAACCATCCGCGGAACAGGGTATTTATTCGCCTGTGACGTTATCCGGGTAAATCCATTCAATACCGCAATTCGAGGATAATTTCGCTCTGCGGCGAAGAAGAGCGAAATTCTGCCCGTTTATTTCACTGTCCAGCCTTTATAGTCTTTAATATTATCGCGATTGATTAAGGTGACCGGAATTAATACCGGATCTTGCGGTGCGGCTTTGCCTTGCAGAATGTCGTAACCGATTTTCACCGCTTCCGCCGCCATAACCTGCGGATCCTGTGCCGGCGTGCCTATAAACAGGCTGTCGGGCTGTTTTAATGCTTCCTCGCCGTCAGGAGAACCATCCACGCCCATAATAAAAAATTCGCTGCGCTGAGCCTGTTTGGCAGCCAAATCCGCGCCGATTGCAGTCGGATCGTTGATAGCGAAGACGGCATCGATTTTCGGGTGGGCGATAAGTAATGAGGTCATAACCTCTAAACCGCCTTCACGACTGCCCTTGGCATTTTGATTGTGGGATAACACTTTGATATCCGGCACTTTGGCAAATACGTCCATACAGCCTTGCACGCGATCTTGTACGGCGGATACCGGTGGGCCGTTTATGATCACCACATTCCCTTTATTGTTGATTTTGTCCATAATGGTCCGGCAGGCAATTTCGCCGGCCTGATAGTTATTTGAGGTTACCGTCGCGTTGGCACCGTCCGCCGCAACGTCAACCGCAATGACGATAATTCCCGCATCACGCGCCCGTTGTACCGCCGGGCCGATGCCTTTGGAATCCGCCGCGTTAAGGATAATCATGTCGGTGCCGGCGGCGATGAAGTTATCAATCTGGGCAACCTGCTGACCTAAGTCGTAACCGCTGGAAACTAACGTGACTTTCACGTTATCGCCCGCCAATTCTTTGGCTTTTAGCTCCGCACCTTTTGCGATTTGCACGAAAAACGGATTTGCCAAATCACCGACCGTCACACCGATGGATTTTAATTCCTTTGCCTGAGAAAACGGCGCGACGGCTAACAGCAAAGAGACGGCTAATGTTTTTAATTTCATAGGGTTTCTCCTGTTTCACATGGAATGAACGTTTAAGATGTTCGGGTACGGTATTTATCAATCAATACCGCGATGATGATTACGCCGCCTTTTATAACAAGCTGCCAGAAATAGGATACGCCCATTAATGTCATCCCGTTATTGAGCGTTGCGATAATCAAGGCGCCTATTAATGTTCCGGTAATGGTTCCGATACCACCGACGAAACTGGTGCCGCCTAAAATAACGGCGGCAATGGCATCCAGCTCATAGCCGACCCCGAGATTGCCGTTGGCGCTGTATAAACGGGAGGCGCTCATGACACCGCCGAGTCCGGATAACAGGCCGCTTACGGCATAGACGAAGATGAAAATTAACGAGACTTTAATACCGGTTAAGCGTGCCGCCTGTAAATTACCGCCTACGGCATAAATATGCGTTCCTAAGGTGGTTCGACGTAAAATGAACCAGCATACGGCAATGACGACAAAGGCGATAATCACCAACCAGGGTATTGAACCGAGATAGCCGTTTCCTATCCAAGAAAAAGTGATTTTAGAATTAATGACGGTGGTTCCGTCCGCTACCAGATAAGCAGCGCCGCGCAATGCGGTATAGGTGCCTAACGTAACGATAAATGGCGGCAATCCGGCATAAGCGACCAGCAAACCGTTAAACATTCCCATACCGAGACCGGCAATTAACGCGATCGGTACGGCAAAATCGGCCAGCGCCGGATTAAGAGAACTGACTAACGCCATTACGGCAGTCACACCTAAAATAGAGCCGACGGAAAGGTCTATTCCGCCGGTTAAAATGACGAATGTCATGCCGGCGGCAAGTACAATATTAATGGAAGCCTGACGTGTAATATTCATCATATTCGCTTCGGTCATGAAATTCGGCGCGATAAATGAAAAGACGATAACAATCAATATGAGAATCGGCAGGATCCCCATTGCCTGCACCGCCTCCGCAACAGCGGGTTTTTTAAAGGCCGGTTTGGTTTCCGTCGTCGGTATAGCCGCCATAATCATTCTCCTTATCGTTTGCTCGACCCGTCATGCCGCCGCCGCACCGCAAGCCAGCGTCATAATATTTTCCTGTGTAATTTGTTTATCCTGTACTTCGCCGACGATATGTCCTTCACGCATCACATAAACGCGATCGCTCATACCGATGATTTCGGGCAGTTCGCTGGAAATCATCAGAATCGCAACGCCTTCTCTGGCCATTTGGGTCATCATTTTATAGATTTCGCTTTTGGCTCCGACATCCACCCCCCGAGTCGGTTCATCGAGAATGAACAGCTTCGGCCGGATCGCCATCCAGCGGGAAAGCAACACTTTCTGTTGATTTCCGCCGGATAATCCGCTGACATTGACATGGGTATTCGGCACCCGGATTTTCAGCCCTTGAATCGCACGGTCGGCCGTTTCCCGCCCTTTCTCCTGATTGATCACCATCATGGTGGCATCACGTTCCAAGGTTGCCATCGTAATATTTTTAAAGACATTCATATCCAGAAACAACCCTTCTTCTTTTCGGTTTTCCGGCAACAATGCGACATGATGAACAATCGCATCGCGCGGCGAGCCGAAGCTGATTGGTGCACCGTTCAGAAAAATGTTGCCTTGCGTTTTCGGGCTGACCCCAAATAATAACCGTGCCAGTTCGGAACGTCCGGCACCGACCAAACCGGATAAACCGACGATTTCACCTGCCCTAACGCACAGTGAGGCGTCCTGTACTTTTTTGCCGTCGGATAAGTGTTCGATACGCAGGACTTCATCGCCTATCGGTACTTTTTCTTTATTGAATAAATCCGTCAGCGGACGCCCGACCATCATTTGCACTAATGCTGAAGCATTAATGGCTTCACGCGTCAGCGAACCGACATATCGACCGTCGCGCAATACACTGACCCGATCCGCCAGCTCGTAGATTTCGGCCATGCGATGACTGATATAAATGATTGCCAAACCTTCGTTACGCAATTTTTTGATTAACGCAAATAAATGCTCGGTCTCTCTGGAAGAAAGCGCCGCTGTCGGTTCGTCCATCACGAGGATGCGGCTGTTGCGGTGCAACGCGCGGGCGATTTCCACCTGTTGCTGTTCGGCGATGGTCAGCGAGGCGACTTTCTGCGCGGCGGAAAACTGTGCGCCGAGTCGATTTAACACCTCCTGCGCCTGCCGTGCCATGTGTTTTCGGTTTAACCCGAGGCAATTTTTTATTTCCCGGCCTAAAAAAATATTTTCGGCGACAGTCAGGTTGGGAGAAAGATGAATTTCCTGATAAATCAATGTAATACCTGCGCGAATAGCGTCTTTAGGCGAGGTGATGGCAAACCGCTGATTATCAATATAGATGTTACCGGACGTTGCGGTATATACGCCGGCAAGAATTTTCATCAGTGTACTTTTCCCGGCGCCGTTTTCGCCCATTAAGGCGTGAATTTCGCCACGATAAATATCCAGATTGACGTCCTGCAGCGCATAAAAACTGCCGAATCGTTTGGCAATACCTTGCATTTTTAGCAACGGTTGTTGCGGAATCCGTGTCGCCTGCTCCATCGTTTTATCCTCCGACTGAACTTGACGGTTATTACAGCACAGGAATGTGAACGGAAAATGTTTAATCTTGTTCATAAATGTCATAATTCTGCGAATTTTTATCGCTAGAATAAGACGCTGAACGGCTGAGCAAAGTGCGGTAGAAAATCATGATAAATCTGAAAAATACAATATTTACAAAGCGTTATACGGTAAAAGTGCGGTTAATATTTTTTGTTTTTATGGCCATTTTTCTGATTGTACTGATCAGTTTCAGTGCGGTAATCGGGTTAAGCAATACTTATCATTCTTTGTCAAATTTGAGAGATAGATCACTAAATCAGCTGTTTTCTTCCATGACGCTGGGCGTTAAAACCTCACAGATTTCGACCTATTCCACCCGTTTAAGTCAGACTATCCGTGCGCTGGAATATAAGGAAGCGTCAGAGCAACTGGAACAGCATATTCAGCAGGTTCATTTACTGTTAAACGATGTGGAAAAACATGCCGGCGCGAAAGCAAACAGACCATTTGCCGATCTTGTGCAATCCCTGCGCGCGCTGGAACAGAGCGTCAAAGAACTGTTACATCAGGCCTATCGGCGGCATATTGTCCGCACGACGATTATCAGTAAACTCAATCAGAGTCTGCTGCATATCCGTCATATTAAGCGTTTGCAAACACGAGATCCCTTATCCGGCCATTTTCTGCCGCCATTGAGCAAAATTGAAAATCTGATTGAAGATGCAACGCGCAGTAGCTATTCGCCGAGTACGTTTTTGAGTATTCAGGCGATGTTTTCTTTTTTACCCGCCATGACGTCTTTCCCGGCCATTGAACAGGAATGGCATAAAGTGGAACAGGCGTTTGATGATGTGATCAAACAATCGGATGAATTAAATCGAGTGAATCTGCGGATTTTGTTTCTGACCAATCAGATTGATGCGCTGGTCAATCATATTGATAAAAATTACAGCCGGCTGGCAGGGCAGAAAACGCAGGAAGTGAATGGGACGTTTGAACGGCTTCAGGGCGATCTTTCACGCTATATTCTGTCGGTATTGCTACTGGCCGGGTTTATTATTCTGTTAGTCATTATTTTAGGTCGTTATATTTATCGGTTAATCGGTACCCGGCTGTCATCCATTACCGAGGCGTTAATTCGTCTTTCCAAAGGAGATAAAAATGCCACCGTACCACAACAGCAGACGCAGGACGAAATCGGAGATTTAGCGCGGGCATTTGATGTTTTTCATCAAAATGTCGTCAAACTGGATCAGACGGACGCATTACTGCAACAAACTTTTTTGGCAATGCGCGATGGGCTGGCGATTTTTGATAAGCAATACAAACTGGTGTCTTATAATGCGCAGTTTGCCTTATTGCTGGGGCTTGAACAGGCGGTGCCGCAGCCCGAATGGAATCTGCCTGCATTGGTGAAATTTATGCGCCGCCATCATGCCGCCGTGTATGGCTCCGAGCGGGCGATAACGGTTGAATTGTTGTGTGAAATGCGGCGCGAACAAGAACCGTTGGAAATCGTATTTAATCATTTGATTTTTGAATGGCGCATCAGTTTTCTACAAGACGGCGGGTTAGTGGCGTTTTTAATTGACCGGACGCAGCGCAGAAAACTGGAAAGCGAGCTGGCGCATAGTCAGAAAATGCGCACGATCGGTCATTTAACCGGCGGTATCGCCCATGATTTTAATAATTTATTGGCGGTCATTATCGGCAATCTGGACATGATTGATCCGGCAACCCTCACGGAAAAGCAGGCCAAACGGCTGCACAATGCGCTAAAAGCGGCGGAGAACAGTGCAACCCTGACTCAGCGCCTGTTGGCTTATGCCAGAAAGCAACCGCTTTATCCCGGCGTATTGGATATTAATCAGCTGTTGATGGATTTTGCCGAACTGATGGAACATAGTCTGCCGGCGACGGTGAAAGTGCGGTTGGATTTGGCGGAGAATTTGCCGCCGGTTTATATTGATAAAAATCAGCTGGAAACCGCCTTGGTGAATTTAATCCTGAATGCGAAAGATGCGCTGGACGGCGAAGGTGAAATTCTGATCAAATCTTGTCAACTGCTGGTACAGCGTACTTATAAAAAAGAACAAATGGTGCAGATTGCTATTATTGATCACGGTTGCGGCATGGATGACACAACCCGGAAACAGATTTTCGAACCTTTCTTCACAACCAAGAAAAACGGCAAAGGCAGCGGTTTGGGATTGTCGATGGTGTATGGGTTTATCCGCCAGTCAAAAGGACGGGTGATTGTACAATCCGAACCGGGTAGCGGAACCTGCGTGAATTTACAGCTTCCGCTCGCCGTTCAGCCGCAAACGCACTCGGATGAGAATCGTGATCTTATGCCGCGCAACAATGACATGAAATCGGTTTTGCTGGTGGAGGATCAGCCCGCACTGCGCGACACGTTAGCCGAGCAGCTTAGGGAAATGCACTATCTGCCGATTGTGTTTGAAACCGGTGAGCAGGCGACGGATTATGTAAAACAGGGCAATTGCGTCGATTATCTGTTATCCGATATTGTGCTGACGGGTAAAATCAATGGCATTGATGTGGCGCAACGGGTTCGTCAGCACTGCCCTGCCTGCAAAATTCTGTTAATGACCGGAAATTACAGGGAATCCGCGGATAAATCGGTAAAATTTCCTGTTTTGAATAAACCGTTTAAACCGGCGGCGTTACAGCGCATGTTAAGCCGTTTGTAACCGTCGCCGGACAGGCTTTGCCTGAAAAGTGCGGTAACTTTTGGCGAAGTTTTTGCCGTATTTTACTTGCCTTTTTGCACCCAGTATTTAAACGGTATGCCTTCCGTTTCACTTTTCAGCAGGCGGTGTTCCATAAACTGACAGAAGCTCGGAATATCCCGGGTGGTGGCCGGGTCGTCGGCGATAATCAGCAGCACTTCGCCGGGTTGCATATGGCGGATTTGTTTGCGCACCAGCATAACGGGTTCCGGGCAGCGTAGCCCTTGCGCATCAAGTGTGTGATGAATGGTAATGTGGTTCATGATTTGCTTATTCGTTTCATCCGTTTTGTGCGTATAATACCGTTCAATCAAATGACGGTCAAAAGCAAAGAAGGCATTATGCAATATCCGATCCCGAAAAGTGCGGTCGTTTTTGAAGAAGAAATAAAGAAAAGCCGTTTTATCACTTATCTGGCGCATACGCCGGGAGTTGAGCAGGCGAAATTATTCTGGCAGGCAACCCGACGGCGTCATCCGCAGGCGCGTCATCACTGCTGGGCTTGCGTGGCGGGGCAGCCGGATAATTCGCTGGCGCTCGGTTTTTCCGATGACGGTGAACCGGCGGGCTGTGCGGGAAAACCGATGCTGAATATCTTATTGGGCAGCGGAATCGGTGAGATTAGTGCGGTGGTGGTGCGTTATTACGGCGGGATTTTGTTGGGCACCGGCGGGCTGGTGCGCGCTTATGCCAACGGTGTGCGGCAGGCGCTGACGTTGCTGGAGACACAGTTAAAAACGCAGCGCCGGCACTATATACTCACCTGCGGTTACGGGCAGGTACAGCGCATACAATCGCTGTGCGAAAAATATGATGTGCGGATTGACGCGCAGGATTTTCAGGCGGCGGTACAGTTTGAGTTGGGCGTAAGTGATGATAAACTAGCGCCATTTCAGCAGGAATTAACAGCATGTTTCGCCGGCACTCTGCATTTGCGGCGGGCGAAATAAGAGAGAAGATTGTGCATATTTTATCTATTGTGCGGATCGTCGGTATTCTGGTGATGTGTTTTTCCATCACCATGCTGGCGCCGGCATTTGTGGCGTTACTGTATGGTGACGGCGGCGGTAAGGCCTTTATGCAGGCGTTTGCCATTAGTTTGAGTGTCGGGGCGGTATTGTGGTGGATGTTCCGGGCGCATAAGCAGGAGCTGCGCTCGCGGGAAGGGTTTCTGATTGTTGTGCTTTTCTGGACGGTGCTCGGTTTGCTGGGATCTATCCCGTTAATGCTGTTTGAACTGACGCATTTAAGTTTTGCGGATGCGGTGTTCGAATCGTTCTCCGGATTAACCACAACCGGCGCGACGGTGATGTCGGAGCTGGATAAGCTGCCGAAAGCCATGTTATTTTATCGTCAGTTTTTACAGTGGATTGGCGGGATGGGGATCATCGTGCTTGCCGTTGCGATTATTCCTTTGCTGGGGATCGGCGGAACGCAGTTATACCGGGCGGAATCCTCCGGGCCGCTGAAAGAACAGAAAATGCGCCCCAGAATTGCAGAAATTGCCAAATTATTATGGTTCACTTATCTGTTTCTCACGGTGCTGTGCGCCTTTGCCTATTGGTTTGCGGGCATGAACGTGTTTGATGCCATAGGACACAGTTTTTCCACCATTTCAAACGGGGGATTTTCCACCCATGATGCCAATATCGGTTATTTTAATAATTCGACGATTTACATCATTACGGCCATTTTTATGTTAATTGCGGGCTGTAATTTCAGCTTGCATATTGCATTGCTGTCGAATTTTAAACGCATCGGCATATGGAAAAATTATTATGCCGATCCGGAATTTCGCTTTTTCTTTTTTATGCAGATTGGTTTTATCGTCGTTTTTTCGCTCGGATTATATTTAAGCTATGATTTAAGCGTATTCGATGCCATCGCACAAGGCGCGTTGCAACTGTCGTCCATGTCTATGACGGCAGGCTACACGATTTTCGATATTAATACCTTACCGGCATCATTGTCTTTGCTGTTGGTTGTGGCGGCGGTGATCGGCGGCTGCGGCGGTTCGACCACCGGCGGCTTGAAAGCGATCCGGGTGCTGGTGCTGAGTTTGCAGGTTAAAAGAGAATTAAATCATCTGGTTCACCCCAATTTGGTGCAGCCGATTAAATTCGGCAAGGATATTTTGCCGCAACGGATTATCGAAAGTATTTGGGCTTTTTTTATCACGTTTGTGTTTGTCTTTTTAATTTGCGTTTTTGCCGCGATTTTATGCGGCATGGAAACGTTTGACGCGATCGGCGGGGTGTTGGCGACATTGACGAATGCTGGTCCGGGTTTGGGCATGACCGGTCAGAGCTTTGAAAATGTCCCGGATAATGCAAAATTTATCTTCTCATTTGCGATGGTATGCGGCCGGTTGGAGCTGTTTTCATTGCTGGTACTCGGTACCTCGGCATTCTGGAAAAGTTAGATGGAAACCTTAATTTTATATTCAAGCCGTGACGGGCAGACAAAAAAAATCGCCGATTTTATCGCGAAGGAATTGAGCGGCAATGTCACGGTTCAATCGCTGCATGAGGTGGCGGAATCATCACTGGTTCGGGCCGATCGAATTATTATCGGCGCATCAATCCGTTACGGCCATTTTGAACGGGCGCTGGACGATTTTGTAAAAAAACAGACCGCACTTTTGAATAAAAAGCCCAGTGCGTTTTTCGGCGTCAATCTCACCGCGCGCAAAGTCGGCAAAGATACGCCGGAAACCAATGTTTATGTCAGAAAATTTTTACAGCGCATTCAGTGGAAGCCTGAACTGGCAGCGGTTTTTGCCGGTGCGCTGCGCTATCCGCGTTATCGTTTTTTTGATCGCATAATGATTCAGTTGATTATGAAGATTACCGGTGGCGAAACCGATCCGACAAAAGAGATTGAATATACGGATTGGCAGAAAGTCAAAGCGTTTGCAGAAAAGTTAACGTGATGCCGCAATCTGCATAAATAGGATGAAAATAACGCTATTTATGCAGATTTGTTTAATAAAAAAGCATTTGCGATCATTTTCTCAAAAAATATCTTGCGTCAATAAAGCAAATCTCTATAATACGCCTCCGCAGCCGCGATGACGGCGGGTAGGCGAAAGCGGCGGTCAGTTTTTTACTGAAACGGAAAAATAACCGCTTGACGAGATGAACGATTGTGTTTATACTTGCACGCCTTGCTTCATGCAACTGTTCTTTAACAATTTATCAGACAATCTGTGTGGGCACTTGTTGATTGACTTTGTTGAAAAATATTTTTTTAATTTTGAAGTCTTGATAAGTGCTTAACTTGAAATTCATGATTCTTTCATTTTATTACGTTATGTTTTAATTTGATGGAATGAAATTTTTAGCTAGTAGCAGTTATTGAGCGAATCAAGCTTTAATTGAAGAGTTTGATCATGGCTCAGATTGAACGCTGGCGGCAGGCTTAACACATGCAAGTCGAACGGTCGCGGATG
>NZ_CAXSXF010000009.1:0-1550 GCF_964241405.1 Necropsobacter rosorum
TGGCTAGATCACCGGGTTTCGGGTCTATACCTTGCAACTCAACGCCCAGTTAAGACTCGGTTTCCCTTCGGCTCCCCTATTCGGTTAACCTCGCTACAAAATATAAGTCGCTGACCCATTATACAAAAGGTACGCAGTCACCTTACGGCTCCCACTGCTTGTACGTACACGGTTTCAGGTTCTATTTCACTCCCCTCACCGGGGTTCTTTTCGCCTTTCCTTCACAGTACTGCTTCACTATCGGTCAATCAGGAGTATTTAGCCTTGGAGGATGGGCCCCCCATATTCAGACAGGATTTCTCGTGTCCCGCCCTACTTCTCGTCAGCTTAGTACCACAACACATTTTTAAGATACGGGGCTATCACCCTGTCTCGCCAAACTTCCCAGCTTGTTCTCCTAAATGTGTCGCTATCACTGACAGGCTCTTTCGCTTTCGCTCGCCGCTACTCACAAAATCTCGGTTGATTTCTTTTCCTCGGGGTACTGAGATGTTTCAGTTCTCCCGGTTCGCCTCTTAAATCTATGAATTCAATTTAAGATAGTAGGTTCTTCACCTACTGGGTTGCCCCATTCGGATATCTTGGGTTATTCGCTTCTTATCAACTCACCCAAGCTTTTCGCAGATTTGCACGTCCTTCTTCGCCTCTGATTGCCAAGGCATCCACCGTGTACGCTTAGTCACTTAACCATACAACCTCAAAGGCTTTCACCCTCGGTTGTCGTTTAGTTTAACTAAACACTTAGCCGCCTTTTCCGGCTAAGATTTTTTCTCAGACTTTGACTCAAATAACAATATCATCCACCCGTACCTTCCGATACCTGATGACTGATCCCTGTTACCTGAGACTCAGTTTTCAGCTTGTTTCCAGATTGTTAAAGAACATATAAGACAATCGAAAATCATCTTTAAATGGCGTCCCCACGGGGATTCGAACCCCGGTTACCGCCGTGAAAGGGCGATGTCCTAGGCCTCTAGACGATGGGGACAACAGTTAAAGACAATTTCAGCCTCTTAACTTCACCAACACACTTCCCTACTATGACTGCCCGGCCTAGAAGACGGTCCGGAAAGTGCGGTCTTTTTTCTTGCTTTTTCTACAACCACCAGACAATCTGTGTGAACACTTGCTGTCGCTTATTTTCAGTGCAAGTCTAGATGATAACTCTGTTACCTATATCCTATAACCTGACACCTGTTCGGTAAGGAGGTGATCCAACCGCAGGTTCCCCTACGGTTACCTTGTTACGACTTCACCCCAGTCATGAATCATACCGTGGTAAACGCCCCCCAAAAGGTTAAGCTATCTACTTCTGGTACAACCCACTCCCATGGTGTGACGGGCGGTGTGTACAAGGCCCGGGAACGTATTCACCGCAACATTCTGATTTGCGATTACTAGCGATTCCGACTTCATGGCGTCGAGTTGCAGACGCCAATCCGGACTTAGATGCACTTTCTGAGATTCGCTCCGCCTTACAGCTTCGCCGCCCTCTGTATGCACCATTGTAGCACGTGTGTAGCCCTACTCGTAAGGGCCATGATGACTTG
>NZ_CAXSXF010000010.1:0-1477 GCF_964241405.1 Necropsobacter rosorum
CCTCAGGAGGCTTGACTCCCTTGAGTCCACCCAGTGAGCTCCAAGAGATACCCGTCGCGACTCGAGAGCAGAGCGGGGTTCTTTGCTTCCACTCGAGATGAATGCCTGTCTCCCCGGGTGCGTCTGGAATGCAACCCCGAGATCCCTGTCGCCCCTGGAGAGGAACATTGGCTTCTGGACACAAGCCTAGATGAGGTCTATTGGCCCTGCAGTCACTCGAGAGCAATCCCCAGCTTTCCTTCGCAACTCGAATGGAAGATTGGACTTGCCTGGGCCAACACAAGAGGCAGCCTGAATTCCCCGTCGTAACTCGAGAATCCCGCCGTAACTCGAGAAAAACCACGTGGCTCCCCCGTCATCGCAAGATGAAGCCCTTTCCCGCTACAGCGCCTCAGGAGAAGTCCCACGTTAGGAATTGGAGGTCGAAAGGGCACTTGGCACCCTTGATGCGACCCACAAAGTTCCCCGAAATCCCGGTCTCCCTCGAGAGGAACACTGAGGTTTTCCGGCACCCCCTCCTCTGAGCCCTTTCTCCCCTCCTGATCTGGACAGGAGGGTCGACTCCCCTGCTTTGTCTGGAAGGGGTTCCCGACCTTCCGGTCGCACCTCAGGATGAGGCCGGTCTCACGAAGACATTCCAGACGTGGCCTCGTGGGTGGTTCCACATTCCGTAGGACCCCGATTTCCCGGTCCCCTCTTGATAAGAACCCGATGCCCGGACACCTCTCCGAACTCCAGCCTGTGAATGAAGTCAACACGAAGGGGCAGTTTTTCCGTGCATCGTTCGGAAAAAACCCCAGGTTCCAAATACAGCTCGACAAGCGGCCTCTCTCCCCGGGGACATCTCGAGAGGCAAGCGGAGTTCCATGCCTCAACCCAAGACGAGGCCTGACTCTCCTGTCCCCAGTCTGCAGGGACCCTGCGATCGGAGTCTGAAATCAGAGGTACCCTGCGGTTCCTGCCTCAACTGGAGATGAGGCCCTCTTCCAATGCACCAAGCCCAGTGGAGTCCCGAGAGGCCCCTCCCACCTCCAGTTTCCCTGGCTTCTCAGAGCCACCATGAGAAGCCCCCTGAGGTCACCTGCACAAGTCGAGGGAACCCAGGGTTTCCTGCCTCAACCCGGGAAAGACCTCGAGAGACCTTCTTCAACACGTCTCGAGGCCAGATTCCCCTACCATGGCTCGGGAGCAATGACGCGCTCCCCCTCGCCACTCGCATGGAGACCCGACTTCCCTGGCGCCCCACGAGAGGCTCACTGACCTCGCCGTCGTACCTCGTGAGAAACCGCACACTGGGGCCGCCGCTCGAGAACAACCCCGAGATTCCCCCGTCATCGAGAGATGAGGGCCTTCGTCTCCTGCATGGCCTAGAGACCAATCTCGCGACCTCTCTCCAAACGCCTCAGGAGGCTTGACTCCCTTGAGTCCACCCAGTGAGCTCCAAGAGATACCCGTCGCGACTCGAGAGCAGAGCGGG
>NZ_CAXSXF010000011.1:0-895 GCF_964241405.1 Necropsobacter rosorum
TATCACAAGTGCGAATGCTGACATAAGTAACGATAAAACGGGTGAAAAACCCGTTCGCCGGAAGACCAAGGGTTCCTGTCCAACGTTAATCGGGGCAGGGTGAGTCGGCCCCTAAGGCGAGGCTGAAAAGCGTAGTCGATGGGAAACGGGTTAATATTCCCGTACTTGTAATTACTGCGATGTGGGGACGGAGAAGGTTAGGTAAGCAGACGGTTGGATATGTCTGTTTAAGCAGGTAGTTGGGGTAGGTAGGCAAATCCGCTTATCCATTAAAACAACGAGAAGTGATGACGAGGCTCTACGGGGCTGAAGTTACCGATACCACGCTTCCAGGAAAAGCCACTAAGCTTCAGGTAATTATAAACCGTACTGAAAACCGACACAGGTGGTCAGGTAGAGAATACTCAGGCGCTTGAGAGAACTCGGGTGAAGGAACTAGGCAAAATGGCACCGTAACTTCGGGAGAAGGTGCGCTTACGGTAGTTGAAGTCCTTAACGGATGGAGGTGAAGTAAGTCGAAGAGACCAGCTGGCTGCAACTGTTTATTAAAAACACAGCACTCTGCAAACACGAAAGTGGAGGTATAGGGTGTGATGCCTGCCCGGTGCTGGAAGGTTAATTGATGGTGTTATCGAAAGAGAAGCGCCTGATCGAAGCCCCAGTAAACGGCGGCCGTAACTATAACGGTCCTAAGGTAGCGAAATTCCTTGTCGGGTAAGTTCCGACCTGCACGAATGGCATAATGATGGCCAGGCTGTCTCCACCCGAGACTCAGTGAAATTGAAATCGCCGTGAAGATGCGGTGTACCCGCGGCTAGACGGAAAGACCCCGTGAACCTTTACTATAGCTTGACACTGAACCTTGAATTTTGATGTGTAGGATAGGTGGGAGACT
>NZ_CAXSXF010000012.1:0-893 GCF_964241405.1 Necropsobacter rosorum
GAGCTTGCTGCAGCTGTCGCAGAATTAGCTGATTCAATCGCTGAATTAGCAGCAGCTGTTGCAGAACTATCCGCTTTTGTTGCAGAACTTGCCGCAGAAGTGGCGGAGTTATCGGCTTCCGTTGCCGAACTCGCCGCTGCGGTTGCCGACTTACCGGCTTCGGTAGCTGAGCTTGCCGCTGCTGTTGCAGATTTACCCGCTTCCGTAGCAGAACTTGCAGCTGAAATTGCAGAATTGGCAGATTCGGTTGCCGAACTTTCTGCTGCGGTTGCAGAGTTAGCAGATTCTGTAGCTGAGCTTGCTGCTGCGGTTGCCGACTTACCCGCTTCGGTAGCTGAACTCGCGGCAGCTGTTGCAGAATTATCCGCTTTTGTCGCGGAACTTGCAGCAGCTGTTGCAGAACTATCGGCTTTCGTCGCGGAACTTGCCGCCGCTGTTGCAGAGTTATCCGCTTCGGTAGCTGAATTTGCTGCTGCGGTTGCAGAACTATCCGCTTTTGTCGCGGAACTTGCTGCAGCTGTTGCAGAACTATCTGCTTTCGTCGCTGAACTTGCGGCAGCTGTTGCGGAATTATCCGCTTTCGTCGCAGAGCTTGCCGCTGCTGTTGCTGAGTTACCCGCTTCGGTAGCTGAACTCGCGGCAGAAGTTGCGGAGTTACCCGCTTCGGTCGCTGAACTCGCAGCAGCTGTTGCGGAATTATCCGCTTTCGTCGCGGAACTTGCTGCCACGGTTGCGGATTTACCTGCTTCGGTGGCAAAACTTGCCGCTGCTGTTGCGGAGTTACCCGCTTCGGTAGCTGAGCTTGCTGCAGCTGTCGCAGAATTAGCTGATTCAATCGCTGAATTAGCAGCAGCTGTTGCAGAACTATCCGCTTTTGTTGCAGAACTTGCCGC
>NZ_CAXSXF010000013.1:0-782 GCF_964241405.1 Necropsobacter rosorum
GTAACGGAGGAGCACGAAGGTTTGCTAATGACGGTCGGACATCGTCAGGTTAGTGCAATGGTATAAGCAAGCTTAACTGCGAGACGGACAAGTCGAGCAGGTGCGAAAGCAGGTCATAGTGATCCGGTGGTTCTGAATGGAAGGGCCATCGCTCAACGGATAAAAGGTACTCCGGGGATAACAGGCTGATACCGCCCAAGAGTTCATATCGACGGCGGTGTTTGGCACCTCGATGTCGGCTCATCACATCCTGGGGCTGAAGTAGGTCCCAAGGGTATGGCTGTTCGCCATTTAAAGTGGTACGCGAGCTGGGTTTAGAACGTCGTGAGACAGTTCGGTCCCTATCTGCCGTGGGCGTTGGAGAATTGAAAGGGGCTGCTCCTAGTACGAGAGGACCGGAGTGGACGCATCACTGGTGTTCCGGTTGTGTCGCCAGACGCATAGCCGGGTAGCTAAATGCGGGAGAGATAAGTGCTGAAAGCATCTAAGCACGAAACTTGCCTTGAGATGAGTTCTCCCTGGCTTAAAGCCAGTAAGGGTTGTTTAAGACGAAGACGTAGATAGGTGGGGTGTGTAAGTGTAGTGATACATTGAGCTAACCCATACTAATAGCCCGAGGGGCTTAACCATACAACACTCAAGGGTTTTCAGGTGGCAGGTATCAGGAGTCAGGGTTCAGGTGACAGGATTCGGGTATCAGACATCAGGAGATGAAAACTGAGGGTGTCGAATAATAAACAGACAGTAAACAGTAGAAAGTATCAGCTTGTTTCGGATTGAAG
>NZ_CAXSXF010000014.1:0-725 GCF_964241405.1 Necropsobacter rosorum
CACGGTATGATTCATGACTGGGGTGAAGTCGTAACAAGGTAACCGTAGGGGAACCTGCGGTTGGATCACCTCCTTACTGAACAGGTGTCAGGTTATAGGATATAGGTAACAGGGTTATCACCTAGACTTGCACTGAAAATAAAGTGACAGCAAGTGTTCACACAGATTGTCTGGTAGTTGTAGACAAGAGAGGAACAAAGGAAAACGAAACGTATCCTTTTGGGTCTGTAGCTCAGGTGGTTAGAGCGCACCCCTGATAAGGGTGAGGTCGGTGGTTCAAGTCCACTCAGACCCACCACTTTCAGGTATCAGGTATCAGGTGTCAGGTATCAGAAAAGATACTTGGGTACCGATAGCGATAACTGGAGTGACAAAAGGAAGTAATGAAACGAATAGGTAAGATTAGGTACTGATACCTGAATCCTGATACCTGTTCCCTGAATGGGGATATAGCTCAGCTGGGAGAGCGCCTGCCTTGCACGCAGGAGGTCAGCGGTTCGATCCCGCTTATCTCCACCAATCGTCATTGCTAAGCGTAATGTGAGAAGGCGAATGTGAATCGCCGCGGTGAAGGGAAGCACGCTAAAATCGTGTTAAAACCGACCGCACTTATACTTATTAGGTTTAGCAATGATGATAGAACGTAAGTTCGATTGTCTTATATGTTCTTTAACAATCTGGAAACAAGCTGAAAACTGAGTCTCAGGTAACAGGGATCAGTCATC
>NZ_CAXSXF010000016.1:0-600 GCF_964241405.1 Necropsobacter rosorum
ATAGCTCACTAGTCGAGTCGGCCTGCGCGGAAGATGTAACGGGGCTGAAACATAGCACCGAAGCTGCGGCATTCAGGTATCAGATGACAGGTATCAGGAATCAGAGATGCAAGTAAAGAAATTTGAAGAACTCAATGTATTCCAAAAGGCTTATAAAGTTTCATTAGAACTTCATAAGTTTAGTCTAACATTGCCAAGTATAGAGCAATATGCATTAGGCGACCAACTAAGACGAGCAAGTAAAGGCATTTGCGCCAATATTGCAGAGGGTTTTGGAAAACAAGCACAATCAAAAGCGGAGTTTAAACGTTTTTTGATGATGGCAATAGGTTCGGCAGATGAAATGCGTGTTTGGTTAAGATACTGTTTTGATTTAGGTTATCTAGATGAACAGAAATATATCATGTGGCGAAATCGCTATGAAGCAATAGCGAAAATGCTACAAGGGTTAGTAAGTAAAACTTACTGATACCTGATTCCTGTCCTCTGATACCTGATTGGGTAGGGGAGCGTTGTGTAAGTCGATGAAGGTAGATTGAGAAGTCTGCTGGAGATATCACAAGTGCGAATGCTGACATAAGTAACGATAAAACGGGTGAA
>NZ_CAXSXF010000017.1:0-555 GCF_964241405.1 Necropsobacter rosorum
CCTGAATGCCGCAGCTTCGGTGCTATGTTTCAGCCCCGTTACATCTTCCGCGCAGGCCGACTCGACTAGTGAGCTATTACGCTTTCTTTAAATGATGGCTGCTTCTAAGCCAACATCCTAGCTGTCTAAGCCTTCCCACTTCGTTTCCCACTTAACATACACTTTGGGACCTTAGCTGGCGGTCTGGGTTGTTTCCCTCTCCACGACGGACGTTAGCACCCGCCGTGTGTCTCCTGAGTATCACTCTTCGGTATTCGCAGTTTGCATCGGGTTGGTAATCCGGGATGGACCCCTAGCCGAAACAGTGCTCTACCCCCGAAGGTGTCCGCTCAAGGCTCTACCTAAATAGATTTCGGGGAGAACCAGCTATCTCCCGGTTTGATTGGCCTTTCACCCCCAGCCACACGTCATCCGCTAATTTTTCAACATTAGTCGGTTCGGTCCTCCAGTTAGTGTTACCCAACCTTCAACCTGCACATGGCTAGATCACCGGGTTTCGGGTCTATACCTTGCAACTCAACGCCCAGTTAAGACTCGGTTTCCCTTCGGCTCCCC